>NZ_JACHYG010000001.1:0-304420 GCF_014192635.1 Pseudomonas sp. Tn43
GACCGCAAGACCGAAGCGCGGGCCGATGATCACCTCACCGTCGGCGTGACCCGGCATGTGAAGGTGGGCACGGCGCAGTTTGTCGAGGCCGGGACGGAGATTCATTACCACGCCGGGGAGAATGTGGTGGTTGAGGATGGCATGGAGCTGACGGCCAAGGCGGGCGGGAGTTTTGTGAAGATTGATGCGGGTGGGGTGACGATTAGCGGGGCGGAGGTGAAGGTGAATTCCGGGGGTGGGCCGGGAACTGGGACTGGCATTCAGATCTTGGGGCCTCTTTTGCCTGGTCTGGCGGCCAAGGATAAATTCGGCAAGTTGCTTGAAAATGCCCCACGAAGTCATAAGGCTCACTATCTGCTCCAAGACGAAAAAACAGGAGAGTCATTAGCAGGAACTCCTTACACATTAAAGCTGGCAGACGGCACACGTATTGCCGGTTACACCAATGAAGAAGGTAAAACCTTTCAGGCCCATAGCACAAACCCAATCGAAGTGGAGCTGCTGACGCCCATCCGTAAACCGGAGCCTGAGGAGCCATTGATCAGGGCGGGTGAAAGTGCACCGAAGGAAATGACCCTGGACTTCAAAAACGCCAACTCGGAGGGCTGATACATGGCGGTCATGAAACCACCTCAAACGCCGCAGGGCTGTACCAACACCAGCATTGAAGGCACAGTCAAACAGGCGCCATTGCCCAATCCGGACAACAAACCTTATTTGATGGAAAAGGCTAATTACGCTGCACGTTTTCCAAAGTTGTCGTTAAAGAAATCCAAGGATGGCGGCTCTACTGGGCTGGAACTCAAGCAACTTGTCATGAGTGGCTTGATTCGAGCGGACGAGTACCGCTGGGATTTCCGCTGGGACTACAAAGCCGAAGTCTGTTTTGACATGGCCTTTCTTCCACCCAAGCCATTTCTCAGCTCCTCATGGCTGGGCGACGACGAGAAGCCGGACCCCGAGCGACGCCATACCTTATTTCCGTTTCCTAAAGGCTCGGTCAAAGGATTGCTGCGGCGCCCGGATGTCATCATTGTAAAGAGCCGCAGTATCCGTTGGCCGGGACAGGCATGTGCGGATCATCAGGGCGTTGTTCATCCCGATAATCTGGAACGGTTGGTGGAGGTGAAGTTTCCGGGGGACGTGCTTGGAATGGCGCAAAGGGAGGCTTATCTGGATATCGCAGGAGGCCCCAGACGTTTTTCCGTCTTGGAGATCAACGATTGTCGCGACGATGGTGATCGGGAACGGGATCGCGAATACAACAGAGAGCACAAGCCAACCGGAGAGTTCGATCCTTTAAAATGGCCGGTGCTACTGCCTCCTAGGAATCCTGATGAGCCGCCAAGGCCTGCGCCAGTTCCGGTCCCCGCGTACGGTCCGTCAGCGACGCCAAGACCCGCCCATGTGGAAAGCTGGACCCAACAGGTTCAGGCAGCAGTGGATAGCCTTCTGGAACAGGGAGCTAATGGCATCCGAAAACTTTCTCAGGAAGTACAGAAACATCTGGAAGATGCTGCGACTTGGCTCGGCGTCAAAGGTGAATGGATTAGACGCGAATCACAAAAAGCTTGGGAGTGGGTCAGTGAAACAGGGGCTCAAGTCATTCGCTGGACGGACGAGCAATTAAGAGCCGTTTGGAAGGAAGTCCAACGCTACACTGACATAACGTTAGACATGCTCCGGCAAATCGACTGGGTGCAGGTGTTAATCGACTTAGGGATTGCAGTAGCCACAGTGGTCATAGCCTTCGCAATTGGAGCAGCCGTTGTATCAGCGGGTATTCCAGCGGCGATTGTCGCGGGTTTGTTGGTGATTGTGCGACTGGCTCAGCTTTCGTGGGCCTTATTAGCTAGCATTTTGGGCGGTGCCGCCATCACTACAGCAGTAACTGCCGGGTAAAAGAAAACACTATGAATGGATTGGAAAGATTAAACGAGAAGGCTCCTGACCTAGCCTTTGATTTGCCGGATAACACCCCAGTCATCAGGCTGGGATTGATCGCTACGGTGTACTTCAAAGAGGGCTATTTGCTTGAAAGCAAGCAAAAGGTCATGGAGTGTTTCGCCCGCTTCAAGGAGGATTTCGGCCAATACCTCAATGGGCAATTTGATGGTCGCTATAAAAAGCTGACAAACGACAGCTTCAAAAAAACGACAGAAGAAATTCTCGGAACAGATTCGAACGAACAATACGAGTGGCATATCAGTAGCGCCGCGACAGCCGATGAGGCTGGTGAATACAGTCTTTCAGCGCTTAACTCTTTTGAGGTCCATGGTGATCAGAAGCGTTCATACCTGAAGATGACCTTGCCTTGGACGCTGTTGAAAGAAGCTGACGGTGCAGCTCGCTATCAGAGCTGGTTGGCTTATCTCTGCAATCAGGTCAAGGCCGAACATGGTTACGGTGGTTTATCCAGCATCTTGCCTTACGACTTCGATAGCTACATGCCAATGGAGTTTCAACTGGCACAACAGTTTCCCGGGCTCGAAGTGGACTCCATGGTGCATAACTTCAAACGAGAGCTGCTCCATCACATTAAGGGTGTGAACTGGTACACAGTCGTTGGGAGGCAGTTTGTTGAGCGGTTGGGAGGTGAGGCCTCGCTGCGTCACGCCTTTAGCGGCCGTGGTGATGTCGAGGTATTGAATTACGACAGCGGATTGATCATTCGAGCGGGCGAAGTCCCCGAGTTGGGCGCCGAAAGCGACCAGCCTCCCGCAGCCTATGTAGCGGTCAATAGGATCGTAAAAACGCTACGAATTCCCAACCCCGATCAACTGCATACCTATTCTCCTTATGGAGATTGCTTCGAAGAGGACAGTACCGCTCGTTGGTATGCGCGGTTCGACCAGGAAGATACTCAGTCAAAGACTCCCGCACGCCTCGAAGCAGGCCAGCCATGCAGTGTGGCGGGTTATTGGTTCAGCCCCGCTCAAGCGAACTCCCGGCGCTATTTCAATCAGGGTGAAATCATGCCGAGTTTCAGTGGTTCCAACTGGGGCGACACGCTTTGGTATTGGTCCGGTGAAGTGTGACCTTATCTATAAATTACGCTCAGCGGCCACTTCATGGCCCTGAGCGATCACCCGCGCGACGAGTGGAACGACCTCTGTCTGCTGCTGGAAATCGTCCACGAAGGCAAGCAGCCGCAAGTGCTCGGCGAGAACATCACCAGCGACGTCACCGATAACAAGGACGACTTCCACCAGGGCTACCGCAACCGCTTCCTCGCCACGCCGTGGGACGCGCATTGCCGCCCCGCCCTGGAACACCCGAAACCCAAAGTAAGCGTCCGGCAATGTTATCTAGGCAGTTATGTAGACTTTGAGAGGGTGCCCGACTATGCGGACACCTTCTCTGGCTAACTAGGCGCCTGGGCTTATCGATATTTCGGGTGCGTGGCTGACTGGAAAGTTTACCGAACGAGCAATGAAGCATTTTTCATGAGCTATTTTGTGCAGCGTCTGAGCTTTTGCGATCTCAGACCCCGATGCCAGGATCACTTTCGGCCTCAAAATAACTGAGGTGAACTGACCAGCGCCGTTGCTCTCCTCGACCATTGTTCCTTGAGCGTTGTCCTCGTAGGCCACCACAACGATCCCGGCTTCAGCGCAAAGGCCAAGGTACCAAAGCTTGTGGCACGCAGATAAGGATGCCAAGAGCAATTCCTCGGGATTCCAGCGCGTGGGGTCTCCTCGAAAACTGGGATCGGACGACCCCTCAATTGGTATTTTGCCGTTAGCTGCGATTACGTGCGCCCGGCTGTAACCCCGATAAGATGACGTTCCTGTCCCGTTGTTGCCGGCCCAAGTTACCTGGACTTCGTACTCGTGCGCTTTATCTACCATTGATCCCTCCTGGGAAAGTTTTCGAAAAGTCCGTTAAAAAACGGACTCATTGAGCAAGCACCCATCGATGAGGTAGCAGCTCCATAATCTCACTGGCCCGCTGCGTAGGCAGGCGAGTGAGGACGTCCTTCAAATAAGCATACGGATCATGCCCGTTGAGTCGCGCCGACTGGATCAGGCTCATGATCACCGCCGCCCGTTTGCCGCTGCGTAGTGACCCTGCGAAGAGCCAGTTTTTGCGACCCAAGGCCCACGGCCGAATCTGGTTCTCGGCCCAATTATTGTCAATGGGTACGGCCCCGTCATCGAGTGGAGTGTTTCAAGTAACTGGCTGGAGGCTCGGATACGCTGTAACGCGGCTTCGAGAATGTCTTGCGGATTGGCTTCTGTATCGATGACCAAGGGATTTGAGTCGGTAATGCTGCTTTTGATTGAACGATAACGAACAGGAAACGGGTTGAACGTTGGCATAAGAATTACTCAAACGTTAGTTAAGTAACCGCCAGCACCGTGACCAAACGATGGAGGCGGACTGTGTACAGGCTTGGTCAACCGATAACCCGCAAATCGGCTCGCCCGAAGGCGTCCAGCACACAGCCGCCATAACAACGCACCACGAAGACAAAGATGTCCGTAGGGCGAATGATGGCACATATGTATGCGGGATATCAGGTGACCAAACCTGTTCGCTGATTTTGCAGCGATGCCAAACAGTAATCGCTATAGGCCAAGCGCCGAAAGACGACAAAGCGTCCAAGCTTGTAGGAACGAGCCGAAGCTCCCGCAGTTTTTTTACCGACACGAAACCTCTGTCAGAAACTCCTCACGACAGGCGGCACGCAAGTCGGTTAACCATCGCTTAACCCCACGGTCCAAAGCTTTACTGGACCGCACGCCCTCAGCTCCCTCTGACGCCCAGTGCGGCAGGTTCGACGTTCTTTGTCGAATTGACTTCCCGCTGCGCTGGAGACTCACCATGAACACACGAACACTGCTGATTACCACCGCCCTCGCCTGCACCGCATTCACCGGGTTTGTTCAGGCAGACGAGACATCATCTTCCCAGGCGGTGCCTTATCACTACGGCATGCAGCTGCAGGTGGCCAAGGTCATTTCCCTGACTGAACCGCAAACGCATGAATGCAAAGTGGTGACGGCCAACATGAAGTACATCGACAAGTCGGGTAAGCCTGCGGAGATCACGTACCAAAAACTGTCTGACGCGTGCAGCTATCAGAACTGACAGTAGGCCTGTCAGGGTTCTGGCGATCCTGGTGGAATTGGCGCTGGGTCTGGGGTTTATCCAGACCCGGCGCGTATCGATCGAACTGGGTGAAATCGCCGGTTAATGAGCTTTTGACGTCGGCTGCAATAGCGGGTTGTGTGTATTGCGCGCAAGGTCGGAGCGTAACTCGGCGATCAGATTGTTGATTTCCCGGCACCCGTTGAGGCGATGGGCGTCTATGCCGGTGACGAGCAGGTCGAGATGGTCAGTCTCGACGTCCGAATACACCTTGACGGTCATCGACAGGTCCGGCGACAGCGTGCATTGGCAGCGTTTCGGGAGAAAGCTGCTTTCAACGATATTGCGGAGTTCCAAGGCAGAAAGAAACATGGCCACCCTCTCGGTTTGTGAGATTGCCAATCAAAAATCAATGTCGGTCGGAGCTCAAATTGCTCGTTGTTTTTCTTCCTTGGGGAACCTCATTGTTCCAATGTCCCAACCGTCTTCTTGTTTTAAGCGCTGACTCAGTAAGAATCGTGGCCAGCTCAAGACAGCTTCAGCATAAAACATGCCCCGGATTTCGCTCTGCGCCTCGTCGGCAAATCAAGGGTTTGGGAGAAATGGCAATACATCGCGTCATGCAAAATGCAAGAAAGGTCTGCTTCAAGACCTGCATTTTGCAAACACCCCGATGGTGGGTTTGCATTGGCTGAGGACGGCAGTGAGAATGTGGCCCATCCATTCAGTATCCGCTGACCCCACACACACGCAAGGAGGCATCATGGGTGCTTTGCCGCTTAACACGACCGTCGGGCTGATAGTTGCCATTTTGTCGTCCGTAGCCCACGCCGCAACCCTCGAAAACGTCGCGCCGTATCCCAAGCCTGAGAGCGGTTTTACCCGCCAGGTCATTCACCTCGCCCCGCAACAACAGGAAGACGGTTATCAAGTCGAGATCCTGGCCGGCAAGACCCTGACCGTCGACTGCAACCGTCAGCGCCTGGGCGGCAAGCTTGAGGAAAAGAACCTTGAGGGCTGGGGCTACCCGTTTTATCGGCTGGAAAAAGTCACCGGCCCCATGAGTACGCTGATGGCCTGCCCGGATGGCAAGCGCAAAAAGGAATTCGTGCCGGTCGTCGGTGACGGTTTCAGACTGCGATACAACAGCAAATTGCCGATCGTTCTCTACGTGCCCAAGGATATTGAAGTGCGCTACCGGCTCTGGTCGGCATCGAGCCATGTCGAGAACGCTGTTCAGGAATAATCGGAACAGCCCTCACGCCGACACGCCGCTCAACGCGGCGCGTTCGGCTACGTGCCGCAAACTGTCAAAATTGATATTCGCCCCCGAATCAATGGCAACCAGGGTCTGACCACGGGCGCCGGTTCGTGCCACGTACCGTTTGATTCCGGCCACGGCCAGGGCGCCGGAAGGTTCGGTGATCGAGCGGGTATCGTCGTAGATGTTCTTGATGGCGGCACAAAGTTCGTCATTGCTGACGGTCATTACTTCGTCGACGCAGAACCGACAGACCTCGAATCCATGGGCGCCGATCTGAGCGACCGCCACGCCATCGGCGAAGGTGCCAACGGTTGGCAGCACAACCCGTTCGCCGGCCTGTAATGCGGCCTGCAAGCAAGCGGAGTGTTCCGACTCGACGCCGATGATGCGGATTTCAGGGCGCAGGTATTTAACGTATGCGGCGATACCGGCGATCAAGCCACCGCCGCCGACAGGAACGAAGATCGCGTCCAGCGGCCCTTGGTGCTGGCGCAGGATTTCCATGGCGACGGTGCCCTGCCCCGCAATCACGTCCAGGTCGTCGAAGGGCGAGACAAAGGTGCAACCGGTTTGCTGCGCCAGGCTCAGCGCGTATTCCAGGGCAAACGGAAAACTTTCCCCGTGCAGCAGCGCTTCGGCGCCTCGACTGCGAACACCCAGCACCTTCAATTCCGGGGTCGTACAGGGCATGACGATGGTAGCGCCGATCCCCAGCTCGCGAGCCGCCAACGCGACGCCTTGGGCATGATTGCCCGCCGAGGCTGTGATCACGCCACGAGCCTTCTGCTCATCGCTCAGATTGACCAGTTTGTTGTAGGCGCCACGGATCTTGAAGGAAAAGGTCGGTTGCAAGTCTTCGCGCTTTAGCAGGATCTGATTGCCCAACGCCTCGGACAAGGCCGGCGCCGCTTGCAACGGCGTGCGCACGGCAAGTTCGTAAACCGGCGCGGCGAGGATCTTTTTCACGTAGTGCTCAAGCAAGCGCTGCTGGGCGGGGGTGCTGCTCATGGTCGTCTCCTTGGTATCCGGGTTTACACGGTCGGTGTAGGAGCTGCCGAAGGCTGCGATCTTTGCTTTTCAAGATCAAAAGATCGCAACCTTCGGCAGCTTCTACGCCGGTTGCGTGCGCCCGGTAAGCTCAAAACCCAAGAGACAGAAAGTAAAAACCCGCCTCTAGGGCGGGTTGGGTGCTGCAGTCGTGAGCTAGCCCGCCAAATAAGGAATGGCGGTAATAATGCTTGGCTGGCAGCGCAATACGGTGGAAGTCATGGCTGGAAATTAGCCGGACGCTAATGGCAAGTCAATGGCCAATTTTCAAAGGTCGCTGTAGGCTGGCGATTCCGCTCATTGCCCCAAGGAAGGAAACCATGAAGTCTGTCGCCCTGCCCCTCATCGCCCTGATCGCCTTCGCCGGCTACACCGTTTCGGTGATGCTGCAGGCGGAGCAGTCGCTGCTCGACTTCGGCATCAGCCTGATGTCGCGGCCCGATACCGCGCAGGTGGTGATCGATTTATACCTGTTGGCGACGCTTGCCGGTATCTGGATGTACAAGGATGCGCGCCAGCGTGGGCAGTCAGGGTTGTCGGTGGTTCCCTATCTGGTGGTGACGGCGGTTTTTGTGTCTATCGGGCCGTTACTGTATCTCGTGGTGCGGGGGCTTCAAGAGCGGAAAAACTCCGTGAGCGCGACTCGGTCTGAACCGACAGTTGATTAAAGCTTTAGGCAAGCCCGTTTACTTCACCCCCAACTTGTACAGCACCCCGTCATCCTCATCGGTCAGTAAATACAAATAACCATCCGGCCCCTGCCGTACGTCACGAATCCGTTTGTTGAGTTCACCCAGCAACCGCTCTTCATGAACAACCTTGTCATCCTTCAATTGCAGGCGAATCAGTTCCTGACTCACCAGCGCGCCGATAAACACGTTGTGCTGCCAGGCCTTGAAGCGATCGCCGTCATAGAAGGCCATGCCGCTGAGGCCGGGGGATTTTTCCCAGACATGGTGCGGACCGACGGTACCTTCGGCGGTTTCGCCCTTGGCTTCCGGGACCGGCAGGCCGGAATAGTTGATGCCGTGGGTTGCCATTGGCCAGCCGTAATTTTTGCCACGCTCGATGATGTTGATCTCGTCACCGCCCCGCGGACCGTGCTCGTTTTCCCACAGCGTGCCGCTCCAGGGGTTGAGCGCCGCGCCTTGCGGGTTGCGTTGGCCGTAAGACCAGATTTCCGGGCGAACGCCTTTTTGCCCGACAAAGGGATTGTCTTTGGGCACCTTGCCATCGGGATAGAGCCGCACGATCTTGCCTTGCAGTTTGTCGAGATCTTGCGCTGTGGGCCGGTCATTATTTTCGCCCAGGGTGATGAACAGATAGCCGTCGCGGTCGAACACCAGTCGTGAGCCGAAATGATTACCAAGGGAGAGCTTGGGCTCTTGACGGAAGATCACCCTGAAATCCTTGAGCGCCGTCAGGTCATCCGACAACCTTGCACGACCGACCGCTGTGCCGGCTTTACCGCCCTCACCCCCCCCTTCGGCGTAAGACAGATAGACCATGCGGTCTTGTTTGAAATCGGGCGACAACGCCACATCGAGCAATCCGCCTTGGCCCTTGGCCCAGACCTGAGGCACGCCATTGAGCGGCCCCGAAAGTTTGCCGTCGGCGCTGATCAGTCGCAGGTTGCCGGGCCGTTCGGTCACCAGCATCCCTTGGCGGTCAGGCAAAAACGCCAGCGCCCAGGGGTGGTCCAGGCCTTTAACGATCGGCGTGAGCTCAAGGGTGCCCTGCTCGCTTTTAAAATCCTGTGTTGGTGCTGCAAAGACGAGCGCCGTCACTGTTAACAAGGCGCTGGCACAGAAAGAGGCCAAGAGGGCTTTACGCAACATGCACGATTCCTTTTGTCGTCAATAGGGCTGGTTCAACGGTAGTTGCGGTTCGAGTCCCGAGGGGGTGGATTGGGAATGAATTTCGGTTGGCCGGTGGGAGCCTGGCGATCTTGCGGATAGCGATTGCCGATACCGCCATTATCAAGCGTTGGCGGTCGTGGCACAGGCACCGTATTTGGCCCGCGGATTACCGGGATATTGGGTTGCGTGCCTTGCATGCTGTTGGGATTGGCCCGGCGAATCGGGCTGTTGTAGGGATTGTTGTTGCTTCCCGGCAGGTTCTGCGCCAGCAGCCAGGGCGAAGACAATGATCGGGCGTCTGCCAGCGCCAAAGGGCTTAGCATGCCACTTAATGCCAGCGCGATGACACCGAGCACACATCGGTTCATGGGGGACCTCTCATTGAGCGTGCCACGCTTCATGGATGAATAGAGCCACGCTACGCCCAGGGTTCGGATTTGTTAACTAAAACCTCCCCCACAACATGTAACACGAGTTAACGGCACCGCCGATCCGCCCGCAGGACCGGGCCGCCGCCGACTGAAACTTTTGCCCTTGGCCACAGGTCACCTGAACATCAATCGACTGACGAGAGCACGACGATGGCACGGGCAATCTGGAAAGGCGCAATCAGTTTTGGTCTGGTGCACATCCCCGTGTCGCTGGTCTCGGCGACGTCTTCCCACGGGGTGGACTTTGACTGGCTCGACAGCCGCAGCATGGAACCGGTGGGCTATAAGCGCGTCAACAAAGTCACTGGCAAGGAAGTCACCAAGGAGCACATCGTCAAAGGCGTTCAGTACGAAAAAGGGCGTTACGTGGTGCTTAGCGAAGAAGAGATTCGCTCGGCCCATCCGGTGTCGACCCAAACCATCGACATCTTCGCCTTTGTCGACAGCGAGCAAATCCCTTTGCAAAACATCGATACGCCTTATTACCTGGCCCCGGACAGACGCGGCGGCAAGGTCTATGCGCTGTTACGCGAAACCCTCAGCCAAACCAACAAGGTCGCCCTGGCCCGCGTTGTTCTGCATACCCGCCAGTACCTGGCGGCCCTCATGCCGCTGGAATCAGCCATGGTGCTGGTGAAGCTGCGCTGGCCCGCCGAAGTGCGCAGCCTTGCTCAGCTGGAACTGGGCAGTGAAGTGACCAAGCCGGATCTGGCCAAAGGTGAGCTCGACATGGCCAAACGGCTGGTGGAGGACATGAGCGCTGACTGGACGCCTGAGGAGTACCGCGACAGCTTCGAAGACAAGATCATGGCGCTGGTCGAGACGAAGGCTCATGAAGGCAAGATCGAAACCGTTGAAACCGTTTCGGGTGAAGAGGAGCGCAAGACGGCCGATGTTATCGATCTGACTGAACTGCTCAAGCGCAGCCTGGGTGGCAAGGGCGGTGGTAAAGCGGCTACTAAAGCCAAACCTACTGCGCAGAAAAAAACCACGAAGCGGTCGAGCGGCTGACCTCCCGGAACATCCATAAGTTTTGCAGGGAAAATACCGGCCTCTTCGCGGGCAAGCCCGCTCCCACAGGTCCGGCGGCGTTCGTATTAGACGCGGATCTTGTGGGAGCGGGCTTGCCCGCGATGGCGTCATGCGCCACACCTCAACTCAGATCAAAATAAAAATCGCCAGCAACCCACCAAAAACCGCCCATTTCTCCAGGTAGTAGCGAGTACGGTTACGCTTCTTCAGCGCTTTGCCGCGCAGGCGAATCGTGTAGATCCTGGCGAACAAGCGGTTGATACCACCGACCTTGTCGCCGGCGTCGTTCGGCGCGCCCGCCGCCGCCATCACCGTGCGGCTGAACCAACGGTTGAACGCCGCCGCCCAGCGATACTTCATCGGCCGCTCGATGTCACAGAACAGAATGATGCGATTCTGCGCAGTGGTGTTTTCGGCGTAATGAATGAAGGTCTCATCGAACATCACCGCTTCACCATCGCGCCAATGGTAGTTCTCACCGTCGACGTTGATGTAGCAACCGGCATCGTTCGGAGTATCCAGCCCCAAGTGATAACGGTAAGAACCGGCATACGGATCGCGGTGGCGGACCAGTTTCGAACCCGGCGGCAGTTCGGCGAACATCGCGGCCTTGATCGAGCCGATGTTTTGCACCAGTTCAGTCGTACGCGGGCAGAGCTTTGCGGCGGACGGGTGACTGTCGCCGTACCATTTGAGGTAAAAACGCTTCCAGCCACTTTTGAAAAACGAGTTGAAACCAACGTCATCGTACTGATTGGACCGTTTGATCTCACCGGCCCTGAGCAAATTCCGGCCTTCGGCGCGAATCTCCTCCCAATGAGCCTGCAAAGGGCTCAAATCGGGAAAGTCGGCCGGATTTATATAAGGCTGGTTGGGCGTTTTGGAGAACAGATAAAGGAAGCAATTGACCGGTGCCAGAAACGTAGAGTGGTCGCTTAGTTGACGGCCTAATTTGTGGCGCACCTTTCCGCGCAAGTGAACATACGCGATGGAGAGGACATAAATAGCGGCAATGATAAGTTTCACGAAAATCGTCACACGTCAGAAGTGAACAGACTGCATCCCGATGGCGCATTCTTGAGCCATGCCGATGGACGGCACGAGGTCGAGAAAATGGCATATTAGCCGCACTTTGTAACTAATAGTTAACCTTCAACTGTGAAAGTGTGTGCACGTTGTCGCTAACACAAACGGCTTTTTCGAGGGAAGCCTTGCGGTCTCACAACCATTCGTCGCCTATAAAAACGCGGCACGCCATACGCGCCCTGTCTGGCTCAGGCATTGCAAAGGCGGGACGTAGCAGCCTCGAAACGACGCAATTCTGACGCGGCGGCAATTAAATCAATGCTTGGGATGCCAGCGATACGCTTGGTCAGTCCTCTGGAGATGTAACGTGTCAACTCTCAATGAAATCGCAGCGAACCACGCGAGAATGGCTAAGGCAAAAGAAGCAGAGTCGACCGGGTTGAGTGAGCGACACCCTCAAATAGTGGGAAGTTTCGAAATCCCCTCTATCGATGAACAACAACATATTCCGTTGCACCTCATTACCGCAGGGCAAGACAACCATCCCGGACACGCCGCTGGTTATTTGCTCTGAATATCCATCGGGTCGGTCGTACGCTGGAATGTAATTTGGTGCCCACCCTGACCAAGTGCTGGCCATTCAGTAATCCATCTGAATACACACGAGGCCGGGCAAGCGGTGCTGACTTTACCCACAGCCACGCCACGTGTCCCGAACACAACGCTGAACAAAAATAACATCGGGTCAGCCCTGTGCTCCCCGAGGCCCAGCTGTTATTGCTCTCGACTTAAACGCGCTAGGGAAAAGATGGCGAGAAACGGGCGACAGCGAAGGCCGGAACCCGGTGTTTCATAACTCTTAAGGTTTGCTTAAGGACTTTAAATGTCCCCGGCAGAGAAACTTTCCTGAACGATCAGGAGAGCTGCCATGAACCCGCAATCGGTAGATTCAGACATCCCAAGTACCCTTGCGCGACCTCTGGGTGCCCTGTCCAGCTGGCAGGAGCGCCGCGCCAAGGAACTGATGTTGCGTGACATAAGCAGCTGCGTGCGCATCGGCGATATTGCCGAACACTGCAACCTGTCACGTAGCCATTTTTCCCGGGCCTTCAAGAAGGTTACTGGCTACTCGCCTCAAGGCTGGATTTTGAGGATGAAAATCAAAAAAGCCAAAATCCTGCTAAGCCGCTCAATACCGATCACCGAGGTGGTTTATGAATGCGGTTTTGCGGACCACTCGCATTTCACCCGCACCTTCACCCGCCTGGAAGGGATGACACCCAAGGCATGGCGCCGGGCCTTTGAACATGCAACGAGCCATTTTCAGCCGCCAGTGATCGATCGGGACATACCTGACTGGAGAATCAGCGACAGCCTGGTCGACGGCGCGGGACAGTCGCGCGTGCAGGAACTGCACGCGTGGAACTGATCGAGGTCGACAAATGAACTCCTCCCTTTGGCCGCTTGCGCGGCCTTTTTTATCCGGCGCTGGCCGGCGCCAGTGGCAGGTTGAAGCAAATCCGGGCGCCCTTCTCGCTGTCCTGAACGTTCAGCGTCCCGCCGTGCGCGCCAATCACCGACCTGCAAATGGCCAGCCCCATTCCCATGCCGCTGGTTTTGGTGGTGTAGAACGCATCGAAAATCTGCTCACGCTGCTGCGCGTCAATGCCGGGACCGTTGTCCTGGAAGCAGATCTGGGCGTGATTATCCTTGACCGTTGAACTGATGATAATGCGCCCTTGCGCCAACCCGGCTCCGGCGATGGCCTCCAGCGCATTGGTGATGAGGTTGAACACCACCTGTTGGATCTGCACCGCATCGATCCACACAAGGCATTGCGCCTTGAGTCGGGTTTGCAATCGTACGTCGCGGTTTGCCAAGTCGATGGCGATCAGGCGCACGACCTCACCGATCAACTCGTCGATTTGCACGGGCAACCGTTGCAACGGCGCTTGCTTGGCGAGCGCGCGCAACGCCTGGACAATGTCGGCGGCGCGGGCGCTGTCAGATCGAATGTCTTCCAGCCCCTGAATGGCTTCTTCCAGATCGGGCTGATCACGCTTGAGCCAGCGAAGGCTGGCCGAGGCGTTGGACAAGATGCCCAGCAGCGGCTGGCTGATCTCATGGGCAATCGAAGCCGAAAGCTCCCCCATGACCTTTAGGTGCGAGCTACGGGCCAGCTCAGCCCGGGAGCTGCGCAAATCCGCTTCCATCTGCGCGCGCAGCTGGTTGTCCTCGACCAACTGCGCATACAGCCGGGCGGTCTGCAATGACACGGCGGCCTGGGAGGCGAGAATTTCCAGCATGGTCAGGCGCTCGGCGCCGAACAGATTGGGGACCAGGCTGTTCTCCAGATAGACCAGACCGATCAACGCACCTTGTTTGAGCAACGGCAGGCATAACATGGAACGCGTCTGGCGCTGTTGCAGATCGGCAATGTGAGCCTCAGGACAATCGGCTCGGGCATCATCAATCACCAGAGGTATGCAGGTACGCATGGTCGCGTTGAGTACCGAGGCCGGCGCCAACTGCTCGAGTGGTTGCCGAGTGTCCAGTGCGACTCGCACGTTACAGGCCTCGACACAGGCCGTCGCCGCCAGTTGCAGTTCGGCACCGCTGGCGATCATCAGAACGCCATTGTCGGCACCGGCCTGAATCATAAGGTGATTCATCAAGGTTTCGACCAGACGGTCGAGCAGCACTTCTTGCGAAAGCGCACGCGCCGCCTCGATCCCTACTTCAAGATCGAGCCGTACCTGAGTCACGGGCCGGGCCGGCTCGAACGATGGCTCAGCCCGCAGAAACGGGTGCAAGGTTTCCATCTGACGTGCCTTGCCGCAGGCGCCCCACTGGTTATAACAGTCGCGCGCGACGCGCAGATGGTGGTTGGCGCCGGATACCAGTCCGTTAGGTAAGCAGATGTCGGCCAGTTGTTCGTGGGCCAACGCCTGATCATGGATGAAACCGGCCGCCGCCGCGGCGATCTGTGACTGATCGAAGCAGCGGATGGCCACCAGTTCCTGACCGCGCAAACGGGCGATTACCCCTTCGATCATCAGCAGCTTGCTGCGAAAGGTCGTCGGGTTGAGCTCAACCCATGACAGAAAACGCTGACGTTGCCGCTCGAGCTTTTGCAGCTTTTCGACCACCTCGCCGGGCGCCTGCGCACTGCCCAGCGCCAGACTGTAGAACAGGTAGTAATCCGCGAGATTGATATGCGCCGGAATGGACCAAGCCAGCACCGCGGCTTCTTCAAAACGTCGCAATGCGTAAGGGATATCACCGAAGTGAAACGCCGACATGCCGGAATACAGCCACGAACAGAACAGGGTCGTTTGTGACACGCTACGGCGATCGATGGGGCCGAACCTGTCATATTCCGTGCCGTCCAGTTCGGCCAACGGCCGGTGCGTACGCCCTTCTCGCAGATCGGTAGCGAAGGCCTGTTGCGCCAGCAGGATGCGCTCGATGTCGATGTAATGGAATTGACTTACCCAGGCCAGGCCCTGATCCAGTTGGTTCAACACCTCTTGCAAGGGTTCGCCCATGAACAGCAGGTCGGAGCCGATGTGGTTGCAGGCATAGCAGGACATGCCGAGGTCGCCACCAGCCTGGCCACATTCGAATGCAGCGAAAGCTGTCTGTCGGGCGTAGGCCATCGGCCGGGTCCACGGGCAGACCTGATCGAGCGCTACCAGCGTACCTGTGCGCCCTGCTTCATAGCCGTGCTTGTTGGTGAGTTCAAGGGCCACTTCGGCATAGGCCAGGCCGTCCACATATTCCCCATAGCGCTCGGCAATCATCACGCCAAACCAGGCAAACCCATAACCGCAGCTCGGCGTGGTGCCATGCATCAGCGTGAGTTCGACCATTTTCGCCAGATGCAGCAAACGAATATCGTCATTGACGAAGAACGAGGAAATCAGCGTGCTGAGCAACTCCATGGCGGCTTCGATAGGCAGGTCATTCGCTTTGGGCAAATGCACCAGATCAGCGATCTGACGTGTGCCAAGGAGTGCACGTACCTGGAAAAACGCCAAGGCCAGCTGTTCCTGCGAGGGGTTGCGCTGCAGGGTAATGTCCAACAGGGTCAGACCGCTCAGAGCCTCGGTTATCGCGCCCTCGTAATCGGAGCGCAGCGTGCGCAAGGTGGCCCGTAACCGATAGGTCTTCGCCCGATCGAGCACGGTGGTGGCGTGGGACAGGCAATCGTCGAGGCGTCGTTGGGCGCCGGACAGATCGGCCAGGAGCATGTCGCACTCGGCAGCCAGCCATTGGGTGGCGAAGGCTTGGGCATAGAAACTTGACCAACCCGTCTGGCCGAGCAAATTCTCGGCAGTGCGCAGAAAACCCGCGGCCTGCTCGACGGCGGCAGTGTCCCTGGCGCGTTCGGCGGCTTCGACCAACAGTTCAACGAACGCCGCACGGCGATGGGCCTGCAGTGCATCGACGTCAATACGCTGGATCTGGCTGGCGACTTCGAAAACCCGCTCATGTGTCTGCTCGCCCCACTGATCCAGCATGGCGCCGGCGATGCGGGCATGCTCGGCAGCCCGTCCCGACTGCGCGGGAAGCTGGCAGGCAGCCTCGAGTACACGGTCGTGGGGGAACACCAGTTGCTCGCGCTCGCGCAGCAGAAACCCAGCATCGACCAGGCTTTGCACATCACGTTTGATCTGTTCAGGATCATGTGGCACCAGCTGATGCAGCAGCGATTCATCACAGCGCCCGCCGACATAGCCGGCCGTGCGTATCACGTCGCGCTCGACCGAAGACAGCCGTTCGAGTCGCTGCACCATCAAGTCGGCGACATTGTCCGCATAGCGATAACCGTCCACCTCCTCCTGGTTCCAGACCCAGCGGCGACATTGCACGTCAAAGCGCACCAGACGCTCATCGATCAACGCCCGTAATACTTGACTCACAAACAGTGGGTTGCCGGCCGTCTTGTAATGCACGACGTGTGCGAGCGCTTCAATACGCGCGGTGTCAGTCTCCAGTTCAGCGGCGATCAGTTCTGCGACCGCGGACACTGGCAATGGCCCCAGCATGACGCGTGTGCAGGGCACCGATTGCTCACCTCCGAGTACCTCGAGCAATCCACCCTCACCCTCGAGCGCGTGCGACTCGGCCTCGCGGTATGCCAGGACGAGGACGAGATGCCGGGGCTGCCGATCGATGAAAGCCTGAAGGAACGAGAGCGTCGAATCGTCCGCCCACTGCACATCATCCACAAACAGCACCAAGGGTCTTCCTGGCTGAGCGAAGACTTCCAGTACATCGAGCAGGGTTCGGTTGGCACGATCGAGCGCGTGCCGGGCCGGCATGTTCGGCAGCTCAGGCGTGACACCGATGACCAGTTCAGCCTCGGGCGCCAGTTCCACCAGAACCCTGCCCCGCCCTTTTAGCCGTTCGACCAGTTGATCGCCAAGCGTCTCCAGCTCCAAAGCGGGCTTGCCCAGTAACTGGGTCATTAGCGATCTGATAATTTCCGACAAAGGTGCGTAAGGAATTTCCTGCTGCAGCAGATTGCTCTTGCCGCTGGCCCAATAGCCGGGCGCCAGGGGGCGAATCCCCTGATGGATCAGCGTCGATTTGCCGGCGCCCGGCGCACCGCCGATCAGCAAGATCCGGGCGACGCCATCGTTGCCTACCTGATGCATCAGTTCAATCAGTTGCGCGCGCTCGGTCTCTCTACCGAATAAAGCGCCGTCGCGGGTCACGGAAGGCAACGCATCGAAAGCCCCCAGCCGAAACGCGTCAATGCGCTCATGCTCCCGCCATTGCTGTTGGCACCAGGCCAGATCCGCCGCCATTGACGCGGCGCTCTGATAGCGGGCACCCGGCTCTTTAGCCAAGCCTTTGAGCAGCACTCGACAAATACCTTCCGGCAGATCGGCAACATGTATCACTGGTGATTGTGGCTGGACGGCAGCTTGCACGTGCAGCCATTGGGATGGGTCTCGGGCCGTGAGCGGCAGCTTGCCAGTCAGCGCTTGATAAAGAATCGTCGACAGGGCATAGACATCACTGCGCGCGTCAAAGCTGGCATCGCGCCGTAGCTGCTCGGGGGCCAGATACGGCCATTGTTCCAAGCCAGGCAATTCAGCGACGGGAGCTTCTCCACAATGGCTGTGAAAACCCAGGAGCTTGACCGAATTGGCCGCATCCACCATCAGGTGGTGAGGTTGCAGACTGGCATGTCGCACCCCCACTTTTTGCGCACAGGAAAGCGCATTGGCCGCCGAGACGGCGATGGCCAGAAAGCGCCCCAGTGGCAGCCCGGTATCATTGAACAGCTCCATCAGCGGCGTCTGCAACGAGGGATAAAGCAACAAGGGACCTTCGGCCGAGCGGATGAATGCGACAGGGGCAATCGCCCAGGCCGGATCCAGGCGCAGGTGAAAATCACGCTCCAGCCGCTGGCATGTGGCAGGCCGCTGAATCGATGCCCGGGCGGCGATCCAGCCTGTGCCCGATTGCGGATCCTGAAGCGTGAACCAGGTCAGATCGTTTTCCCGACGCAGCATTGCGAAGACACAACGTTCCAGCCAGGCTTCATCGTGGACGAATTCAAGGTTGTGGGATGTGGATGCTGAGGGAGCACTGCCGGGCATGAAAAATCACCGCTCAAAATTCGTTTCAGGCGAGCTTCGAGAGTATAGGTACCGTCCTGGCCAGATAAGGGCGGGCGTACGATCTTGTCCGTAACCGGCATCATGATGGCCGTTGAGAGGCCCTGCGCCGGCGGTTTTCGCACCTGAAAATCACGCGTGTTATCCCTCGGGATAATTGCAATATGTCGGGCCGTCCCCTAGCGTGTAAACCTGATGAACCGAAGTGTCCCTATCATCTTTCCCAACGCAGCGCAGAGAAACGCATGATCCGACTCGGCCAAGCCACTATTTCCCTGGAACGGCGCGAAGCCTTTCGTGATGGACAGCCATTGCGTGTCGGGGGCCGGGCGTTCGAAATTCTCTCCGTGCTAATGCAGGCCGATGGCCGGATCGTCAGTAAAGACGAATTGATCACCCAAGTCTGGCCCAACACCATCGTTGAGGAAAATAATCTGCAGGTGCAGATTTCTTCGCTGCGCAAATTGCTCGGAGAAAAACAACTCATCCAGACGGTCCCGCGCCGAGGTTACCGATTATTGAAAGAACGTGAACCGCCCCTGCCCTCGTTCCATCCGATGGTTCCGGGCCCCTTGGCGCCTCAAGATCAGGAGGCGATCGATCCTGACAGCGTGCCGGTGTTCATCGTGGACGATGAAGCCTCCGTGCGCACAGCGCTCAGTCGATTGCTGCGCGCAGAAGGCATCGCGCACCGCATATTTGCCTCGGCGGAGGAGTTGCTTGGTGCTGATCTTGGCATCGGCCCCGCTTGCCTGTTGCTGGACATAAGCCTGCCCGAGGCGACAGGGCTGGAACTGCAATCGACGCTCGGACAACGCGGGCATCCATGGCCGGTCATTTTCATGACCGGTTTCGGCACCATCCCAATGTCGGTGCAAGCCATGAAAGCGGGAGCGGTGGAATTCCTGACCAAACCTTTTAATGACGATCAGTTGCTGGACATCCTGCGCACCACCCGTCAGCGTGCAGCGACGGCGTTCGTGCAGTGGCAACGCATTCAGAGCGCCCGTCAAAGGGCGGTCCTGTTGACACCCCGTGAGCGCGAAGTGCTGCCGCTAATCGTCGCCGGGCTGTCCAACAAGCACATCGCCAACCGGCTAGGCACCAGTGAAATCACCGCCAAGGTCCACCGCAAACACATCATGGAGAAGATGCAAACGCGTTCTCTGGTCAGTCTGGTCAGCCTGTATGGCCTGATCAGCGCGGAGCCGGCGCCAGCCATGCAAGGTTCTTCATGACTATCGGCACTGGCGGCGCCGCCCCCGCACTGCCCGGCAATGCCATGACCATCGTCTGCATCGTGGACGATGACACGTCTGTGCGCAGAAGCCTGGCCAATCTGCTCCGGTCAGCGGGCTACCGCTCTCGGGTATTCGCTTCGGGTGAGGAATTCCTGGCTCTCGAAAACTTCGATGACGTCGCCTGTCTGCTGCTGGATCTGAAAATGAAGGGCCTTAGCGGAATAGACGTCATGCAAGCGCTTGCCCACCTGGACATAAAGTTTCCGGTGATATGCATGTCGGCCTACTGGGATGAAGCGACCCTGATTGAATCCAGCCGCTACGGCGCCAGTGAATGTCTGCGCAAACCCTTTACCGGCGATGCGTTATTGACCGCTGTCGAGATCGCCCTCCAACCCCGGCACTGAGCCCGGGTTTTCACGTCTGTGCAGCAAGCACCGGGACCCGCCAGGTCAGTTCGACATACAGTCGCCAAGTGACGCCATAACGGCCGTCATCCGATACGTGTTCCGCATTCCTGTCGCGAAAACCGCACGCTATCGCACACATACCCCAAACCACAGCACACCTGTTCAATCGCGGGCCAGTGGAATGCCTGACCATACCCTCGACTACTGATTCCAACCCGATGACTTTTTTATCAGCCCAACGGCACTCGCCGTCGAGCAACCCGACTAGTCCTCACTCAATACCCAAGGAAAACTATCATGGCCCTCGCAAAAGCAGCTCCAGGCAAAACCCTTCTTACCCCAACTGACCATACGTTGATCATGATCGATCATCAGTCGCAGATGTCCTTTGCGACCAAGTCGATCGATGCCGTCACCCTGCGTAACAACGCCGCGCTGGTAGCCAAGGCGGCCCGGGGCTTCGAGGTATCGACCATCCTCACCACCGTCGCCGAAAAAAGCTTCTCTGGCCCGATCTTCGACGAGATCAAGTCCGTATTTCCGGACCACAAGGTGATCGACCGCACCAGCATGAACACCTGGGAAGACGAACGCATCGCCGTTGAAGTCAACGCCTTCGGCAAACAGAAAATCGTCCTCGCCGGTCTGTGGACCTCCGTGTGCATCGTCGGCCCGGCGCTGTCAGCTATCGATCAAGGCTTTGAGGTGTACTTCATCGCCGATGCCTGTGGCGATGTCTCCATCGAAGCCCATGAAATGGCCGTGCAACGCATGATCCAGCTCGGCGCTCGCCCGATGACAGCACTGCAATACCTGCTGGAGTTGCAACGTGACTGGGCTCGCAGCGAAACCTACGAGGAAACCGTCAAGACCTCGATCGCCAATGGCGGCGCCTATGGCCTGGGGCTGATCTACGCCAAAACCATGTTCCAGGCCTCTGAAGGCCATTAAGCAATGACAGCGGCTGCGCACAGGCGTAGCCGCTTTTCACGCCTTTCTTATTGCAACCAGGACGCAAGCCATGAGTCTCCTCCAGCACCTTCCCTCCTGCTTCAAGGGCTCACTGATCGCCCTGAGTCTTACGCTTGCAGGCAATCAAGCCCAGGCGGCGCCACCGCCGCCAGTGCAAACCCAGGCCCCTGGTTATCAGCGCCTGGCGGTGGGTGAATACGAAGTCACCGCATTGTTCGATGGCTACAGCGACCTCGGGCCGACGCTGCTCAAAGGCCTTTCGCAGAAAGACATTCGCGCCATGCTCGAACGCAAGTTCATTTTTACCCCAGGCATGCCGACCGCGTTCAACGCATTCCTGATCAACACCGGTAAAAACCTGGTGCTGGTGGATGCCGGTGCCGGTGCCTGTTTCGGCGAAACCGCGGGCTGGCTGCCCGATAACATCCGCGCGGCCGGTTACCAACCTGAGCAGGTGGATACCGTGTTGCTCACCCACATGCATGTCGATCATGTCTGCGGCCTGACCAATGCCAAGGGCGAGCCGGTGTTCGCCAACGCCACCGTCTACGTAGCGAAACTGGAGGCCGATTACTGGCTCAGCCAGGAAAACCTGGACAAGGCCCCAAAAGACGCCCGTGGCTACTTCGAGATCGCCCGTAAATCGGTGGCCCCCTATGTCGCCGTCCAACGGTTCAAAACCTTCCCCCCCGAGCAGTCGCTGGTGCCCGGCGTGACCGCGGTCAGCCTGCCCGGCCATACACCCGGCAGCAGTGGTTACACGTTCAGCTCCAACGGTCAGAGCATTGTGTTCATGGGTGACCTGGTGCACAGCTTCGCCGTGCAGTTCCAGCATCCGGAAGTGAGCATCGGCTTCGATGTCCTGGGTAAACAGGCCATCGTGACGCGCGAAAAACTGTTCAAACAGGTCGCTCATGACCGTACCTGGGTTGCCGGTGCTCATTTGCCCTTCCCTGGTATCGGGCATATCAGCAGTCGCGAAAAAGCCTTCGCCTGGGTGCCCGTCGAATACGGCCCTTACCAGCGACCGAAAAATGTTCCGCTGATCCAGTGATCACACCCTGGACATAATCCGACTTCACCGCGGGAGTTCCCACTCCCGCCTGCCTATAAAGGTTCGTGTGCAGTGCTGATGTATGCATCCAAAGACCTCAACGCGACCGGCCCCCGGGCGCCCTTCTGGTGGGTCATGTTGCTCACGGGCACAGCCGCAACCGCGATCGCCGCCGAGCCTGTACCCACCGCACAAGGTTTGCTGGCAGGGTCGACGCTTGAGGTGCTCAGCCGAAACTTTTACCTCAACAATGACTACCGATCGCCCTCGCCGGCAGACAAGAGTTACAAACAGGAATGGGCTCAGGGTTTCATCGTATCGTTTGAATCCGGGTTCACTCCCGGCATGATTGGGATGGGTATCGACGCCCATGGATTTCTCGGCTTGAAACTGGACGGCGGCAAGGGGCATTCCGGAACGGGATTGTTGCCTCTGGATCATGACGGGCGCAGTGAACACAACTACTCCAGTGGTGGTGGAGCCTTGAAGTTGCGAGCCTCTCGCACCCTCCTGGCGTTCGGTGAAATGACCGTGGAAACTCCGGTGTTCGATACGGCGGACAAACGCCTGCAACCTGAATACGCCACGGGCTTGTTGATCGACAGCCGTGAAATCGATGACGTGCATCTGGTGGCCGGTCACTTCACTGCGTTCAAGAATATGGATGCGTCCACCAGCAAGGGCGACTTTTCCGGCTACGGCGTGAGCACCGCTACGGGAGGCATCGATTTTATCGGGGCCAACCTGTTCGAAGATCGCCCCGTGGGCGGCGCCTTTTATGCCTCGGCACTGAGCGACACCTGGCGTCAGTACTACGCCAACCTGCACCTGAAACAGTCCGGTTTTTTCCTCGACGGCAATCTTTACCGCACTCAGGACGATGGCGAGGCTGTGGCAGGGGCAATCGATAACACGGCCTACAGCCTGTCGGGCAAATACACCACCGCAGGCCAAGCCTTCACCCTCGCCTATCAGAAAATCAACGGCGACACCCCCTTCGACTTCGTCGGCGGTGATTCCATCTACCTGGCCAACTCGATCAAGTACGCTGATTTCAACGGCCCCCATGAACATTCCTGGCAGGTGCGCTACGACTTCGACCTCGGCACTTTCGGCCTGCCCGGCTTGAAGTTCATGACCCGCTACGTGACCGGGCGTGGTATCGACGGCACCCGCGCCCCCAAGGGCGGTGCCTATCACCCGTTCGACTCGTCCACTGGCGATTACCAGCCCCAACAAGGAGATGGCGGCCGGCATTGGGAACGCGATATAGACCTGCGCTACATCGTACCGTCAGGCCCGGTCAAGGACTTGTCCGTGCAACTGTCCCATGTGACGCATCGAGCAAACAGCGCTCAGGCCGGCGATGACATCGATCGGGTTTATGTGGTTATCGAGTACCCACTCAAGCCGGGATCGCTTTGAGCCTTCAAGGTATCAGGCGACATTAAGGGAGCCCTTATCGGCTGCCGTACAACTGCCGTCATACTTATGCGACAATGTGCTTAATGTCCAACATGAACCCGCATTCATCGCTCAGCAACTTGGCCACAGCGTCCAAAGGTTGCTGACGACGTATGCGCGTTGGCTCAACTCAAGCTCAGACTGGGGGAGCTGGAAAAGCTCCAGATTGGTATCAAAATCGGTATCAAGCAAAAACGACCAGCTCTAACCCATTGATAGGTAAGGTAATTGATCTCCACAGCTAACATCACGATGCAGTTCGGCGCCAAGCCGCTATTCGAAAACGTTTCGGTCAAATTCGGCGCTGGCAACCGCTACGGCCTGATCGGCGCCAACGGTTGCGGCAAGTCGACCTTCATGAAAATCCTCGGTGGCGACCTCGAGCCGTCCGGCGGCCAGGTCATGCTCGAGCCGAACGTGCGTCTGGGTAAACTGCGCCAGGATCAATTCGCCTACGAAGAATTTACCGTGATCGATACGGTGATCATGGGCCACGAAGAGCTGTGGAAGGTCAAGGCCGAACGCGACCGCATCTACTCGCTGCCGGAAATGACCGAAGAAGACGGCATGGCCGTGGCCGAGCTGGAAACCGAATTCGCCGAAATGGACGGCTACACCGCCGAATCCCGCGCCGGTGAATTGCTGCTGGGTCTGGGTATCGGCATCGAGCAGCATTTCGGCCCGATGAGCGAAGTGTCGCCGGGCTGGAAACTGCGCGTATTGCTGGCGCAGGCGCTGTTCTCCGATCCTGAAGTGCTGTTGCTCGACGAACCGACCAACCACCTGGACATCAATACCATCCGCTGGCTGGAAAACATCCTGACCCAGCGCTCCAGCCTGATGATCATCATCTCCCACGACCGTCACTTCCTGAACAGTGTGTGCACCCACATGGCTGACCTGGACTACGGCGAACTGCGCCTGTTCCCGGGCAACTACGACGAATACATGACGGTGGCGACCCAGTCCCGCGAGCAACTGCTGTCGGACAACGCCAAGAAGAAGGCGCAGATTTCCGAGCTGCAATCGTTCGTCAGCCGCTTCTCGGCCAACGCCTCGAAAGCCAAGCAAGCGACCTCTCGCGCCAAGGCGATCGACAAGATCCAGCTGGCCGAAGTCAAGCCTTCGAGCCGTGTGAGCCCGTTCATCCGTTTCGAACAAACCAAGAAGCTGCACCGTCAGGCGGTCATCGTCGAGGGTATGGCCAAAGGCTTTGACGGCAAGCCGCTGTTCAAGGACTTCAGCTTCCAGGTTGAAGCCGGCGAGCGCGTGGCGATCATCGGCCCGAACGGTATCGGCAAAACCACCCTGCTGCGCACCCTGGTCAACGAATTGACTCCGGATGCCGGTACCGTGAAGTGGACCGACGCCGCGGAACTGGGCTACTACGCCCAGGACCACGCCCATGACTTCGAAGACGACTGCAACCTGTTCGACTGGATGGGCCAGTGGACCCAGGGCGGTGAGCAACTGGTTCGCGGCACCCTTGGCCGGATGCTGTTCTCCAACGACGAGATCCTCAAGTCGGTCAAGGTCATCTCCGGCGGGGAGCAAGGTCGCATGCTGTTCGGCAAGCTGATCCTGCAAAAGCCGAACGTGCTGGTGATGGACGAACCGACCAACCACTTGGACATGGAATCCATCGAGGCGCTGAACCTGGCGCTGGAGAACTACCCGGGCACGTTGATCTTCGTCAGCCACGACCGTGAGTTCGTATCGTCCCTGGCCACCCGCATCATCGAGTTGAGCGCCGATGGCGTGACCGACTTCAGCGGCACCTATGATGACTACCTGCGTAGTCAGGGTGTTTTGATGTAAGACGCCTGCAAGCTTCAATGGAAAAGCCCTGTCCTGGTGACGGGGCTTTTGCATTTCAGGTCCAAAGGATCTTGGTGCTGAGACCATCGCGAGCAAGCTCGCTCCCACGATAACGCCAGAAACAAAAAACTCCGTACCTGGCCATCACGATGACCAGAATACAGAGTTTCAGCGGTATTGCCCGAGGCTGTTTACGACTTTGCGCAAACCTTACGCAGCAGCGAACAGTTGCTCGCTGATGTGTGCCTGAGCGTCGCTCATGGCTTTGGTGCGCACTTCATCACCGTAGGCCAGGCCATGGGCGCGTACGAACTCGATGTCGGTGATGCCCAGGAAGCCGAACAGCACTTTCAGATAATCTTCGTGCGCAACACCGGTAGCCTGACCGACATGCAGACCACCAGAGGTGGAAACGATCACGACTTTCTTGCCGCCGCACAAACCTTCAGGGCCGGCTTCGGTGTAGCGGAAAGTCTGACCGGCCACGGCGATGCGGTCGATCCAGGCCTTGAGTTGGGTCGGGATGGTGAAGTTGTACATCGGCGCGGCAATCACCACGGCATCGGCGGCGATGAATTCGGCCAGGGCCTGCGCGCTCAGATCGGCTTCGTGTTGTTGCGCGGCGTTGCGCAGCTCTGCGGCAGTGCCGGCGGCGACCAGGGTACTGGCGGAGAAATGGCTGATGGCATCAGCGGCCAGGTCGCGGTAAGTCACCACAACGCCAGGCTCGGCAGCTTGCCAGGTTTTGACGACTTCGCCGCTCAACTGACGGGAAGCCGAGTTGTCACCCAGAATGCTCGAATCGATATGCAGTAATTTCATGTGGGATCTCCAAAGTAAGGATCGCCACCGGGCGATCTGATGGAGACAATCCTATCGACGAAACCAATGGCTGATTAGTCGGTATTAATGCGATAGTTCGTCCCATTGATAGAACAGTCGAGTATTCATTCGATGCAAGATCTCAACGACCTCTACTATTTCGCCAAGGTGGTCGAAGCCGGTGGCTTTGCTGCAGCGGGGCGTTTGCTGGGGATTCCCAAGTCGCGATTGTCGCGGCGCATCGCTGAGCTGGAAGAGCGCCTGGGCGCACGCCTGCTGCAACGCACCACCCGCCAACTCAACCTCACCGCCGTGGGCGAGCGTTACTTGCGCCATTGTCAGGCGATGCTGCTGGAAGCCGAAATGGCCGACGAAGCGGTGGCCAGCATGTCCAGCGAACCCCGGGGGCGCTTGCGAGTGTCCTGCCCCGTAGGGTTGGCCCACGAAATGCTGCCTGAAGTCATCAGTCACTTCCTGGAGAAATTTCCCCAGGTTCAACTGGAAGTCATGCTGCTCAACCGTCGGGTTGACCTGATCAACGAGGGCGTCGACGTTGCCTTGAGAGTGCGGGATCTGGGTGATGAAGATCCATTGCTGGTGACCCGTCGCCTGCGTCAGGCCCAGATGCTGATGGTTGCCAGCCCGGCATTTTTGCGGGGCCATGAAATCAATCATCCCGAAGACCTGAAAAACCTGCCCGTGCTCGGCGCTCTGGAGGCCGATCGCATGGTGCACATCCGTATGCTTGATCAACAGGGCAAAAGCTACGACCTGAACCTCGAGGCACGTTTGGGCTGCGAAGATTTCATCGTGCGCAAAGCCTGCACCCTCAGTGGCCAGGGCTTTACTCTGCTGCCAATGATGTATTGCGAGCAAGAGCTGGAAAACGGTTCGCTGGTGCAACTATTGCCCGACTGGTCATTGCCGGGCGGCTGGCTGCAAGCCGTCTACCCTCATCGACGCGGGGTGATGCCGGCGGTGCGTGCATGGATTGACCATTTGATCGAATCATTCAATGTTTGCGGGGACAGACTGTTATGAAAGCGGGACGAATGAGCGAAGAGGATGTCGCGCAATACTGCCTGGCGTTGCCCGGTGCGCGGGAAGATTACAAGTGGGGTGGCGTGCGGGTGTTTTCGATTGCCGGGAACAAGATGTTTGCCTTGCAGAACCTGCGGGGGCAGTCCCTGGCTTTCAAGGTCGACAAAGACCTGTTCCTTGGCCATTGCGACCGGCCGGGCATTCACCCGGCGCCGTATCTGGCCCGGGCCCAGTGGATCATCATGGAAACGCCCTACCCGCTGGGCACCGAAGAACTGCAAGGCTTGCTGCAACGCTCCCACCAATTGGTGGTGAGCAAGTTGCCCAAGCGCACGCAGGTCGGCTTGCTGCTTTAAAGCGCTTTAAGGCAACGCAAACAGGTTAGCGCCCAGAAACAACTGATCGATCCAGAACACTTGATGCATCAGCACGATGAGCCAGAACACCACCTGAAACGAGATTTTGCGGGTCTTGTGCCGAAACGCTTGCTGGGCCAGCAAAGCGCCCGGCCAACCACCCGCCAGCTCCACCGCGTGCAAGACGTTCTCCGGCGTGCGCCAATGGTCGACGCGGGCCTTGCGCTTGTCGCTCCAGTACAGGAAAAACGCCAGCACGCTGACCATGCCGTAGGCCACCAGGGGAATCACCGACACCCCGCGCAGCCACATCGACACCGCACCAAACAACGGCACTGCACACAGCACAACGAACACCAGCAGTTTCAGCCGCAGGTGCTGAACGGCGCCTGCGGGCTTGCGCCCGCGGTTATTGTTGCGCGCATTGGAATCGCTCATGGCTTGACCGCGGTCCAGTCGACCCAACCGAATTGCCAGGTGGCCAGGATCAGCAGGCCGAACGCAATGCGATACCAGGCGAATGTCGCGTAACTGTGGCTGGCAATGAAGATCAGCAGCCCCCGGACAGCAATCATCGCGCAGATAAAGGCCGTGACGAACCCGATGGCGAATACCGGAAAATCAGCCGGCACAAACAGGTCGCGGTATTTGTAACCCGAGTACACCGCCGCGCCGACCATCGTTGGCATGGCCAGGAAGAACGAGAACTCGGTGGCCGTTTTGCGCGACAACCCGAACAGCAAACCACCGATGATCGTCGAGCCGGAACGCGAGGTTCCGGGAATCATCGCCAGGCACTGGGCGAAGCCGACTTTGAGCGCGTCTTTCCAGGTTATGTCATCGACGCTTTCAGCATGCACTTCATGCTGGCGACGTTCGGCCCACAACATCACAACCCCGCCCACGACCAATGCGCTGGCCACGGTAATCGGGTTGAACAGGTACTCGTGGATCAGATCGGCGAAAATCACCCCCAACACCACCGCCGGCAGGAAAGCGATTAACAGGTTCGCGGTAAAACGCCGAGCGCCGGGCTGCGTCGGCAAGCCAATGACCACGTCGAAGATCTTGCGGCGAAACTGCCAGACCACCGCCAGGATCGCGCCGAGCTGAATGATAATGTTGAAGGCCATGGCGCGCTCGCCGCCGAAACCGAGCAAATCCGCCACAATGATCTGGTGCCCGGTACTGGAAATGGGCAAGAACTCCGTCAGCCCTTCTACCACGCCTAAAATCAATGCCTGAAAGGCCGTCCAAAGATCCATCAATCCCCCAAGAAACAATGCCCCCAGGCATGCTCCGTCAATAATTTATAAACGTTAACTGCGCTCAACCGTAGCTGAATCCCCGCGCGCACAAGCTCCACGCAAATCGGTAAAAATGGCGTGAAAAAAAGACTTGGGCTCAGGTTTTTCAGTGCGGGGCCGAAATCCTATCAGACACGCCTCATTTACGCTGCCGCGTAATAGGACCTGAGTCGCATGGGCCCGGTCGGCAAAGTGTGGCTGGATGCTGGCGATCGTTTATGACAAGAACAAGAAACCGGAGTAACCGCGTTATGAACAGCTTGCGCAATGTGTCGATCAGCCGACGCCTGTGGCTCATCTTGATCGTGGCCGTGGTGATGCTATTGACGTTGGGCGTGTTGATGCTCAAGCAGATTCACGACGACCTCTATCAGGCCAAGGCCCAAAAGACTCAACATGTGGTGCAGACCGCCAGTGGCATCCTCACCTATTACCACGGCCTGGAAACTGCCGGCACGCTCACCCGCGATGCCGCGCAAAAGCAGGCACTGAATACCGTGCGCGGTTTGCGCTACGACCAGAATGACTATTTCTGGATCAACGATCTGACGCCCGTCATGATCATGCACCCGACCAATCCCAAACTTGATGGCCAGAATCTCTCGACGATCCGCGACCCCGACGGTTTCGCACTGTTCAACGAGATGGTCGCCATCGCCAAGGCCAAGGGTGCCGGCATGGTCGACTATCGTTGGCCAAAACCGGGCGCCAGCGCACCGGTGGAAAAAACCTCCTACGTGAAACTGTTCGAGCCCTGGGGTTGGGTGATCGGGTCCGGCGTGTACATTGATGACATGCAGGCCGAATTTCATGGCCAAGTCTGGAAGGCCTCTTTCGTGGGGCTGGTGATTGCCCTGATCATGGCCCTGCTGGTGATCATGATTGCCCGCAGCATCGTGCGTCCGCTCCAGGAAACCGTGAACGCCATGGCCAATATCGCCAGCGGTGAAAGCGACCTGACCCGCAGCCTCGATACCCACGGCCAGGACGAAGTCACGCAATTGGCCCGGCATTTCAACGCCTTTACCGCCAAACTGCGTGTGGTGATCTGTCAGCTGCAAGTGTCCGCCGGTGCGCTGGGCCAGTCTTCCAATGAACTGGGCAACGATGCCGCGCAAGCCCGGCAACGCAGCCAGCAACAGTCGCAGCAGATGGAACTGGTGGCGACCGCGATTAACGAAGTGACCTACGGCGTGCAGGATGTGGCCAAGAACGCCGAACACGCAGCCAGTGAAATGCGCAATGCCGAGTCTCAGGCGCAACAGGGCCAGGTCAATATCGATGGCAGCTTGCAGCAGATCGACCAGCTGTCGTCGACCATCGATCAAGCCGTCGAAGTGATTCGTACGCTGGCCGCCGAAAGCACGCAAATCGGCAGCGTTCTGGAAGTGATTCGCTCCATCGCCGAGCAAACCAACCTGCTGGCCCTCAACGCCGCCATCGAAGCCGCCCGGGCCGGAGAGCAAGGACGCGGGTTTGCGGTGGTCGCCGATGAAGTGCGCCTGTTGGCCCAGCGTACTCAGAAATCGACGGCGGAAATCCAGTCGATGATCGAACGCCTGCAAAGCCATTCCGAAGCGGCGGTCAAGGTGATTGGCGACAGCAGCCGTGCCTCGCAACTGACCATCGAACAGGCCGGCCTGGCCGGTGCCAGCCTGAATGCCATTGGCCAGGCCTTGCGCAATCTCAATGGCTTGAATGCGTCGATTGCCAGCGCAACATTGCAACAGGCCCACGTGGTGGAGGACATCAACCAGAACGTAACCCAGGCCGCAGGCTTGTCCCACAGCACGGCACTGGCGGCTGAGCAGTCGAGCGTGTCCAGCGTTCATCTCAAGGAGTTGAGCGAACAGTTGAACGGGTTGCTCAAGCAGTTTCGGGTGTAACTCTTCTGTGCGCCCGGCATTGCCTCCCTTGTAGGAGCGAGGCTTGCCCGCGAACAACGCACCACGGTTTTTTTGATACTTCGCGTCATCGTTCTTCGCGGGCAAGCCTCGCTCCTACAGGGGGCAAGTCCCCCATTCCCCACAATCCGGGTACAATTCGCTCCCCCTCATTTTCACGACACCAAGGAACCTCCATGTCCGGGCTTGAACTGTTTGCTGCCGCCCTCGGCGTGATTGCCGTCTGGTTGACGGTCAAACAGAATCCCTGGTGCTGGCCGATCGGGCTGGTCATGGTGCTGCTGTATAGCTGGATCTTTTTCGAAGTGAAACTGTATTCGGACATGCTGCTGCAAGTGATCTACGCCGGTTTGCAGATCTACGGCTGGTGGCAGTGGACCCAGGGGACCGCGACTCATGGCAAGCGGCATGTCAGCCTGCTCGATGGCAAATCCGTTGCGCTCGGACTGGCCGTCGGCGCAGTCGGCAGTTTGCTGCTGGGCGCCGCGATGGCCCACTGGACCGATGCCGCGCAACCCTGGCTCGATGCGGCACTGACCGGTTTCAGCCTGGTGGCGCAGTTATGGATGGCGCAAAAACGTCTGCAATGCTGGCCGCTGTGGATCGCACTGGACATCATTTTTGTTGGCCTGTTCATCTATAAAGCGCTGTACCTGACGGCGGGTCTTTATGGGGCGTTCGCACTGCTGGCGGTGCATGGCTGGCGGACATGGCGCACCGACCCGGCGTTGCGCACATGAAAGTTCTGGTACTGACGGGACCTGAATCCAGCGGCAAGAGCTGGCTGGCCGCCGAACTGCAACAGCAATTCGGTGGTGTTCTGGTGGGTGAATACGTGCGCTGGTTCATTGAGCAGCAAGCGCGAGACACCTGCCCGGCCGATATCCCCGAAATCGCCCGCGGTCAGCTGCAATGGGAAGACGACGCTCGCGCCATGAGGCCGTCGTTGCTGATCCTCGATACTCATTTGTTGAGCAATATGCTCTGGAGCGAAACCTTGTTTGGCGATTGCCCGGCCTGGCTCGAACAAGCGCTGCTGGCTCGGCACTATGACTTGCACTTGCTGCTATCGCCCGAACTGGTCGGCTGGAGCGATGACGGTCAGCGGTGTCAGCCTGAGCTGGAGGAACGTCGGGCTTTTTTCAATGCGACTCAAGCATGGCTGGAACAGCATCGACAACCTGTTCAAGTGCTTCACGGCGATTGGGCCGAACGCCGGTTACAGGCACTGCAAGCCGTCACGCTGCTGCTCGGGCGCTGACCTCTCTATTTCGGCGCTCCCACAGGGATTGCGCTTGACTTGACTGGCTGGCACACGCCTCAAGCATTTGTTGCAGTAATTTTTCAAATACGTCCGTTTCTGAAACACCGCCCCCTCCCCAACAACCCGTTTCAACGCCAGTCACCGTCTTGTCATGCGAAGTGTTAGAGCGTTGATACATCTGGCACAAAGCTTGGATCCAGTGCTATTGCAATCTCTTATCACTATTGCCTCCCAACGGTTGTCTCAGACCTGAAACATCATTTCATCGATTCGCTAGCGTTGATCGATAACCCTTTGAATCAAAACAACAATCAAAAACCGGCACAGCTTTCGCTCACTCCTTCGCAACGTTGATTGGAACAGCCCCATCAAAAGAAGGAATTGCCGCCGTGGGGACATTGGAAAACCGCATTTTCAGCCTGCTATTGATCGGATGTGCGCTGGGTTCAAGTGTCAGCCTGCCCGTTCAGGCTGACAACGGCATCATTATCATCAAGCGTGATGTCCAGCCGCGCATGGCAACCCGTGCACCGGTGATGCCCGACCCTGATCCCACGACCGCCAATGCCAACCCATCCAGACAAGTCCTCAGACAAACGAACGAGTTGAGCGACGGCGACTTTGCCAATGTCGCCAGTGGTGCCGGTATTTCCCGTCTGGTCACTCAAGGCCCCCACAACAACCTGGGTGGCAATATCACCAACCAGGCCCAGCTTTCCAACCTCCCAGCCGGACGTTCGGGAAACTCGGGCAACGGTATTGCCAACATGGTCAATTCAAATGTCCAGCAAGGCCTGGGTGCCCTGAAAGTCATCACGGGAGACCGTTGAGATGAACCGTACGCTGCTGCTGTTGGTCCTGTTTTGCAGTGCATCGACCTTTGCCCAGTCTCCGGTCATCAATAACGCCGAAATCGACGGTTCGGGCATACGGCACCAGGGCAACCTCTCGGTCAACCAGGCTGCAGGCGATCAGCAGCAACAGGCCAACGCCCGGGCCATCGCCATTGGCAACAACGCCAGCGCCACCACCCAGATTCGCCAACGGTTGCGTTCGCAGGTCGACCCCAGGATGGATGCAAGATCCAGCATTCAAGGCGACTCCTTCAGCCACGGCAACGGTGTACTGGGCGTCAACCAGAGCGCAGGCGCCAGCAACCAGCAAGCCAATGCCCTGCGGATAAGTATCAGTTCACAGCCGCAAAGTATCGACGACAGCGTCCTCATGCAGCAGAACGTGACGCTGATCAACGACTCCGATCCAACTGACTCTGCACCAGGCAATCGCCAGGTCGCTACCAGCGACCAGGCCTTCACCGGTAGCCGTGGGGTGATCCAGTTGAATCAGAGCTCCGGGGTGGGAAACCGAATGGCCAACACCCTGAGCGTACGGGTCATGGATTGATCCAAACAGGTAGATACAACACTTAACCTAAAATAAGTACGGAGAATCACCATGAAACCTTCGATGGCACTCAAGCCTCTGGTTTTCGCAATTGCTGCGGTCATGGCTGTTGCTGTACAAGCTGGGCAGCGTGACAACGACGACCATCACCACCATGGTCATAAACCCCCTCCTCCAACAAAGATCCCTGTCTATGCGACGGCCGAAGCGTGGGATAACCAGAGCAGTACCGGCAACCGCATCCGTAATGAGGGGACGGTCAACGAAGCTGAAATGAACAGCTCTGCCACAGGCGCCAGCGGCAACGTCGGCGTCAACGTGGCGGCAGGTAGTGGCAACCAGCAAGACAACGCGTCCGCCATCGCCAATGCTGCCTCAAACTCCAGTCAGGACAACAGCTTCGTGTTCGGCACGGCGACAGCCACCGCCGACGTCACGCAATACAGCAACAACAACAGGGTCAACAACTTCGGTAGTACAGCCTCTGCCGTGATGAACGGATCGGGGAATGGCGGCAGCGGCAATATGGGGATCAACATTGCTGGCGGCGATCTCAACCAACAGAAAAACACCATGGCCATTGCCAACACCAATGCTCCGCTCGGTAATGCCACCGCCACCGCCTCTGCCGATCAACAAGGTCCTGGCCTGGTAGTGAATAACTACGCCGATCGGACCACCCGCCTGGATACGATAACCCTTACCACAACGGCCAGCGGCAGTGCCTCTCGCGACAAGTCTTCCGATTTGAGCGTTAACCAAAGCGCTTCTTCGAGCTTCGATGTGAGTGGTTCCAGGAGTTCCGAGGCGAGTGGTTCCAGAAGCGTTGATGTGAACGGCTACAGAAGCTCGGACAGCAGCTCCAACACCAGTGCTTCTCTGAGCGCTGCTTTGGAGGCCTCTGCGAATGCCACCAGAACTGTTACCTGGAACAATGGTAATGGCGATCGCACCCGCACCAGGACTGTCGACGCATCGGTTGACGCATCGATCGATGCAAATTTCGACGCGTCGCGTGAAAGGTCGAGCGATTCCTCGTTCGAAAGGTCGTTCGATAAATCGTGGGAAAGATCGTCCGCCTCCTCGTTTGAGAAATCGGGCAGTAGAGAGTCCGAATCCTCGTACGACAAATCGAAAAGCTACAGCGAGAGCAGTTCGTTTGATTTGAGCAACACCTATTCCTATCAAGTGCTGACTCCAACTGGCTGGGCAAACCCTGTGACCAACACCGCAAGCCTGAACGGTTCGGTGAATGGTGGCAGCGGCAACCTGGGCGTCAACGTGGCTGCGGGTGTGGGCAACCAACAAAGCAACTCGTTGGCCATTTCCAACAACTCGTTCTAATTGCTGTCTCTGGAGGCCCCCTCACGGGGGCCTGTTTCAAACACAACCAGAAGGCGTCCTTCCATGCGCATTATTGCCTTGGCATTTTTGCTGTGCGTGGCCAGTGTGAGCGAGGCTGCACAAATGCCGCTGTCCGTCCTGCCGGGTGGCGCGGTGGTGTACAAGCCGATCCAGAGCATACGCGAGCGTAAGTTTGCCGACCTGGTGCAACAGAAAACCGACTTCAGTTGCGGCGCAGCTGCGCTGGCAACCATATTGCGCCAAGCCTATTGGCTGGACGTCGATGAAGAACAGATCATCGAAGGCATGCTGGCACATTCCGATCAGGATCTTGTCCGTGTCCAGGGCTTCTCTATGCTCGACATGAAGCGTTACGTGGAAAGTATCGGCATGCGGGCCCGTGGCTACCGGGTAGCGCCGCAAACGTTGAGCGACATCAGAATTCCGGTTGTCGTGCTTCTGGATATCCGTGGCTACAAACACTTCGTGGTCATGCAAAGAGTTCACAGGGGCTGGGTCTATATCGGAGATCCGGTACTCGGTCATAAACGCTACAAAGTCGACGACTTTGTAAAAGGCTGGAACGGCATCATCTTTGCCGTCATCGGTCAGGGCTACGACAAGGCCAATGCGCTGCTCGACCCACCGATGCCACTGACCGCCAAGAACCGCATCAATACCTTCACCCCGGTGCGAGACGCAGAATTGATGGATTTCGGATTCATCCAAAGCGATTTCTTCTGATAACAAGGGGCACGACGCTCCGGGAGCATCCCATGAAGACTCCACTCTGGCTGGTCGTGGCTTGCCTGGCCGCCAGCCTCCCGACCCAGGCACAGACGTTCAACCCCATTGAGCTGAAAGATCAGGAATTGGCGACCCTGCGCGGCCGCTATGTCATGCCAGGGCGGATTATCAGTTTCGGCATTGTCATGACCAGCACTTGGCAAAATGCCAACGGTGAAGTGATCGGGGCAACGTCCTCGATGCACATTCAACAATCGACCATCAAGCCACAGTTCTATGTGTCGATGATCAATGAAAAGGGAAATGGCTCAACGAGTTCACAAGGCACCGGCATCGTCACGGGTGGCAATGGCCTCAACAGCACCGAAGGCGTCACTCAAGTCGTGCGTGCTGCCGGCGACCATAACAGTGCCTACAACAACGTTCAGATCAACGTCACAAAGGCTAGCCAAGCGCCAGCAACGGAACAACAGGGTCAGGCATTGGCCGCAGGCTCGACGATGGTCGGTGCCAATGGCGCGGGCGCATTAAGCGTTTCCTCGACCGCGATGGGTGTGCAACTCAACATCGTGGCCAACAACAATCAGGGCAGCACCGAACAACGCCTGGCCGAAGGCGGGCTGATGCAGAACACGACGTTGCTCGGCGGTGGCAACCAGGTCAACAACCTCACATCCTTCAATGTCGTGCTGCGTGACAACGTGACAACCGGGTCGCTGAACGGCAACCTGGACCAGCTCAAAGGTCTTCGCACTCAAGGATTCTGATCTACGCTCAGTGTCATCCAGACGTAGTCAGTAAAGGGACGGTTAACCCATGCACCGATCGTTGACGTTCAGAGCTATCGTTTGTTTGAGTAGCCTGGCCCCGGTCCCCCTGCTGTATGCAGCACCGGACCCCCAGGTCGAAGCACTAAAAAAAGAACTCATGGAGCTGAAACAGCGTTACGAAGCACAACAGAATGCGCTGATGGTTCTTGAACAGCGCATTCGCCAAGTCGAAGAAACACCTGCGACGCCTGCCCCCAAACGCCTGACCAAATCCCCCGCAGAAACGCCCGGGAGTGGTCAGACAGTGGCCGCCGGTGCGCCTGGAACCACGGGAAGTTCATACGGCCAATCGCTCAAGGATGATTCAGAACCTGCGCAAAGCGTTTCCAACTTGTATGACGAAGCCAGCGGCTTTTTCGGCGGCGGCAAGTTCAGCATCGAAACCGGCCTGACGTACACGCACTACGATACCCGTGCGTTGGTGCTCAACGGCTTTCTGGCACTGGACTCCATTTTCCTGGGTAACATCAACCTCGACCGCATCAAGGCGGATAACTGGACCCTAGACCTGACCGCCCGCTACAACGTGGCACAACGTTGGCAGTTCGACATCAACGTCCCCGTGGTGTATCGCCAATCGACGTATTCCTCCGGTGGCGCCGGTGGCGCAAGCCCGGTGACGTCGGACGCCACCGTGACCCGCGACCCGACCATTGGCGATGTCAACGTTGGCGTTGCCTACAAGTTTCTGGATGAGTCGGCCAATCTGCCCGACGCGGTCTTTACACTGCGCGTCAAGGCGCCGACCGGTGAAGACCCTTACGGCATCAAGCTGGTCAACGACCCGAACAACGATAACCTCTCGGTACCCGAGGAATTGCCTACCGGCAATGGTGTCTGGTCGATCACCCCGGGGCTCTCGCTGGTCAAGAGCTTCGACCCGGCCGTACTGTTCGGCAGTTTGGCCTACACCTACAACATGGAAGATTCTTTCAGCGACATCAGCCCTCAGGTCAACTCCAAGGTGCCAGGGGATGTGAAACTGGGCAACTCCTGGCAGATCGGCGCCGGTATTGCCTTCGCCTTGAACGAGAAGATGAGTATGTCGTTCTCGTTCACGGATCAGTTCGCCAGCAAGAGCAAAATCAAGCCGGACGATGGCGACTGGCAATCGATTTCCAACAGCGATTACAACTCGGCCAACTTCAACATCGGCATGACCCTGGCCGCAACTGACAACCTGACGATCGTTCCCAACCTGGCCATCGGCCTGACTGAGGATTCGCCAGACTTTTCCTTCAGCCTGAAATTTCCGTACTACTTCTGATCCGGCACACACAACTTCGGCGGTTTTTTTATTGATCCTGTAGGAGCGAGGCTTGCCCGCGAAGAACGATAGCGCGGTGATTCAGTAACACCGCCTGGCGTTCTTCGCGGGCAAGCCTCGCCCCGAGGTCTGAAATCGATCAACGTATCTGATGCTTGTGCAACAACCGGTAGAAGGTAGGCCTGGATATCCCCAGCACCTTGGCGGCGTTGCTCAAATTATCGCTGTGTCGATTCAGCACATCGCACAGGGCCTGGCGCTCTGCCCGGCACTTGTAGTCTTCCAGCGTGCCCATCGGCGTGGCAATGGCCTGTTGACTGATCAATCCCAGGTCCCGGGCTTCGATCTGCCGCCCTTCGGCCAGCACCAATCCGCGCCGTACCCGGTTGGCTAACTCGCGGACATTGCCCGGCCAGTCATGCTTTCCCATGGCAATCAGCGCGTCTTCACTGAAGCTTCGCGGCCGACGACCGGTTTCATGACTGTAGAAATGGGAAAAGTGATTGGCCAACATCGAGAGATCACCGTGGCGTTCGCGTAATGGCACGGTGAGGACCTGCAAGACGTTCAAGCGGTAGTAAAGGTCTTCGCGAAAGCGTTTCTTCTCGATGGCCGCTTCAAGGTCGACATGGGTCGCCGCCAATACCCGCACATCCACTGGAATGGGGTGATGTCCTCCCACACGCTCAATGTGTTTTTCCTGCAGGAAGCGCAGCAGATTGGCTTGCAGTTCCAAGGGCAAATCACCGATTTCATCCAGAAACAACGTTCCGCCGTTAGCCGCCTCGATCCGCCCGACCTTGCGCTGATGCGCACCGGTAAAGGCGCCCTTTTCGTGACCAAACAGTTCGGACTGGATCAAGTGTTCGGGAATCGCGCCGCAGTTGATCGCCACGAACGGTTTGCTGTGACGCTGGGATTGTCGATGCAGGGTGCGAGCAACCAATTCCTTGCCAGTCCCGCTTTCGCCGCGAATCAGCACCGGGGATTCGGTGGGAGCCAGTTTGCTGAGCAATTTGCGCAACTCGCGAATCGGTTTACTGTCGCCAAGCAGTTCATGTTCAGGCTGATCGATATGAACCGTACCCTGGCCACGCAAGCGTGCCATGCCGAACGCTCGGCCCAGGGTGACCTGAACCCGTGAGACATCGAACGGCAGGGTATGGAAGTCAAAAAACCATTCACAGACGAAGTCCCCGACATTTTGCAATCGCAGGACTTCCTGATTCAGCACCGCAATCCACTCGGTACCGCTTCGGGTGATCAATTCCTTGACGGCTTCCGGGCGCTCCAGATGAAACGGCTGCAACCGCAACAGGCCGACATCGCAGGTTCGTTCAGTGGCGTTTTCCAGCGTACAGCTGTCAACATCCCATCCAACGGCGCGTAAACCCGGCAACAAGCGGTGGCAGTCGTCGCAAGGATCCACTACTAAAAGACGTCGTAAGGCAGGCGCTTCAATCATGACTGTTCCTTGACGCCAAATTTAGGAAATATTAGTAAAAACAGTCATTTGGCGGGCTTCGATGTAACACTAGCAAGAATTTGACGCGAGCTTGTATCAATTGCTTATAGGGTGGTTTGCTTATTAGTTATAAGAAATCGGTTGGTTAGTTGCCTAACGGATTGAACCTTTCATTCAGCTTTCAGAAACAGCCTGAACAGTGAATCAATCAAGGAAAGTTGAAATTTCTTTTGCTTGTGTGTGACCTAAACCCCGGTTGCGGACATCAGTACAAGTAACCAGCCGAACGGTAAGCCCAACCGACGGCACATCACTTGTTTGGGCATAGAGAGAGAAGATCCCATGAACGCCCCGCTCCGTATCAACGAAGCACTTTTGATTGCTGACCGCGCATTCCAACCCTTTCATTGCGTGGCCTGGGCTCTACAAGACGGTAGCGAACTAAGCCTGGCCATCATTGATCGCACCAACACACGCATCAGCTGCAAACAAATTCCAAGCAGCGCTTATTCCGATCCAGAGCAATTCGAACACGTGCTGGAAGAAGCCCGTGCCGAGTTGAGCCAGGAAGGTTACACGCTGCAATCATGGTCCATGCCGCACTAAGTGTTTTCGCGGATTGCCGTCCGGCAATCCGCGCCCCTTCTTTTTAGTTGACGATTTTCTATCGTCAACTGCGCAACACCCTCCCCTGTTTTCAACTTCTCACCGCCGGATTACTTGGCAGGCTCTTCAGTGGTTCGAAAAGACACTGTTCTGGCACAAAACGTCCTCTCTTCGGCTCATGAAAACAGTTGTGCGCCGGGTCATTCAGGGATTGAATGTTTTGCTCATGCAGTCCCCCTCCGGGCTCCCGGATAAGGACGACTGGCAAGGAGATGCATGCATGTCACCCCAGACTGCTTTTGCCTTACCTGCAACCGTGAATGGCGCCGAACGGCTCGATGCGAGTTTCGCTGGCACCGGCAAGACTCAAGTGTATTTTTCCGGCAGCCTCTCCAGCATGGCCAATGACATTGCGATTGACCCTGTCGGCCGATTGCTGGTGGCGGCAAGAGTCGGTACGCCGGGCGGCCATCGCTTCGGCCTGGCCCGGCTGCTGGCAGATGGTTCGGCGGATCTGGCATTCAGCAAACAAGGCAGCATCAGCGGGCAGTTCGTCCACGGCTTCGAGGCCATGGCCGGCAAGGTGCGGATATTGGCCGACGGGCACATTCTGGTGGCCGGCCTGCATTACGAAAATGCTCACCGTACGCTGCCCGCCCTGGCGATGTTCGATCAGCAAGGTTGCCCGGTCCAGGATTTTGGCGTCAATGGATGCTGTGTGGTGCGCCTGCCGGGTGATCTTTCCCGAGGCGTTCGCGATGGCTGGTTACCACGCGGCGTGCCGGGCGCTGAGGCCTGTGATGTCTGCGTGCAGGACGACGGTCGAATCCTGATGCTGGCCAATCATCACTTCGACCTGGCCGATCACGCCGGCATGCTGATACGACTCAACGCCGACGGTTCGCTGGACGAGAGTTTCAACGGCCATGGTTTCGTCATGGTCCGGCACCTGTTAATGAACACCTGGCTCTGCAGCTTGATGGTGCAGCGCGATGGCCGGATTCTGGTGAGCGGAACAATCAATGTTCCCGAAGAAGCTCTGCTGGCGCGTTACCACCCGGATGGCCGGCTGGACGACCGCTTTGCCGTGGATGGTTTCATGACCTTCAAGGCGCGCGGACAAAGCGCTCGTGTCTGTCAGATCGTCCAGCATGAAAACGGTGATTTGCATTGCTTTGGCAGCAGTCGCGACCCGATGCTCTGCCTGTCTTTGAAAATTCACAGCAATGGTCGACCGGATACTCATTGCAACGGTGGCCAGCCAAAGCTATTGGGCGTCGGCCGCAGCGACTGCCACTGGACCGCCGCCGGGGTTCAGCCGGACGGGCGAGTGCTGACTGTCGGAGCGACGGTCGGCCGGGCCGAAGCAGACCTCGTTTTTGCCCGGTATTTACCCAGCGGGCAACCCGATCGCAGTTTTGCCAAGGGCATTGGCTGGTTTCGCACACGCCTGGGTCACGGTCCGCATACGGCCAATTCATTGGCCATTCAGGCCGACGGTCGCCTTGTCATCGGCGGCTATTCCCTGGGCGCAAACTGCCGCGCGGTCGTCGCGCGTTATCAATGTTAGGTCTACAGGGTTTTGCGCACTTGATCTTCTGTTGTTCTTACGGCAACTTGCGCGCTTCTTAATACAAGGAGTAGCCGATGTCCGGTTCAATGGCTCAGGCTTTCGCGCATAACTTTCTCGGACACTCACCTCGTTGGTACAAGGCGAGCATTATCGGCTTCCTGATTCTCAACGCTCTGGTGTTGTGGACGGTCGGGCCGGTGGCGGCCGGCTGGTTATTGGTGGTGGAGTTCATTTTCACCCTGGCCATGGCGCTCAAGTGTTACCCGTTGATGCCCGGCGGGTTGCTCCTGGTCGAAGCATTGCTGCTCAAAATGACCACGCCCCAGGCGCTCTATAATGAGCTGGTGCATAACTTTCCGGTGATCTTGCTGCTGATGTTCATGGTGGCAGGCATCTATTTCATGAAAGACCTGCTGCTGTTTCTCTTCTCGCGCTTGTTATTGGAGGTTCGCTCCAAGGCGCTGCTGGCGTTGATGTTCTGTTTCCTGTCTGCATTTCTGTCGGCGTTTCTCGATGCATTGACCGTGACCGCCGTAATCATCAGTGCCGCCGTAGGGTTTTATTCGGTGTATCACCGCGTCGCCTCAGGCCACGATCCGCGCCAGGACGCCGAGTTCAGCGACGACCGGCATTTACCCGCCCTTCATCATGCCGACCTCGAACAGTTCCGCGCTTTCCTGCGCAGCCTGCTGATGCACGGCGCCGTCGGTACCGCGTTGGGTGGTGTGTGCACCCTGGTTGGCGAGCCGCAGAACCTGTTGATCGGCCATGAAATGGGTTGGCACTTCGCCGAATTCTTCTTGAAAGTTGCACCGGTGTCGTTGCCGGTATTGGCAGCCGGTCTGGTGACTTGCGTACTGCTGGAGAAACTGCGCTGGTTCGGCTATGGCACGCTGCTGCCAGACAATGTCCGTGCGGTACTGGCCAATTACGCCGCCGAAGACAACGCCGAACGCACTGTACGTCAGCGCGCTGCGTTGCTGGTGCAAGGGATGGCGGCACTGATTCTGATTGTCGCGCTGGCGTTTCACGTTGCCGAAGTTGGCTTGATCGGTTTGATGGTGATCGTGCTGATCACTGCGTTCACGGGCATTACCGATGAACATCGCATCGGCAATGCCTTCAGGGATGCCATGCCGTTCACGGCGCTGCTGGTGGTGTTTTTCGCGGTGGTGGCGGTGATTCAGGATCAGAAATTATTCGCGCCGGTGCTTCATTGGGTGCTGGCCCTTCCGATCGATCAACAGCCAGGCATGTTGTTTATTGCCAATGGCTTGCTGTCGGCCATTAGCGACAATGTGTTCGTGGCGACCATTTACATTACGGAAGTGAAACAGGCTTTCCTCGCCGGCCAAATGAGCCGCGAACAGTTTGAAATCCTGGCGATTGCAATCAATACCGGCACCAACCTGCCGAGCGTGGCAACGCCCAATGGTCAGGCGGCCTTCCTGTTCCTGCTGACCTCGGCGATTGCCCCGCTGGTTCGTCTGTCGTACGGGCGGATGGTATGGATGGCGCTGCCTTACACCGTAGTAATGGGTGTGTTGGGCTGGTATGCGGTGAGCTACTGGCTGTAACAGCTCCTACAGGAAACGGATGGGCTGTCACGTTATCTCGCTCATCCGACGCTGTGCCAGACGCGGCCATCGCGGGTGAGCAACTCATCAGCAATCTTGGGACCGTCTTCGCCGGCCGCGTAGCTCTCCACCGACTCGTCCTGCTGCCAGGCGTCGAGGAATGGCTGCACGGCGCGCCAGCCGTTCTCGATGTTGTCGGCGCGCTGGAACAGCGTCTGATCGCCAGTCAGGCAATCGTAGATCAGGGTTTCATAGCCGGTCGACGGCTGCATCTGGAAAAAATCCTTGTAGGCAAAACCCAATTCGATATTGGCCATGTTCAACGCCGGCCCCGGCCGCTTGGCCAGCAAGTCGAACCACATGCCTTCGTTGGGCTGAATCTGAATCCGCAGGTAGGTCGGCTGCAGCTCATCGACTTCGGTGTCGCGGAACTGCGCATAAGGCGCCGGCTTGAAGCAAATGACAATCTCGGTGTCGCGCGCGCTCATGCGCTTGCCGGTACGCAGGTAGAACGGCACGCCGACCCAGCGCCAGTTATCGATCATGACTTTGAGCGCGACATAGGTTTCGGTCGTGCTGTCGGGCGCCACGTTGGTTTCCTGGCGATAACCGGGCAGTGGCTCGCCATTGATTTCGCCGGCGGTGTATTGGCCGCGCACCGAGTTGGCTCGCGCTTCCTCGATCGACCAAGGGCGGATCGCGCCGACGACTTTGGCTTTCTCGCCGCGTACCGCATCGGCGCCAAAAGCGGCCGGTGGCTCCATGGCCACCATCGCCAACAATTGGAACAGGTGATTGGGCACCATGTCGCGCAGGGCGCCAGTGACCTCATAAAAACTGCCACGGGTTTCCACGCCGACGGTTTCGGCGGCGGTGATTTGCACGTGGTCGATGTAATGGTTGTTCCAGAAGGCTTCGAACAGGCTGTTGGAGAACCGGCTGACCAGAATGTTCTGCACGGTTTCCTTGCCCAGATAGTGATCGATCCGGTAGATCTGCTTTTCCGTCATCACTTTGAGCAGGCACGCGTTCAAGGCTTCTGCGGTATGCAGATCGGAGCCGAATGGCTTTTCGATTACCACCCTTCTGAAAGCGTCGGGTGTTTCTTGCAGCAATCCGGCAGCCCCCAGACGCCGCACCACTTCGCTGAAAAAACGTGGCGCGGTGGCCAGGTAGAAAATCGCATTGCCCGTGCCGCTGGCGGCGATTCTCGCCGCCAGCGCTTCGTAGGTACGTTCGTCAAGGAAGTCGCCCTGGACGTAGCTGATGTGCTTGGCCAGTTTGGCCCACAACGCCGGATCAAGGGCTTGATCGCCCTCGCCGACCTTGGCCGCCACTTCCGCCCGAATGAAATCTTCGAGTTTTTTGGCGAAGGCTTCGTCACTGATAGCGTTGTGATCAACGCCGATGATCCGCAGTCCATTTCCCAGCAAACCGTCGCGACTCAGGTTGTACAGCGCCGGCATCAGCAAGCGCTTGACCAGATCACCATGGGCACCGAACAGAAACAGCGTGGTAGGCGGTGCGGGTTCTGCCTTGGATTTCCTGCGGATCACATGGGTCATTTTTTCGGGGTCTCCACATGGCCGCCGAAGCCGAAGCGCTGGGCCGAGAGAATCTTGTCACCAAAGGTGCCCTGCCCGCGCGAACGGTAGCGCGAGAACAGCGAGTTCGACAGCACCGGTACCGGCACCGATTGTTCCATTGCGGCTTCGATGGTCCAGCGACCTTCACCGCTATCAGCCACCGAGCCGGAATAGCCGTCGAGTTTCGGGTCGCTGGCCAGTGCGTCGGCGGTCAGGTCGAGCAGCCAGGACGACACCACGCTGCCACGACGCCAGACCTCGGCGATGTCGGCGACGTTCAGGTCGAAACGTTGATCTTCCGGCAGGTGGGTGCTGGCTTTGGTCTTGAGGATGTCAAAGCCTTCGGCGAAGGCCTGCATCATTCCGTATTCGATGCCGTTATGAATCATTTTCACGAAATGGCCAGCACCGGCCGGGCCTGCATGGATGTAACCGCGCTCGGCGCGATCGTCATCGGACTGGCGATCCTTGGTGCGCGGGATATCGCCCATGCCCGGAGCCAGCGTTTCGAACAGCGGGTCCAGACGCCTAACGGTGTCGGCATCGCCACCGATCATCATGCAGTAACCACGCTCCAGGCCCCAGACGCCGCCGGAGGTGCCGACGTCGATATAGTGCAGGCCTTTTTCCGACAGGGTTTTGGCCCGGCGGATGTCATCCTTATAGAAGGTGTTGCCGCCGTCGATGATGGTATCGCCCGCTTCAAGCAAGGTGCTCAAGGTGTCGATGGTGTCTTCGGTCGGTGCGCCGGCGGGCAGCATCACCCACACCGCGCGCGGTTTGGCCAGGCCAGCGACCAGGGCTGGCAAGTCGGCCACACCGGTGGCGCCTTCTTCAGCCAGGGTAGCGACAAAGGCGCTATTGCGGTCGTAAACAACGGTGGTATGTCCGTTGAGCATCAGGCGCCGCGCAATATTACCGCCCATGCGGCCCAGTCCAATAATCCCGAGTTGCATGTACTGATGCTCCCTACTACAAATAAAGTGTGTCAAAGGTTATAGCCCAACGCGACTCATTCGAGTTAGTCCGGCGTATGGGGAATGAAGTTTCCGGGCATTGTGCCCGATCCAGACTGATAACGTCGGGAATCGTACCGAAGACACAACGACCATGAAAAATAAAAAAGTTCCCTTCAGGGGCAAAAGAAATCAAAATTGGCGCCGATAGTAAGGTCGCCCCCGATTTCGGGAGCGACCTTACAGTTGAGACAGCCATTTGCGAGGTGAGCAATGGGCACCGTACACACAGCACTGCCAGCACAAACCCTTTACGTCACGATCCGTCGCGATGAACTGCGCCAATTGAAAGACGAACGCGACCAATTGAAACGGGAAGTCGCGCAATTGCGTCTGCTGACCCAGGGTAACCAGGCTCAACCTTTGCCTGTCACCCAACGCGCGCCCCACGCCTGACCCCCTCGTTTGAATCGGAAGCAGCCGCTGCTGTTTCCGACTCGCTGCAAACCTGCCAGCTACCGGCCAACTCACAAAGTTTTCACACCTTCTTGTCGATACTCCGGCCCATTGTGGCCGCGCGGTATCCGCGCGGCGTCCGTTCGTCTGCAACAAAGAGAGTGCCGACGACTGAAGTAACTATCAGGCTGGAGTGCTGAATGGCTTTGTTTAAACGCAGCGAAACGTCTGCGAAAGGTTTTGATTGGACAGGATTTCTGTGGTTATTTCTGTTCTTCTGGTATTTTTCAGGTATCACCCAACTACTGATCCAACTGACGGGCACCTCCGGTTTTGCCGGTTTCCGCCAGGCCTTTGTGATGAGCGCCATCTGGCTCGCGCCGATGCTGCTATTCCCTAGGCAAACACGCGTGATGGCTGCGCTGATCGGCGTGGTGCTGTGGGCCTGTTCGATGGCCAGCCTCGGTTATTTCTTCATCTATCAGCAAGAATTTTCCCAGAGCGTCATCTTCATCATGTTCGAATCGAACGTGTCTGAAGCCGGCGAGTACATGACCCAGTATTTTGCCTGGTGGATGGTGGCCGCATTCCTCGCCCACACCGCGTTCGCCTATTTCCTCTGGACCCGCTTGCGTCCGGTCTACCTGCCACGTGGCCAGGCCCTGGTCGCGGCGACAGCGATTCTGCTGGCGGTGGTCGGTTACCCGATGATCAAGCATACGTTGCGCGCCGGTAGCCTGGCGGGCGGCTTCGAGAAGTTCGAAACCCGTATCGAGCCCGCGGTGCCGTGGCAAATGGCCGTGGCCTATCACCGTTACCTCGACACGTTGGCCGGCATGCAAGCCATGCTCGACAGCACCAGCAAAATTCCACCGCTCAAGAACCTCACCGATTCGATGACCAATCAGCCGGCGACCTTGGTGCTGGTGCTCGGTGAATCCACCAACCGTCAGCGCATGAGCCTGTACGGCTACCCTCGGCAAACTACCCCCGAACTGGACAAGCTGAAGGATCAACTGGCGGTTTTCGATAACGTCATTACCCCGCGCCCCTACACCATCGAAGCGTTGCAGCAGGTACTGACGTTTGCCGACGAGGAAAACCCCGACCTTTATCTGTCCACACCGTCGGTGGTGAGCATGATGAAGCAGGCGGGTTACAAGACCTTCTGGATAACCAACCAGCAGACCATGACCAAGCGCAACACCATGCTCACGACCTTCTCCGAGCAGGCGGACGAGCAGGTGTACCTGAACAACAACCGCAACCAGAACGCCGCCCAGTACGACGGCGACGTGATCGAGCCGTTCAACAAGGCTTTGGCTGATGCGGCGCCACGCAAGCTGATCGTTGTGCATTTGCTCGGCACGCACATGAGCTACCAGTACCGTTACCCGCCGACATTCAACAAGTTCACTGACCGCCAAGGCGTTCCGGACGGTGTGCGTGACGATCAGGTGCCGACCTACAACAGCTATGACAACGCAGTGCTGTACAACGACTTCGTGGTGTCGAGCCTGATCAAGGATTTCGCCAAGTCTGATCCGAACGGCTTCCTGCTGTACCTTTCCGACCATGGCGAAGACGTCTTCGATTCGGTCGGTCACAAAACCCTGGGCCGCAACGAGAGCAAACCAACGGCACCGATGTACACCATTCCGTTCATGGCCTGGGCTTCGCCGAAATGGCGCGAAACCCATGACTGGAGTTTCGCCGGTGACCTGAGCCGGCCATACAGCAGTTCTCAATTGATTCACACCTGGGCAGATCTGGCAGGCCTGAGCTTCGATGAACTGGACCGCAGCAAAAGCCTGGTCAGCGACAGCTTCAAGCCTCGGCCATTGATGATCGGCGACCCTTATGCTCGCAAGCAGCGGCCACTGATCGACTTCAGCCTGATGAAGCCCAAGGGCGCGGCTGTCTCGCCGACAGTCGTTCAGCAGTAATTCTTTTGTAGGAACCAGGCTTGCCGACGAAGGCGCACTTAAAGACGCCTTCGCCGGCAAGCCTGGCTCCTACAAAAAGCGGTTCATCAGGACTGCGAATTAAAGCGCTTTGATCCAGAACAGCATCCGCCCGTGCGCCGGGTCGAACATGCCGGGCGAGAAACCGAATTTGCCGTAAGCGGCTTGAGCCACCGCGTTACCTTCCAGAACCTCCAGGGTAATTTTGCAGCAACCGCGCTGGCGCGCGATGTCTTCGACTTTGTGCAACATCTTCTGGCTCAGCCCCAACCCGCGAAACTTCGATACAACCGCCACATCGTGCACATTCACCAACGGTCTGCAGGCGAAGGTCGAAAAACCTTCAAAACAGTTGACCAACCCTGCGGGCTCGCCGCCGACAAACGCCAGTACGCTGAAAGCATGAGGACGTTTGGCCAGCTCCCCCGGCAATTGTTGCAATCTATCGGCGGGTAGCGGATGACCGCCGCCCATCGGATCTTCGGCGTAGTGATTCAATACCAGGCAAATCGCCTCGGCATGCACCGGGTTGGTATAGCTGGCTTGAAGCACAAGAATTTCTGCGGATTCCATTTCCACCTCAATCACCAAGTTACCCCAGCTCGCTTCTTGCGCACTGAAAGGTCTGTCGACCTTATCCTGAGAGCCGGGGCGCCGACAACCGGATCCTGTTCTCTGTCAAACGCCCCAGATCAATGCCTCGGTCCATCCCAACTCGGCAAAATCCTCAGCCCTCAGTTTTGCCTCACCGGCACAGAAAAACTCGTCCAGTTGCGGCGGCTTGACCCGGGTGCCACTGAGCATCGCGTGAACCTGCCCGCGATGATGAATCTGATGCTCGAACAAATGGGACAGCATGCGCAAACGGCTGTCATGTTGCGGGGTGTCGCGCGCGATGGTCACGAGCCGTCCGAGGTCTGCGTCGCGCAATTGCTCGCAGTAGGCGATCAGTCGACGGTCCACAAGCGCTTGTTCGCGCTTGAGATCGGTACCGTGGGTGAACGGTTCATCTTCGTTGAAAAAGACGTAGCAATCGGGGTGCGGTTCGTCACCGCGCAACTCCCGCTCCAGTGCGTCCACATAAAACCAGTCACAGGTCAGGATGTGATTGAGGGTCGCGCTGAGGCTGGGAAAGAAACTGACTCGCGGCGCCGCCAGTTCGGCCGGGCTTAGCTGAAGCCAGGCCTTGGCCAGTCGATGATTGGCCCAGGCGTTCTGATAGGCCATGGTCAGCAAATGGTGGGACAAGGGCTGATTCATGTTCGCTCCTCACGGATATCAAGCCTCAGCGTAACGTTGTAGCTGCATTTCCTGAAGACGACTAAGGGTGCGGCGAAACGGAAACGCCAGATAGCCCTCGGTGTACAGCGCCTCCATCGGCACCTGCGCCTCGAGGTACAGCGGTACCTTGCGGTCGTAGCATTCGTCCACCAGGGCGATGAACCGGCGCACGCCGTCGTCATGCACCGACAACTGCGGCAACTCGCGATCACCCGCCGCCACCCGTTCGACCCCGTCTTCAGTGCCGCGAGCGATGCGCCCTTCGCGTTTTTGCGCGCTGAGGTTGGGCACGTCGCTCAGCAGAATAGCGCTGAAGGTGTCGCACAGGGCCATGAAGTCCATCGCGGCAAATGGCTGCTCGCAGAGTTCGGAATAACGGCACCAGAGCACCGTTTGACTGGCCTGCATGACGCTGACCGAACGGAAACCGACATTGACCGCCTCACCGGACAGCGACTGGCCAGCGGTCAAGGCTTTGAACACCTCGCTCAGCGCGCCGGGCTGCCCCGCTACGTTCACCCAGTAACGCTGCAGGCCGGGGCCAGGGTGCAAGCGATGATCTGCCCCGCCATCCACCGCTATCACCTGCATATGCTGCTTGATTGCAGCAATAGCTGGCAGGAGCCGCTCGCGATTGAAGCCATCTGCGTACAGCTGATCCGGCGGTTGATTGGAGGTGCAGACCACCACCACGCCTTGCTCGAACATCACCTGAAACAAACGCCCGAGGATGATCGCGTCACCGATGTCGTTGACGAACAGTTCATCGAAACACAGCACGCGCACTTCCTGGCTCAGCTCCCGGGCCAGCGCTTTCAATGGGTCGGCGGTGCCGGTCAATTGAAAGGAGCGCTGATGCACCCAGCCCATGAAATGATGAAAGTGCTGACGTCGGGCCGGGACGCGCAGGTTTTGATAGAACTGATCCATCAACCAGGTCTTGCCCCGCCCAACGGGGCCCCAAAGGTACACGCCGGTGACGGGCGCGCGGTTTTCGTGCAAGGCTTCATGGCATTTTTGCAGCGCCCACACAGCATGTTCCTGAGCTTCGTCCTGGACGAAGCCCTTCTGTTCGATGGCGTGTTGCCAGGCGCTTAAGGGAGAGTCGACATTCATGCGCGGCAGTATACGTTTCTTCGGCTGCTGGTGAAGCCTGGGCCGTAGAGCCCGCTTCGGCAGGCCTGCGGTTACAGCGAGATGTCCAGCCGGGCAATCTTGCCCTGTTCATTGAGGCGGAACATGTAGCGCAGTTCCAGCGGGCTGCCGGGAAAGGTACCGGAGATCAGGTTGTGCACCAGCACTTTGCCGGTGCGCAGCTGAACGTCCAGCACCTCGACCCGGGGCTGATAGCGTTGTGCGGTGTCTTGCATCCATTGGGCGATGGCTTGCGTGCCGACTTGATGCTGCCCCTCATCGAACACATTGGCATCCTCAGCGAAGAAACTGGCAACCCTCGACGTGTCGCGAGCATTGGCAGCGGCAATGTAAGCGGCGATGGCGGGGGCCAGTGAAGAGGCTGGATTGGACATGTTTACGGCTCCTTGTGAGTTGATTCTGGAGCCATGCTAAAACAAGCCTCTGTCAATTCTTGTCAGGAGTGAAGCGCCCTGTTTCGTCGAGTTGCATCTGCTTGCGCCAGGTGCGCAGCAGGTCGCTACGCCGCCCCGGATAGCGTTGGCCCTGCTCGTTGGCGGAGGAAATCCGGTCGGTGCGAAACGTGCGGTAGGCACTGCGCAATTCACACCAGGCGACGATGATCCGCACTTCGTTGAGAAAGCCCAGGGCCAGTGGCCAGATCAGCCGCTGACTCGGCACTTGATTGGCGTCCGCGTAGTCGATGTGCAGCTTGGCCTGATCGCGGATGGCTTGGCGAAACACATTCAAAGGCACGGCATTTTGCGGATAGCCATAACCCGGCGGCCCCGGCAGCACCGTCGGGTTGCGCAAAGCCTCCTGGGCGGTGGGGTCGAGTACCGCGGCGATTTTGGCCAGGGCATCGGCAGCGGCTTTGCCCAATACCTCATCGCCACGCTGATCCACGTAGCGCAACCCGAGCACGATGGCTTCGGTCTCATCGGCATTGAGCATCAAGGGCGGCAGGAACAGACCGCTGCGCAATACATAGCCGATCCCCGCCCCGCCAAAGATCGGCGCGCCGAGCGCAGTGAGTTCCGCGATGTCGCGGTACAGCGTGCGTTCGGAAATCTCCAGTTCGCTGGCCAATGTCGCCGCCGTCACCGGACGACTCTTGCCCCGCAGTACTTGTAACAAGGTCAGTAAACGACTGGTTCGCGACACGGTCGGCAGGCTCTATTCCTGATAAGTCGTCGCAGATTAGCAGAGGCTGTTGTCAGAAACTGGCAGGAGCGATTGGTCGGCCTGAAAAGCTTCGCGGGCAAGCCTCGCTCCTACAGGGTTTGTGTCGAGCCCAACTCACACGGCAATCGCTGAATCAAAACTACCGATCGACCTTGTGCCTGGCCGCATACAAACACAGCATCTCCATCGCCAATGTCGCCGCTGCCAGTGAGGTAATGTCCGCGCTGTCGTAGGCTGGTGCCACTTCCACCACGTCCATGCCCACCAGGTTGATCCCGCGCAACCCGCCGAGAATCTCCAGCGCCTGGAGTGTGCTCAAACCGCCGCACACTGGCGTTCCGGTGCCCGGCGCGAAGGCCGGGTCGAGGCAGTCGATGTCGAAGGTCAGATACACCGGATGATCACCGACCCGCGCACGAATTGCCTCGACGATCGCTTCGCACCCTTGCCGATGCACCTGCCGCGCATCCAGTACTTGAAAGCCTTGATGATCGTCATTGGTGGTGCGCAACCCGATCTGCACCGAGCGCGACGGATCCACCCAGCCTTCTTTGGCCGCATGCCAGAACATCGTGCCGTGATCGACACGCTTGCCCTCCTCATCCGGCCAGGTGTCGCTATGGGCGTCGAAGTGAATCAATGACAACGGGCCATGCTGACGGGCATGAGCCTTGAGCAGCGGATAACTGATGAAGTGATCGCCACCAAACGTCAGCATCGCGCAACCACCGCTCAGGATGTGCTCGGCATGGGCTTCGATGCTGTCCGGCACCGACTGCGGCGTGCCGTAATCGAAGGCGCAATCGCCGTAATCAATCACCGCCAGGTGATCGAACGGGTCGAACGTCCACGGCCAATGGCGCTCCCAGGCGATCCCGGTGGAAGCCGTCCGAATGCCGCGCGGTCCGAAACGCGCGCCGGGGCGGTGGCTGGTGGCAGTGTCGAACGGCACACCGCTGACCACCACATCGACGCCGCGCAAGTCGCGACTGTAGCGACGGCGCATGAAACTGGTGATACCGGCGTAGGTGCTCTCGGCGGCAGTCCCGTAAAGACTGTCGCGGGTCATGGCCTGATCGTTCTGTGCAGGGACGTCCATGGTGTGTTCCTTATTGTTGTCTTATTGGCGGCTACGGAAAGTGGTCCACAGGCGGGTGCGCTGACGCATGTCCTTGAGGCTCATGCTGCGGTCGGCGTACAACCGGTCCCGCACCTCGCTCGGTGGATAGATGTCGGGATCGCTGCGCACGGCCTCATCCACCAACGGCGTCGCCGCCCGATTGGCCGTGGCGAAGAACAGCGTATTGGTCAGTGCGGCAACGGATTCGGGGCGCAACATGAATTCGATGAAGGCCTGGGCGGCTTCGGGGTGCGGCGCATCCTTGGGAATCGCCAGGTTGTCTTGCCACACCAGCGTGCCCTCCCGCGGAATGCGGTAGGCCACCTCGAACGGTTTGTCGGCCTTGCGCGCCTGATCGGCGGCCATGCTCGCGTCGCCGTTGTAGGTCAATGCCAGGCAGACGCTACCATTGGCCAGATCGTTGATCTGCCGGCCAGTGGCGACGTACAGCACCGACGGCTGTAACTGACGCAACAGCGTGTCGGCGGCTGTCAGATCAGCCTTGTCGGTGCTGTAGGGATCTTTACCCAGATAGTGCAACGCCAGGCCGATCACCTCTTGCGGCGAATCGAGAATCGCAATGCCGCAGTCTTTCAGCTTGCTGGCGTATTCAGGTTTGAACAGCAAGTCCAGGCTGTTGAGGGACACGTTGGGCAAGCGCTGCTGCACAGCTTCGACATTCATCCCCAGCCCAAGGGTGCCCCAGGTATAAGGCACGCCATAACGATTGCCGGGGTCGACCGCCGCCAGTTTTTCCAGCATGTCCGGGTCTAGGTTGGCGTAACCCTTGAGGCCATCGTGAGCAATTTCCTGCAACGCGCCCGCCGCCAGCCCACGGGCCAGAACGCTGGACGACGGCACCACCACGTCGTAACCGCTGCCGCCGGTGAGCAGTTTGGTTTCCAGCACTTGCGGCGCATCGAACGTGTCGTAGCGCACGTGGATACCGGTTTCCTTTTCGAACCGTTGCAAGGTCTCAGGGGCGACGTAATCGGCCCAACTGTAGAGATTGAGGACTTTTTCCTCTGCCTGGGCCGGCACGGCCATGGCGAGGAACAGTGCGGGTAAACACAGCTTGATGAGCGCAGCCATGACAAACACCTGACCGGAGGAAGTGGTTGCAGGATGCGTCCTCAGTTACATTGGAAAAATACCAAGTTAGTTATCCTGACTTTATTGCGGAGTAATGTTTGATGCTCGGTCAAGTTCATGACCTCGACCTGCACCTGTTGCGCCTGTTTGTCAGCGTGGTGGAATGCGGTGGTTTCAGCGCGGCTCAAGGGGAGTTGGGGCTGAGTCAATCGAGCATCAGTCAGCAGATGGCGAGGCTCGAAACCCGGCTCGGTTATCGGCTGTGCAGTCGCGGCAAGGGCGGATTCAAAATCACTCCCAAGGGCGAACAACTGCTCCTTGCCATTCGCGCCCTGTTCGAGTCGATTGAAGCGTTCCGTCATCAATCCAACGGTGTGGCCGGACGCTTGATCGGCGAAGTGCGCCTGGGCTTGTCCGAAGCGCTCGATCAGTCAGTGTTGCAACGGGTTGCCGAGGCGATCCGGCGCTTTCGCGAACGCGATGAATCGGTGCGTATCGAGTTGATCAGCGCCATGCCCGGTGAAATGGAACGGCTGTTGCTGCAACAACGGCTGGACCTGGCGATCGGCTATTTCTCACAGGCCCAGAGCGCTTTTGACTACCGCGAACTGTTCACTGAAACCCAGCACTTGTACTGCGCCCCGGGGCATCCACTGTTCACCGATCAGGCACCTGACGATCAAGCGCTTCAGGCCTGCGACCGGGTCGATCACCCTTACCGCTTCCTGCGCAGCGACGAGCCATTTCAGGGGAAGATGTGTTCGGCCCGTTCCGAGCAGGTCGAAGGCACCCTCGCCTTTATTCTTTCCGGCAAGCACGTTGGTTACTTGCCTGATCACTTCGCCCGTAGCTGGGAAAGCAAAGGGTTGCTGCGCGCTATACGCCAAGGCGATATGAGTTTCGAGGTGGCGTTCCGTCTGGCCCGCCATCGCGCGCAGGTGCCGGGGGATGCGCAAAAAGCTTTTGAGGAGGATCTGCTTGCGGCGTTTGCTTGACGATCAAAAGAACGCAGCCTCATTGCACTCGACAGCTTTTACAGAGTAAACCTATGCAGGAACCTGCCGAAGGCTGCGATCTTTTGAACTTGTTCGGCCCTTTTTCTTTACGAGAACCTGTCCATGCGCAGATTGTTCGCCCTGTCTCTGTCCCTCCTGTTGCTCTCCCTGAGCGCCTGCGCCCTGTTCCCCCAACACGACCCGCTGAACATCAACGTGGTTGGTATCGAGCCGCTGCCAAGTCAGGAACTGGAAGTGCGTTTCGCGGTAAAACTGCGCGTGCAGAACCCCAATGAAACGGCGATCGACTACAACGGCGTGGCCCTGAATCTGGAGGTGAACGGTCAATCCCTCGCCTCCGGTGTCAGCGACCAGTCAGGCTCGATCCCACGTTTTTCCGAAGCGGTGATGGTGGTGCCGGTGAGCGTTTCGGCTTTCTCGGTGCTGCGTCAGACCCTCGGCCTGGGTCAGACACAGACACTGAACAATCTGCCTTACGTGCTTCGGGGCAAACTGGCTGGCGGCGTGTTCGGCACGATGCGTTTCGTTGATCGCGGCAAACTCCGCCTGCCGGGGCCGACTACCGACACCTGGTAATGTTCACGGCTCAGCTCGCGGCTTGACCGGATCGATCACCTGGGTCACACAATGTTTGAGGCCTTCTACATGCCAGTTGGCCCACAGCCGACCTTGCCCGGTGCTGTCATCATCCGGCTCTATCGCCAGCCAGTTTCGAGCGGCGATCAGGTAACGTCCCCGTGAACCGATGGGCAACATGGTTCCGGTGATGCCGTAGTCGATCTGTTCCTGGTGCTTGCCAATGGACTCCAGAAATTGCACCGCCAACACCGGTGGCGCAGGATGCACGACCCCGGTCGAAATCAATTGGTAGATCAATCCCGAACCATCGTAGCGATGACGGGATAACGTCGATTCGATCACGCAGGCCCCCGCCACATGTACATCACCGGACACCAGCGTGACCTTGCATGACTCGGCATGGGCGAAATCCAGCAGTCGCATGATCAACCGCTTGCGTTCGTCCCGGTGGGGCGGGCTTCGCCAATGGTCGCGCAAATCGTCCTCGAGCTCCTGCTGCCCCGAAATCAGGTCCAGCGCCTTTTCGGCCGCCTGCAAATCGAGGTAACCCACGGGAATACTCGACATCAGCAGCAAGTGCTTGTGCGCCTTGACCTTGCCCAGCCAGGCATAAATTGCATCCCAACTGGCGGGTGAAATGATCCGGGTTCGCCCGGCCGGCGCAGTGGTCAGATCCGGCGCACGCTCGCTGCGCAAGTCGGGAACCAGCAATGCCAACTCACCCAGGCCGGTGAACCCCAAGTGAAAGCCGTCAGCGGTGTCGGGTATTGCACAGGGATGGGTATCGGCCGATGGTTTGAGGTGAGGATGAGTCTGGATCAGTTGCTGCTGGAAAATCCTGAAATAGCGTTTGGCCGTGGCAAACAGCCCCTGGAACACCGGGCTTGAATGCAGTATCTCATCGTAGGAACCCCAGCCATCGATGATGTCATGGTCATCCCACATCATCACCGTCGGCACGGCGCTGAGCAATTTCGCGACCTCAGGCTGCTTCCAGCGCTCCAGGTAAAGTCTGGCGAAGAACTTGTCCAGATCGGCTTCGATCACTTTGCTGTAGACCGCCTTTTGCCGTTCGGCGAAGGGTTTGGCAAACCATGTTTTCATCGACGATATATTGCTGCGCATATCGTCGCTGTAAACCTGATCGCCCCCCATCAACAACAGGTGATAGGGCTTGCTTTGATGAGCCCCCCACATGTGCTCCCAGCGCTCATGATTCCTGTCTACCTTCTCCATGTCCCTGGGGTTCGAAAAGCCGTTGCACGACACATAGGCCAGGCGCGGTGACTGGCCCTCGGCCGGAACGACGAAATTGGCCTGCGCGTCCTCTATCCTGATCGTGTAAGTGCTGGCAACCGCCTGGTCTTGCAGCGCTTTGAAATCGATGCGCCAGACACGGAACTGAGGACTGAGCAACGGGATATCGGCGATGGCCAACGGTTTGCCGCCAGTGACACCGCCGGGTACTTTTACGCTGGGTGATGACGCGCCCAAGGGCAAAACCACTAACGCCGACACGTTATAGACATTACTGTTGACGCCACGAAATTGCAGAATCGGGCCGAGTAACAAACTCATGGACAGTCCATCCGTTGACAGGTGTGTGAATGCCTAGAGACTAGACGACAATCACGCCCCCTCAGGTTTACGTATTGAACCGCACGCCCGGTTTGGCCCGCTCATCCACCGTCAATTCAAAGACGTCCGGGCGCGCGTAGTGCCCGACCACATCGTAGTCATAACGGGCGCGGATCAGGTCGTCAGTAACGATTTCGGCACACAGCAAACCCGCCTCGTCACGCAGCGGCCCGGCGAGAATGTCGCCCATGGGCCCGACAATCACGCTGCCGCCAGCAATCAGCGGGCGTTGCGCCGGCCAGTTGGCGATGTCCACGCCCAAGGCTTGCGGTGAAGCCTGGACCTGACAGGCGCTGATCACAAAGCAGCGTCCTTCATGGGCGATGTGACGCATGCTGACCTGCCACATTTCCCGCTCGTCCACCGTCGGCGCGCACCAGACCTCCACACCTTTGGCGTACATCGCGGTGCGCAGCAGCGGCATCATGTTTTCCCAGCACACCACGGCGCCTATTCGCCCGACCTGGCTGTCAATCACCGGCAAGGTCGAGCCATCGCCCTTGCCCCAGATCAGCCGTTCGGTGCCGGTGGGCATCAATTTGCGGTGCTTGGCGACCAGCCCGGCCAGCGGATCGAAATACAACGCGGTGCAATATAAGGTGCTGCCCGCCCGTTCGATCACCCCGATCACGAGGTTGGCGCCCGTGCGTGAGGCCAATCCGGCCAAGGCTTCAGTCTCGGCACCGGGCACATCGATGGCGTTGTCGAAATACCGCGCAAACGCTTCACGGCCTTCCGGCAGTCGATAGCCGAGTTGCGTGCCGAAACCCTCGCCCTTGGGATACCCGCCAAGCAACGCTTCCGGCATGACCACCAGCGCGGCGCCGGATTCGGTAATGGCGGTTTCCCAGCAGAGGATTTGATCGAGGGTTTCAGCCTTGCCGCCGGGCAAGGCACCGATTTGCAGGGCAGCAACAATGGACTTGGGCATCTGAAGACTCCGTCAGTAATGAGGTGTTGCTCATTGTCCGGCGCCACAGGATCATGAATAAAGCCCGACTCACTGCTAAATGATATGAACCAAATGAATATCGCCACCGTCGATCTCAATCTGCTCAAAGTCTTCGAAGCCCTGCATGAGGAGTCCAGCGCCAGCCGTGCCGCCTTACGTCTGGGCGTGACGCAATCGGCGGTCAGCGCGGCGTTGCGCCGATTGCGCCAGGTTTATGGCGATCAATTGTTTGTGCGCACTGGCCGAGGTCTTGCGCCAACGCTCAAGGCCAATCAGTTGAAACCGGTGGTCAGCGATGCGCTGAACAAATGCCGCCAGAGCCTGGCGATGGTCGATCCGGCGGCGAATCATTACGACGGACGTTCGGTGACGGTGGGTTTATCGGATGATTTCGAAATCGCCTACGGGCGACGATTGATTGAAGAGATCGCGGAACGCGCACCGAAACTGCGGCTGATCTTTCGTCAGACCCACAGCCAGATCGTCGCCCGGGCCTTGATGGAACGCAGCATCGATCTGGCGATCACGGCGGGCGGGTTTGCCGAACGTTTGCTCAGTCGTCAGGTGCTGGGTGAAGGGGATTATCTGTGCCTGGTCGACCCCCTCAGCCTGGCCGAGGGCCAAGAGACTCTCAGCCTTGAGGCGTTCATCGCCCGCGAGCACATTCTGGTGTCATCGGGCGGTTTTATCGGGATTACCGATGAAGGCCTGGCGGCGTTGGGTCTGAGCCGGCGGGTATGCGCCTCGACCACGCACTTTGCCGCGTTGCCGCATCTGCTCAAGGGCAGTCAGGCCGTGGCAACCATTCCAGCCCATGCGGCTCGAAGTATCGCCACGCTCAGCGGATTGGCGCTGCTGCCCTGCCCGTTGGCGCTGCCACGCTATCCGATCGAGCTGGGCTGGCGCACCAGCACGCAGCTCGATCCGGTGGTGTTGAAAGTGCGCGAGGCGATCATCGCGACCTTTTCCCAAAGGCAGGAGCTGGCGAAGCCTGCGATCTTTTGAGTTTTGGCGGTTTCGACACCGGCAATAGAGCAAGATCAGAAGATCGCAGCCTGCGGCAGCTCCTACAGGGGAAGGGTGTCTGGAAGCTTATTTAGCGGCCATCAGGCGATTGACTTCGCTGCGTACCATATTCGCGAATTCCGGGGGCGACATGCCGTCGAGTTCGGCGCGCACCCATTCGGCCCACTTGCCTTTGCGCTTGGCACGCTCAGCGAACAACCGTGCGGCTTCGCCCTTGGATTTACCCAGGTTGTTTTGCCAGAGTTCGAACAGACGGGATTTTTCATCTTCAAGCGCCGCGCGCTCGGCAAGGGGTTTGTCGGCCAGATTGAAGCTCATGGAGGATTACCTGCTGCATAAAATAGGCGACATCTTACACTGTAGGAGGAAATGTCCTGCCCTGGATTTTTCTTCAGGGTGGAGTCGCCAGGCAAAATGACTGCAACTTTTGCCATAGCGCCAGACTCCATTGTTCACTGCCCATTTATCTGCAAGGAGTACTCTAATGGCCCGCAAAATCATCGATCAAGTCGCCGAGGATCAAATCAAGGATCAGGTCTTCAGCGAACTTCAAGCCCTGATCGAAGAGTCGGAAAAACTGCTCAAGAGCAGTGCTTCACTGGTCGGTGAAGAAGCGGAAACCCTTCGTGGGCAAATCGCCCAGAAACTGAAACAGGCACGGGGTTCAGTCGCCAGTATGCGTGACCGGACCAGGCCTGCGGTCGAGGCCAGTGAAATCTACATCGGTGGCCATCCCTGGCAAACCGTGGCCATCTGCGCCGGATTCGGTTTGGTGGTGGGGTTGTTGTTAGGCCGGCGTTAATTGGGAAACACCGAACCTGTAGGAGCCAGGCTTGCCGGCGAAGGCGGACTTGAGATCGCCTTCGCCGGCAAGCCTGGCTCCTACAAAAAACACTGCTCCTCTCAGAGCCCGGCCAGTTCCCGCAGATTTGCCAGCGTCTGGGCATCAAGCGCAATGCCTTCGACCTTGGCTTTGGCGCGCTGCCCGTGACGTCGATCACCCGGTAAGCGCTTGAGCCCCACACCGTGCATCTGCCGGACCAGTTCCTGGCTGCGCTCGGCAAAATTCTGCCCCGCTGATTTGCTCGGGTCGATAACGATCAGCAGTTGCCCCGTCCAGGGTGTTTTCGCCCCCGGATGGTTCGACCAGTCGAACTCGAAAGAAAAATTGCCCCCCGTCAACGCCGCCGCCAACAACTCCACCATCATCGACAGCGCCGAGCCCTTGTGCCCGCCAAACGGCAGCAAGGCGCCGCCCTCGAGAATCGCTTTCGGGTCCTGGGTCGGCTGACCGAGGCTGTCCACCCCCATTCCCACTGGCAAACGCTCGCCTTTGCGGGCAGCGATCTGTACATCGCCATGGGCGATGGCGCTGGTCGCCAGGTCGAAGACGATCGGAGCACCGTCGGCCCGGGGCGCGGCGAAGGCAATCGGGTTGGTCCCGAACAGCGGACGATCGGCACCGTGTGGCACCACGCAGGTCATGCTGTTGACCACGCTCAGCGCCACCAGCCCTTCATCGGCAAACGGTTCGACGTCCGGCCACAAGGCAGCGAAATGGTGGGAATTACGAATGGCCAGCACCGCGATGCCGGCACTGCGGGCTTTTTCGACCAGCAATGGCCGCGCCGCCGCGAGCGCCGGTTGGGCGAAACCATTCCCGGCGTCGACCCGGACAAAGCCCGAAGCCACGTCCTCGACCACCGGCACCGCCTGACCATTGACCCAACCACTTTGTAATGTTGATACGTAACCGGGAATGCGGAATACACCGTGGCTGTGAGCCCCGTCGCGCTCGGCACCGGCGCAGTTGAGGGCCAGGGTTCTGGCGACATCGGCTGAGGTGCCGTGGCGCAGGAAGATTTGCTCGAGCAACGCCGTCAGCGCTTCGAAGGACACGTTTGACGAAACCGCAGTAGATACATGATCGTGAGACGCAGACATCTGAAGCTCCAGAGTAATTATTGGAGGGGGCAACAGCGTACGAAAACCAACCGATTAACAACGGGCAACGAGCAGCCTGTCAACCCTTCGCTTGAAAGGGTGCATCTGATCAGAACCGATTGAGCCGAAAAAACGCTTTGGCGCATGCTTGCATAAATATCGGGCAGCCATGCGGTAACTATCTACCACCGTCGACTCAGCCGCGACTTTTAGTCTTGAGCCTCAATCCACTGGCGCATTCAACCGCGCCCTGAACGAGACTCGACGATGCCCACACCCCCCGCTCCACTGTTTTTCCCCGAGGCCTTGCACTCGCCCGGCCACTGGAATGATCTGGGTAAAACCCACGGGCTGACGCGCAAGGATTTCGAATGGTTCAGTCATCTGGAACTGGCCAGCCAGGCATTACGCAGTCAACAGACCCCGCCGATGTTTGCCGAAAAAATCCTGCTGAAGTCAGATGCTCTTGACCCCACTCCCCTGGCCGGCAGCTTCGTGTTGAGCCTCACTCCGGATGACCGCGGTGAAATTCTCTACACCCCATACGCCGGCATAAAAAAATTCGACAGCCGCACAGCCTTGACCGAACAACTTGAACGTCAACTTTACAGTGCGACCGAGGACGACGACCTGCTGGCCTTCATGTCGTTGTCCGCGCGTAAAACGTTGGCAGCCGCGACCTCCGTTCAAGTGAGCTTTCAAGCCATCGAAGGCGACATATTCGAAGACCAGCGCACCGTCATCGCCCATAACCAGCGCATGAACGAGCAAGCCATGCTGGAGGAGTTGATCAAATTGCCAACACTCACTTCGTTGCTCGACACATTGCTCGATGAGTGTTTGCAGTCGCCATTCCCGAGCCTTGATCAAAGCCAGACGCGGCTTAACATCTACGCTGTTGCACCAGCCCACGACAACAATGCCGCCTCCCGACGCTGGATCAACTCCCTGTCCCTGAGCGAGGCGGTGCTGTCGTATTACCGTCATCAGCGATGGCCGACCGGGCAACTTCAGGAATACTCCCACCCAGACAAACAACCGGCGACCACCGACCAATACCACTGGGAAACCGCGGTAAAGACCGTTGCCAGCAAACTGGGAAGCCTTCTTGGCACAAAACTGCAGCACTATTGGGATAATGCGGCAGCCGACGGTGCATCCCGTCGCGCTTTTTTCGGTCGGGCAATTCTTGAAAAGGCGCGCGCAGAATGCCTGCTCAAACGCGAGGCTGGCATCATCAGCCCTGAACAGAGCCTGGCCTTGCACTCATTGATTCAGCCAACGGCGGGTGCTTCCTTGCCACTCAAGACCGAGACGGTGCGACTTTGGGAACACGCGGCCAATTATGTCGAACTGGCGGGCGCACTGATGATTGATCACGCCAATGCCTTTCTATATACGCCGACGCAAGGACTCCAGGTGTTGAAGGACTATCAGGACCTCAAAGATACCTTGCTCAGCAAATTCAGCGCCGCAGGCCACGAAGACGAACTCTACGGTCTTCTGGGTCTGGATGAACGTAACCGGTTCATCGGCTTCAGCCACCCGCAGGTCTCCGGCGAAGTGATTTCAGGGTCGATATTCAAGACGCTGTTTGAGGCGATCATCACCAAGCAACTGCAAAATATTGAATACGTGCTGCAGGTTTTTCGTCACAGCGACGGTACCGTGGACCTCCATGCCTTGTTCGACAAGGCGCTGGATATACGCGCCATGATCAGCGAGCAATTGCTGTTGCTGGATGCTCAGGGACGCTGGAGTACCCGGCCGGTATTATCCGGCAACCAACGACCCTCCATGGTGTTGGCGGACACGGCAGCAGCGTTCGTAAAAACCTTCAACGATGTCGAATCGCTGATCAGCACGGAATTCGCGTCTCAGCCGATTGCCTCGCTGGCGTTTCAGCGCGTTTATCTGGAGAAACTCAAACCCCGGCTGGCCCACGCATTGGCCGTGGGAATACGCGGGGAAGCCAGCCTTAGAGCGCTCAACGCAACGCTACGCAGCGCCGACCGGGCCATTGTCGAGACGGCACTCAACCCGGATCAACCCGATCGAAAAACCCGCCTCGCCCTCAACGGTTTCAGGCCTGACGCCTATTCGCTGATCCTGGACTGTTCCGGGCAGAACGATGTGCGGCCCTTGGCCAATTGCCTGCTGTTGACCGAGCGTGGCGGGCTCGATGTCCGGCATTCGGGGCGGGCGATTCTGTGGACACCGGCAGCGGGGCTGGAAGTCTTCGCGACGGTGAGCAACGCAACGATGGAATTGAACCGGCGCTTGCTCGACGCCAACAGACGCCTGGAACTGCTGGAAAACCTCTCCCCTGCCCAGCACACCTTCCACCAGCGCTATACGCTCAATTCGCTGCGACTGATTGAGGGCAACGTCTTGCGGCACCTTGCGCAATCCGCCATTGATCACTTCCTGGCCCGTTGCGAACACCTGCGCAGCCTTAAACTGAGTGACATGCAACAGGTCAAAGCCTTGCAAAAGATGACGCAAAAAGTCATCGACACCAATTTGCGCAGGGGCAAATTGATCTCGCAAGCCATCACTCGACAGCAGTCTCTGCCTGCATGGCTCGCCATGGCCCCAGTCGAAGAACAACAGCTGCACATTGAATTGCTGGAGCAATATCGCAACAGCGTCACCGATGACAAAGACTACTTGCATGGGATCCAGCCCCTGAGGTCGTACGTGCATGAGCGATTGGCGTCATTGCTCGGCAGTCGATTCCCCGGAGCGCAGCTTGACCCTGATCACATCAGAATCACACCCGACCTGACCCTGGCCGGCCCCTCGCGCAGCCTCACCGAGTGTGCTCTGAATCCTGCGAGCGTGGCTCAAGGTATCGGGTTCAAAATAGCGTCGAGCATTTCCCGGACGCTGCCCGATCGGTTGAATCAGGATGCCGTGCGCCAGCTCATACAGTCACTGAATATCCAGAGCGATTATGTAAAGCGGGTGACAGACGCATTGACCAGGGCCGGTACCGATGCCGACAAACGAAAGCAACGCTACATTCGACAATTACCGTGGCAATTGCTGCAACACGCTCACGCGCTGAAACTGCAGCAACATCTTTCCGCCCGCGCTTTCGATTTGATCCTGCAGGTATTCGACATGCCGGACGCCATGGCCCGCATGGCGGTAGCCGGTGCCCACGCTATCGTCAGGCCGCTGGAATTGATCAAGACCGCAGGCGCCGCGGCCGTCAAAACCCTGGGCCTGTACCTGATCGGTCCTGGTGCCGGGCATGACGGGCCGCAAATCCTGTATGCGCCTTATCATTCGGCCTCGGTATTTTCCGAGTTTGAGAGCGAGGCCAACGTTATCTCAGCGATCAATACACCAGGGGCACTGCAAAATCTGATCATTCGGCGGCTCCCCGAAAATCAGCGGTACCTGTTCGGCAACCTGTTCAAGTCCACCGTCGGACAGCCAAGCGAAATCAGCCTCGCGTCCTCCCCCATCGGCGGCAACCTGCTTGTACAGTTGTTCAGCGATAACATGGGGCTTTTATCGACGATGCTCGGTAGCCATTCCCAAATCAACGGTCAGGCCGATTGGCAAACCGCCAAAAACCTGTTCAGCGCTGGCATCAAGCTGATCGCCGGTGTATTGCCGGGCAAGCTCGCCTATGGGCAGTTTCTGTGGCAAAGCTACAAGGACTTCAAGAACTCTGCCCAAGCGCTGCAGGATCACCACTGGAAACGGGCTTTGCAGGCGTTTATTGACGGGGCCGCGCAGATGGTGACGGTGGGCAGGTTGTCGCTAGAGGCTTCGGCCACTGAGCAAGCAACTTCCGACGCTGCACCGGTTGTCAGCCCGGTGGTCGCCCCGCCATGGTCGCAAGTGAAACCGACGGCACCGGCGCGCACGCTATTGCAGCCTTTCGAGAGCTCGGACGTTGCATTAAAGAACCTGAAGAAGAACAGCGCCGATGGCACATACCTGGATTCAGTCAACAATCGCACATACGCCCCGGTCGAGGGAAAGGTCTATCCCGTTGCCAAAACCGGGCCAGTCTGGCGCATGACCAAGGATCAACGCCAAGGTCCAGCATTGATGGCAGCTGCCGGTCAGCAGTGGGTGGTCGATCCGGACGTCCACACGATTCATTACGGTAAAGCCCTGTCAAAAATGCACAACCAAATCGCTACCAGCCTGGTGGTCAGAGAGACTTTGAACGTCGAAGCCCGGGGCATGGAAGATATCCGGACAAAATACCCGGGAAAAGCGCGGATGATCACGCAAGCGATCGACATGGCCCGTTTCTATGCGTTTAACAGCTTGCATAACCTGGCACAACTCAAACACCTGACGCCGGGTACACGGCTGAATACTTTCCTTAAAGTTTTTTTTGATGCCAAGGACCTCGACGCCAGCCTCCTGAACAAAATAAAAACCGTCATCGTGCCCATTTGCAAAGCGCTGGTGGATCCCACGGTAGACTTTATGAATACCGAGCGTTTTGTAGTCGGTTCAAGCCGATACGGAATGAGTGGCACGATCGCTTTTGTGGTGCATAACGATGCACAGCAGCGTGTGCATTTCACGGAGCTTTTTTTTGATCCACAGCTCGATTGGTACAAGTCCTGCCTGACTGAGCCTTTCAACGTCAACGACCACGCCCGGGCCGCTACGTTGATTCATGAGTTCTCCCATCTTTTTTCGAATACCGTGGATATTGCCTCGCTTGAGGCGAGGCGTCCGTTCACCGATCTCATCGCCACAGTGACCGGCTTCGGTACTGCAACCAAGCACAGACAACAGGACTTCCAGCGACAGGCACTGTCATTGGCCACCCCCAGGGAAGAACTGTTTGCCCACTGGAGCGAAATCGAGCAGTCGTGGATCAATCTGGATTCGATCGAAGGGTTGGAACACGTGGGTAAGGACATCCTCAGAACGACGGGCTGCAAAACCATGGAGGAAGCCCGCAACGCGTTCCTGAATCCACGAAATGTGGGCCTGCGAGCCGACACCATTTTGCGCAATGCCGACTCGATCGCTCACTTGATCTGTGAAATGGGTCGACAGCTGGATCCGGTGCCGGTCTCGCCCACGGCTTGATGTCCGGACGTAGCAGCTGCCGAGCCCGAACGCAGCCTCGCTCAGGCTCGACAGCTGCTACGGTCCGGGATAGCCAGTCGGAGATGTTGACCATTTTTTCACGCCCTGTATGGATACTGCCAGGGCGGCGGCACCCGGTTTTCAGGCGCCCACGTGAAAATAAGTTGTACTTTGATGGGCAAATGCCATGACGGTTGTTCTCGCAGACTTCCCCTCAAGGTTAGAATGCAGGAAATCAGGATGAGTCAATGACCGACCACTCTCTCTCCCAAGTTCAATACGACGCCATCACCGATGCCGCTGCGCACTGGTGCATGCGTTTGCATGCCATCGACTGCACGGCTGAAGAGCGTCAGGCGTTCGAGCAATGGCATGATGCCCATCCTCTGCACGCGTTCGAATACCAAGCCATGCTGGAAATCTGGGAGGTTGCGGGCGATTTGCCTCGTCCCCAATCCTGCGCGCCGACGGTTCGCCTCAAACCGACAACGCCTTGGCGCACTTTCGGCATTGCCGCCACTGTCTGCGCCTTGGCGTTACCGCTGGCGGCCTATACCGGATGGAACCTAGGCTGGCTGCCCAATGCCTATCAGCATTTCGAGGCGACCGATAATGTTCGTCAGGTTACATTGGGCGATGGCAGTCAGGTGGAACTGAATCTGGGCACTGAACTGACGTTCAGCAATTACAAGGATCAGCGTCGTGTCACGTTGAAAAAAGGCGAAGCCTTCTTCAGCGTCAGTCATGACCTGCAGCATCCATTCATAGTCAAGGCAGCCGATGGCAGCATTCGCGTCACCGGTACCCGATTCAATGTCTGGAAGTATGAAGACCAGGTACGCGTGAACCTGATCGAAGGGTCCGTGCTGGTGACCAGCAACAGTGCCCTGCCCGGCGAAGGTTCACGTCTTGAACCTGCCATGCAGGCACGTTATCGATACGGCGACTTTACGCCGCAAATCAGCCAGGTCTCCGCCGATGACCATTCGCTGGCGTGGCGCAGCGGCAAACTGGTGCTCGATGATCTGACGCTGAGCGATGCCCTGCCCCTGATCAATCGTTATCTGAACAAGCCTGTCATGATCGCGGATCACAGCACCGGCTCGATTCGCCTCGGCGGTATCTACAACATCAAAGAACTCAATAGTCTGGTGGCCTCGTTGCCCAAGGTGCTGCCGGTGTACCTGACCCGCAACAAGGACGGCAATCCGGTCGTCAATTCGATTCCGCAACAAGTCCCAAAAAGCTGAAGGCCGCCACCCTTTCGGGATGCGGCCTTCACTTTTATTCAAACGCGATCGCGACTACTGCGCGGCGATCTTCCCTGCTTTTTCATCCTGCTCGCGAATCGTCTGGACCTGGTATTGCGGATCGGACGTGATCTGCTGCTCGGTGAACGGCAACACACTCAACTGCTTCTTGGAGAAGGCCAGTGTCTGGTCCCGGGAGTACTTGGATGCCGGGTCACTGGACAACGAGAACGCCAATAAGCCCTGGGCCTGGGGCCCCTTGTCATCGAAAGTCACCACTTGCAAATAGCTGGTGCCACTGACAACTTCGCGTTTGCCGTCAGCTCCCGGCACGCTCTGGATCGCGTTATACACACCCAGCGTGCCCGGCCCGCCGTGAATGGGCGTTTGCTGCCCGCCACTGCTGACCACCTGGATATCACCCCAGCGGCTATCGGCCTTCAGTCCAAGGCTTTTTACCTGTTCTACCGAGGCCAGCATCGCCGCCCGAACCGCTGTGGCGACGTCCGGCCGGTCAATGGCCAGGCCACGTGGTGTGTGCTGCGCATCTTTCGGATCGAACGGGACACGCCAGATGCCGGGGATTTTCTGCAATGGCTCCATGATATTTTGAAAATGCACAAAGCCCAGCCCACTGTCCAGATTCACCCGGCGATCCCAAACCTTGAGGCTGGCACACAACGGCGTAAGCGTCGGCGCATCGGCGCCAGGATCCGCGGCGCAGAATTGCAGCAGGTCCGGCATCACTTGGGTCGCCTGATACACCTGATCGTCCATCACCATGTGTTGCAGATCTGCCGCAGCGACAGTGTTCAAACTTCCCAGGCGTTCCAGTGCAAAGCGCGAGCGCAGCCCCAATGGCTGATTGTCCTGACTGATCAGCGGCGAGAAACCGGTGAGCGGTTGTGCCGGGTTGGCCATCCAGGCCGAATCGTTGGAATGCTGCACAAAGTCTTTACGCAACAGTTGCGGCAACGTGTCTGCCGCATAAATACCTTTTTGCGCAGCCTGCGGGTCGATGTCCCAGGCACAGTCGCTGTTGGAACCGTCGAGCAGGATCATTCGTAATCCGGCCCGTGGATCGCTGCATTTGGCCAGCTTGTCGGCATTGACGTTCGGCACCACCGACAGGTTCATGTAAAGCGTCTGTCCCTGATCGTCCACCGCCAGGGTATTGACCCACGGAATCCCCTGAATCTTGTGCACCGATGCCTGAAAATCCTTGAGGCTGCCAGCACGGTTCATCGCATACCACTGTTGCAAGACCCGGTCGTTCTCCAGATTGGCATCGCGCAGGCTATAGGCGAACCGGTTGTCCCAGTCGAGCTTGCCGGGCCATTGCACAATCGGGCCGAATTGCGAGCTGTAGACCACATGGGAAATCTGCCGGATCTGGCCATCGGCTTGCTTCACGTTCACCGCCAGTGTCTGCTTTTTCATCGGCAAGGATTTGCCATCCAGCAGGTAACGGGTCGGATCCTTGGGATCGAGTTGCAAACGGTACAGCGTGAAATGCTTGGACGAATCCACCGTGTGGGTCCACGCCAGGTGCTGGTTGAAACCAATATTGATCATGGGCAGGCCAGGCAACGCGGCGCCCATGACATCCAGTTTGCCGGGAATGGTCAGGTGCATCTGATAGAAACGCATCCCGCCAACCCAGGGAAAATGCGGATTGGCCAGCAACATCCCGCGGCCGTTGAACGAACGTTCGCTGCCGACCGCCACGGCGTTACTGCCGCGATCCAGAGCGAAACGTTGCATGCGTGAGTCTGCCAGCTGGAAAGACTCCGGCTCGCCCGCCGAATGGGCCACGCTTTTCGGCGCAGTAGCGCCGGCCAATGCTTCGGCAAACTGACCCACGCCGCCTTCGACCAACAAGCGCCGGGTCAGCTTGACCAGATCCTGCGCAGTGATCGCGCGCACCCATTCTCCCGCGCATTGCTGAGGCAAACCCTGGGCCCGACGTTCTGTCAGCGAACGGTTGTAACCGGCCACATAACCATCGATGAGTTCATGAATTTCAGGCGTTTGCGCCTGCCAGAAAGCGGCGACTGCCTGCGGTGTATTCAGCCAGTTGAAAAACACATCGCTGGCCAGGTTCCCTCGCTCTTCGACCGTAGACTGATCCGGGCCGAAATACCGTGAGCGCTCGCCATTGACGGTGACGATCTCATTGGCCAGCAGGCACAGATTGTCCTGAGCGTAGGCATAGCCAATGCCGTAGCCGAGGCCGCGCTCGTTGTCGGCACGAATATGCGGCACGCCAAAACTGGTTCGACGAATCTCGGCCGTCGCCTGCTCTGGCTGGCTGCGCGCGTTCGCCGCAAGACTCAGCCCCAGCAACACACCCGCAAGGCTCAACCTGGTTAACTGCCTGGAAATAATCACGCTCGCTCCTGATCGAAAAGACGTATGACACGCAATGCGCCTTCTCCTGAAACGAAGCAACCAGCAAAAATTTAAGCCGTTGAGGGCGGTCTTCACGCCCGGCTCACGGGCCGCTGACGTGCTGGCGACAAATTTTCTACATAGGGGGCTTCATTATTTGCCTGCTCGTTCGTCTTATTGATTGAGAGCGCCCATCACATTTTTCATGATCATGCTCTGAAAAGGAGTTTTTGCATGTACAACCGGCAATTGCCAATGGACGGTAGCCATGCGCCAAAAGCCAGCAACCCTGGCTTGGGCGTTTTCAATCAACCCGCCGAACGCCACGGCAACGAACGGATCAAGTTTCTGCTCAAGAGCTTTGGCCTGCGAACCAGCCTGATTCGCTTGAAAGTCATCGACGCCTTGCTGACGGCCGCGCAAAGCAACCGCAGCCTGGGGGTGCGTGGCGTGCACAGTCACTTGCTGAACCTGGACATTCCCCTGTCCTTTCTCAGTGTCCGTGAAGTATTGAAACGCTTGTGCGGTGAAGGCGTGATCACCCTCAATCCAGACAAAAGCTACAGCCTGCATCCACAGGCTGCCGCCGTCCTGAATAGCGAGTAATCCGGCCAGGGAGCGTCGCTCAAGGCTTGACCTTGCGACGCATCACGCCATTGATCACCACCACGAGCACCGCCACGCCAATGGCGATGTATTGGAACAGCTGCTCTGTAATGATCCCTGCATTTTGCAGCCAGGAAAGGCCGAACATGATCCCCAGTACCACCAGGGAAATCAGAATCGAGTATTTCAAACGTTGCGACTGGGTCATTGCGGGTTCCTGAACCAAAAAATGTATCCGATGTGTATCCATTGCCTGTCAAGCCACTACCGATTCGTGAGAATGGGGGCCGCAAAGGAGGTCTTATGTTACAGCCGATGACACGATTTGACTTCATTACGGCGATAACCAAGAGAATTTTGGAGATCTCGCCGAATCTCTGTCGGCTGCTCCCTTGACATTGAGTGGCTGCAACGTTTTCGCATAGCGATCGCGGTTATGGCTGCTGCATAAACGAATTATTTATGGATCGAAAATCTGTCCTGGGAGCCTCTTACAAATGCCGGTTTTATAACAGGCATTTTTTGTGTAGGACAATTCTGAATAAACCGGGAATTTATTACAAACTTACAATCTGTTTTCTCTGAAACTCCAAACTCGACACAACACGAAAAACACTGAAACTTTTTGCCCCAAATAAGCACATGAAATTCGTCATGAGCCATGGATATTCTTGTTCTGCCGCCCTACCAACTTACCGGCACCACAGGAACATCATGCATAAACCGTTAATAGATATAAGTTCGCCTCGCCTACTTGGTTTCTGCCTTGCAATCACTCTTTTTGAACTTCTGACGTATATGGCTAGCGATATGATCATGCCGGCCATGTTGACCGTAACCCATCAACTGAATGCCCCCGCGAGTCATGTTCCCTACGCCTTTAATCTTTATTTGGCCGGGGGCATTCTATTGCAGTGGTTTATCGGTCCACTGTCCGATCATTTCGGGCGTCGCAAGATACTGCTCATCGGCTGTGCGGCATTCGCTCTAGCCTGCGCTGCGGCGTTTTACGTGCAGAGCATCTTTGTCTTCAATGGTTTACGCCTGATTCAGGGCATGGGATTGGGATTTGTCATCGCGGTCAGTTATCCAGCCCTGCAAGAAGTCTTCTGTGAAGCCGACGCTGTAAAGATCATGGCATTGCTGGGCAACGTGGCACTGCTCTCTCCGCTGCTAGGTCCTTTGCTCGGCAGTCTGATGCTGGAATGGCTCTCCTGGCGGGAGCTGTTTTTTGCATTAGGGGTCGGCGGCGCGATGGTCTGGCTAGGGCTTTATTGGTATATGCCGGAAACGGTGGGCACTTTGCGTCAGGACGGTCAACGACTGGCTGCCGTCCCCTTTGAATGGGGTGGCACGGTGCGCCGCTACACCGCTTTGCTCACCAATACTCAATTCCTGCGCGCCAGCATCGCCTTGGGACTGATGAGCCTGCCGTTGATTGCCTGGATCGGGCTGGCACCACTCCTGTTGATCCAGAACCAGGGACTTTCCACCTTGCAGTACGGCCTGTGGCAGATCCCGGTGTTCGCGGCGGTCATTCTCGGCAATCTGATACTTAACCGTTTGATTGCCAACACTGAACTGCCCCAACTGATTCGATACGCGCTGTGGCCGTTTTGCGGTGGGCTAATCGCATTGGCCGCCATCACTTTCACCGGTGCTTCGACGCTCCTGCTGGTCAGTTGCTTGTCGCTGTACGCCATCGGTCTTGGCATGAGCAACGCCGCGCTGTACCGGCTCGCGCTGTTTTCCAGCGATGACAGTAAAGGGCTGGTCTCAGCCGCGATCGGCATGATCTCCATTGCTGTCATGGGTGGTGGCGGCTCGATTATCGCGGCCCTGGGTGCCGGTGACAGCCTTGAGGCCTTCGCTCTGATGGCCTGTCTCATGGGGCTACTGTGCCTGGCGCCCTTGAAATTGTTTCTGCGTCGTTCTCGCATCCCGCTTGCGATCTGACACCAATCAGTAGGTTTTTTGATGATCCATCTACCCCATACCGATGCGCTTTGCGCGTTAACGCAACCCTATTGCCTGGATTCCGTGCCGGACGGTCTGTTCGACCGGGCCATGAGCGAAATCAGCCTGTTTCATTGTCATCACACGCCCGGATATGAACGCTGGTTGAATGCCAATGGTCTTGACGCCAACGCCCTGGAGACGCTGGATGACTGGTCAAGGTTGCCGCCGATTTTCGCCAATTACTTCAAGCGTCATCTGGTGTACGGCCCCACAGGCGAAGGCGCGCTGGAGCTGACATCATCCGGCACCAGCGGCCAAAAAAGTCGCATGCGCTACGACCATCGCAGCATGGCCGCCGCACAAGGCATGGTGAACCACATTTTCCGGCATTACGGCTGGGATACACCGGACAGCCCCTGCAACTATCTGCTCCTGAGCTATGAACCCGAAGCGGCCATTACCCTGGGCACTGCCTATACCGATCAGTTTCTTTGCAGCTACGCCCCCATCAACCGTGTCGTTTACGGATTGCGTCTTACCGGCAAAGGTCATGAGTTCGATCTTTTTGGTGTGATTCGGACCTTGCAGGAATTTGCCGAGGAAGGATTGCCGGTTCGCATTCTCGGTTTTCCGGCGTTCCTTTCGCATGCCCTTCAATGCATGGAAGACACCGGCGTGGCTGATTTGCAGTTGCCTGCCCAGTCACTGGTGTTTCTGGGGGGTGGCTGGAAAACCCAGGAGGCACAGGAAATTCCCCTGCATCGGTTGTATGCCCGAATCAATCGGCAGTTGGGTATCGACCTGCCCCGCTGTCGGGACGGCTATGGCGCCGTAGAGCATGCAGTGCCTTATATCCAGTGTGCCCACCATCATTTTCATGTACCGATCTATTCGAAGGTTTTCGTGCGCAACCCATCCGATTTCACTGTCCAGCCATACGGCCAGCGCGGCTTGCTGGAATTCGTCTCGCCGTACATTTCGTCGAGCCCTGCCCATGCCGTGGTCATGGGCGATCTGGCAACGTTGCATCCCGGTGCCAGTTGCGGATGCGGTCTGCCAACCGATTGGTTCGAGCTCCATGGACGTGCCGGCACCTCCGCCACTCGCAGTTGTGCCATGGCCGCATCCGAACTGATCGGAGGCGCTTGATATGTATCTGATCAATGGCCAGTTGCACGATGACATCACCCCGGAAAGTGCCCTCGAACGCCTCAAGAAACCATTGCCCCGGCTGCTTTCTTCACCGATCGACAGTGAGACCGTTATCGAGTCTGCTGCCCGCTTTGCCACGAAGTTGCAATCTCGCAGCCAGGGTCTGTCCCTTGATGATGAGCAATATCAGGGGCTGATCGATTTCTGCCAGCGCAGCAACCTGAGCAGCAAACTTGAGCGAGAGTTGGGCCTGCAACCGCGTTCGCTGCGGCGTATCGACTATCGACAGCCATGTTTCGAAAGTTGGCATCCATTAGGGTTGGTGGTGCATATCACCCCGGCCAATGCGCCGTTACTGGCCTTCTGCGCAATACTCGAAAGCCTGCTGGCCGGCAATGTCAATTGGTTGCGCCCCAGTGCCAGCGATCAGGGATTGACCGCGCAGTTGCTGGCCGCCCTTGTGCAATGCGACAGCAGCGGCAAGCTGGCCGAATTCGTAGCGGTTCTGCCGGTTGATACCTCGCAGATAGCGCAACTTTGCGCCACGGCAGACGGGGTATCGGCCTGGGGGGGTGTGGCAGCGCTCAAGGCGATTCGTCAGCAGATTCCTGCGGGGTGCCGCTGGATCGACTGGGGACACAAAATCAGCTTCGCCTATCTGTCACCTGAAGCGGCGGAGCCCGCCGCGCTCGATGCCTTGGCAGATGAAGTCTGTCGGCTGGATCAACAAGCGTGCTCCAGCCCTCAATGGGTATTGGTGGACAGCAACGATCCGGCGGTCCTGCACAAGCTTGGAGACCGTCTGGCCGAAGCCTTCAAGCGTCGCGCCCAACAGTGGCCGGCGCTGGTGCCGACAGATCGTGAAGCGTCGGAAATCACCACGCACACCGCCATGGCGCAGCTTGACCAATGCTTCAACGATCAGACTGGTCAGGTATGGACGGGCGCCGGATGGCGTGTCATCTGGGAGCATCATCAGACACTCGCGCCATCGCCGCTGTTTCGTACAGTGCTGCTCAAGCCAGTCCCACAGCACTTGCTCGCCGAATCGCTGTTGCCCTGGCGAAACGTCCTGCAAAGCTGCGCATTGATAGCGTCCCCGGCAGGGACACCCGAGCTTGTTCGTACACTGGTCAACGCCGGCGTCACGCGCATCGCGCCTTGCCAGACGATTCATGATGGCTACGCCGGCGAGCCTCACGATGGTGTTTATGCGCTGTCGCGTCTGAGTCGTCGCCTCTCCGTGAGCCTGGCCGCTGATGTCTCGATTGGCCGCTCAACGCTCGACCCGGTGCCGCCTGCCCCTGACACAGCCCGTGGCCCGATCATGGACAAAGACACCTTCATGACCCAGCCGATCAGCCCCCTGGCACAGCTGTATTTTCGCTCCGGCGGTAGCAGCGGTACTCCGGCCCTGGCAGGTTTCAGCTACCGGGATTTCCAGCGACAAATGCGCGCCGCGGCTGATGGCATGTTCGCCGCCGGGCTCGATCCGTCACAGGACCGGGTGATGAACCTGTTCTATGGCGGGAACCTGTACGGTGGTTTTTTCAGTTTTTCGAGCATTCTTGAACAGATGGGCGTTACCCATTTGCCCATGGGGGCTGCGCAGGACGACGATTTCAGCGAGATCGCCCGATTGATCGTGGAGCAACGGGTCACCGTATTGATTGGCATGCCCAGTACGCTACATCGTCTGTTTTTCAAAGAGCAGGCCCGACTTCGCGACTATGCCGGTATTGGCAAAGTGTTCCTTGGCGGCGAGCATCCAGGCGAGGCCAGCAGACGCCTGATGGAAAGTTGCGCAGTGTCGACGATTCGTTCTGCCCTCTATGGATCCGTCGATGCAGGCCCCTTGGGTCATGCCTGCCGGGCGACCGCGGACGGCGTGTTCCACTTGATGTGCGAGACCCAGCACCTGGAGATCGTTCAGCTCGAACAGGATGTGCCGGTGCAAGCCAATGAGATCGGCCGCCTGCTGTTTACTTCCCGCGCCCGGCAAGGTCAGCAGGTTCACCGATACGACATCGGCGACACGGGCCGCTGGCTCCCCGGAGCTTGTCCTTGCGGACTGCCAACGCCGCGATTCGAACTGCTGCAACGGCACGGCAAGCTGGTGCGGATTGGCACAGAATTCATCTCACCCTCGGCGCTGGAACACAGCGTTGGAGCCCCCATTCAAGTCGTTCTGGACCATACCGCCGATGGCGTTGAACGAATGCAAGTTCGAACGGAGGCAGATACAGCCTGGGTACGAGAAAAATTGCTGACCCATGAAGCATTGGCAAATGCCATCGCCGCAGCCCTGTTAATTGTCGAAGTTACCGCCTGCGCTGAACATGAATTCATACGAAACAAACACAGTGGAAAAGTCCCACTGATTGTCGATCAACGAATATAAAAACAAAACATCTCAACGACCGTGTTATTCAAATAAAAATACCTGAAAAGAGAATCCAGTGAAATTCATTCATTCGCTCGAACAACTCGTGCCTTTTGTACGACAACACTCAAGCTATTACAGCGAGCATCTGAAACATTTACCCGCTGCAGGTATTGTTTTAAAAGACTTACCGCTAACCAATGTAACTGACTATTGGGCCGGCAGCAGTGATTTGAATCATTGGCCGGTTTTGACTGGAAACGTCGAAGATGCGTTGGTGTTTAAAACCGGCGGCTCGACCAGTCAGGGAAAACTTGCGGTCTACGCCTACGAGGAATGGCAAACACTGGTCAGTACCTTCGGAAACAGTCTTTCTTCTCAATTGAACAATGGCGACCGCGTCGCCAATCTGTTCTTTTCAGGGGATCTCTACGCCAGTTTTCTGTTTATCCACGATTCCCTGGCCCATGTCGGACGATCCATCTGTGAGTTTCCGTTTACCGGAGACATTGAACCAGACGTACTGGCGGTTGCGATCGCTCGACATCGAATCAATGTTCTGACCGGGGTACCTGCACAGTTGCTTCGATTCGCGGCCTACCTGATGCAGCATCGCCGTGTGCTGTGCGGGGTCGAGACACTGCTGTACGGCGGCGAAAGCCTGTTTGCCCCGCAGTTGGCAATTCTCGGCGAAGTATTCCCCAACGCCCGCATTGCCTCTATCGGCTACGCCAGTGTAGACGCCGGGCTCATAGGGGCCAGCACTCGCGATTGTGCATTGGGCGAGCATCGGGTTTTCGAACAGCAAACCTTGCTGGAAATCATCGATGAAGACACCGGTGAAGTGATTGAAGAATGCGATCATATCGGAATGCTAGTGCAGACCAATCTGACCCGCCGGCTCATGCCGCTGCTGCGTTATCCCGTGGGCGACCGTGCGTGTTGGCGTGAACCGACCGCAACCCCGATGCGTAAATTCGCCCTCAAGGGGCGTAGCGCCCACAGCCAGCGGGTACGCGTAGGCGTGCTGTCGCTGTTTACCGAAGAAATACACGAGATCATTCAGCGCATAGCGCACAGCGAGCAATGGCAATTGCTGATCGAACAGACAGGCGCCAAGGATCTGTTGAGCGTGAAGTGGGTGCCCGAGCCTCAATTACAAGCCGTCGAACCAGTGCTCCGTGCATTGCGTGAAGCGTTACTCGTCCACTACCCGGCCATCGACGACCTGAGTCGAGAGGGTCTGCTGGAGTTTCGAGTACTCTGCTGCGCAACTACAGACCTGCAGCTTCACCCTCGCTCAGGCAAGCAACTGCGAGTACAGGATTTGCGCGTGTACGATGTTTGCTCGCAGGAGCCCGCGTGATGACCCGGTTGATATGCCGCCCCTATCGTCCTTCCGATGCCGATGCCGTGAGCCGGTTGTTTCGGGAAGTCTACGGCGATATCTACGCTCAGCCGGATGTTTACCTGCCGAACATGATCAGTCAGCACAACGCCGAAGGCCGCTGGCGATCGATACTGGCTGTGGATGACACGCGGGTGCTCGGGCATGCCGCGCTGTGCCGCGACTCGCCTTCGAATACCGCGGAACTGGCCCTCATCGTGGTAAATCCCACCGCTCAGGGGCAGAATCTCGCGACTTACCTGGGCCTTGAGCTACTGAGGCAGTCCGCTTTTCTGGGCCTCAAGAACATCTCGATCAAGCAAGTGACGCATCATCCCTACACTCAGCGCATGGCAGGAAAAATCGGCTTCCACAGCACCGGACTGCTTCCCGATTATGTCCCTTCGCCATTTGCTGAACCACTTCCGGAAACCATCGTCATGGGCTGTCACCTGATTGACGGACACACGCGTCCGCTCCCCGACATCCCTTGGCCCGCAAGCTGTCGCAGGTTTATGCAGCATCTGTGCTCGGTGTTTGGAACCCGGCAAGACAATGCATCACCGCCCGTGACGCCCTTGCAAATAAAGCAACATCAGCATCGGTTCGATATTGTCATTCAACGTTTGAACAAACGTCTGCTTGAGCAAATCAGCCAATTGCCCAGGCACTGGCTGATCTCTGCAAGACTGGAATTGTCCCGGCACTTCGCCCGGGACCTGCACAGTTTTTCGGCTCTGGGCTTTGCCTTCACCGGCTTGATGCCCACGCCAGGTGATAATGGCTGGTTCGCCCTGTTTCATCGAGGCGTCCAGCCTCGTTCCCTCAACCTGCACTGCGCGCACATGCAACGACTGCATGACGACTTACAGCAAAACGCAAATGCCATGAGAACCCACCAGTACGTCGACGCCCGTATCGGTTCCCGCTCAGCCGCTTGAGTGTTTTCTATAAAAGTCAGCGCTCGGCTGCGCGCAAAGCTCCACCAGCCAATCGACAAATACCCTCACCCGTCGAGACAACTGGCGGTGCGGTGGATAGAGCGCCGTCAACGGAAACGCCGGTGGCGGCACTGCCTTTAGCACTTCACATAAACGGCCTTCCTCCAGTTGTCGTGCGACGTGATAAAACGGGGTCTGGACCAGTCCATAGCCCGCTTCGCAAGCGGCGAGATATCCATCGGCGCTATTGACTGAAACCTGTTTGGGCAGATCAATCGGCTGCACCTGACCATCAACCACAAACTCCAGCCCATAACGCTTGCTGGTGCTGCTGGAGAAATACTCCACCATCCGATGGCCGTCGAGATCGGCCAGACACTGAGGCGTCCCGTGGCGTTGCAAGTATTGCGGGCTCGCACAGGTGACCTGGTCCATCATGACCAACGGCCTTGCGACCAGTGAATCGTCCAGGGCCGAGCCGCCGCGCAATACGCAATCGACACCTTCGCGAATCAAATCCACTGGCCGGTCGTTCAACCCGATTTCCAGTTCGATCAAGGGATACCGGGCGGTGAATTGCGGCAATGCCGGAATCACGATCAAACGCCCCACTCCCGCCGGCATATCCACTCGCAGCAGCCCCTTGGGATTGTGGCGAGCAGCGGAGAACACCGCTTCGGTCTCCTCCAGATCCGCCAACAGCCGTACGCAACGCGGATAGTAGGCGGCGCCATCGAGCGTCAGGCTGATCTGCCGGGTGGTGCGTTGCAGCAGTTGCACGCCCAGATGTGCCTCAAGTTGCTTGATCAGAATGGTGACCGAAGCCCGGGGCAATTGCAGGCTGTCCGCCGCTTTGGCGAAGCCGCCCAGTTCGACGATTCGGGTGAATACGCGCATGGCATTGAAACGGTCCATTGCTTTGGCTTACCGACTGATTGTTTAGAAATTACAAATAGTGATAGCAGTTTTAGCCGGTTTATCTCGTTTCTGTCGAGGTCAACAATGGGCTTCAATTCACAGGGAGCTTATTTCATGCAAACACGTCAACTGGGCAAAAACGGTCCGCAGGTAAGCGCGATCGGTCTGGGCTGCATGGGCATGACCGATTTCTACACCACCGGCGTGAACACCCGCGAAGCCACGGCCACTTTGCACCGCGCGCTGGAACTGGGAATCAACCTGCTCGACACGGCTGACATGTACGGCCCACATACCAATGAAGAACTGATTGGCAAGGCCATCGCCGGCAAGCGTGACCAGGTGTTTCTTGCCAGCAAATTCGGCATTGTCCGTGACCCGTCCAACCCCGGTGCACGGGGCGTCAACGGTCGCCCGGAATACATACACAAATCTATCGACGGCACCCTCAAACGCCTTGGCGTGGAGACCCTCGATTTGTATTACCAGCACCGCATCGATCCGCAGGTGGCCATCGAGGAAACCGTTGGCGCCATGGCGGAACTGGTGAAGGCCGGCAAAGTGCGTTATCTGGGATTGAGTGAAGCATCGGTCTCCACGCTGGAGCGAGCGAACAAGGTTCACCCGATCAGCGCACTGCAAAGTGAATACTCGTTATGGAGCCGCGACCAGGAAGAAAACGGTTGCCTGGCAGCTTGCCAGCGCCTGGGTGTTGCTTTTGTGCCCTACAGTCCGTTGGGCCGGGGCTTTTTGACCGGAGCGCTAAGAAGTCCGGATGATTTCGCGGCCGACGACTACCGTCGCTTCAGTCCACGCTTTGAAGGGGAGAACTTCGCTAAAAACCTGTTGCTGGTGCAGCAAGTGCAAGCCCTGGCCACGGACAAAGGTGTAACGGCGGGCCAATTGGCCTTGGCGTGGGTCTTGGCCCAAGGGGATTACCTGATCCCGATTCCAGGCACCAAACAGCGCAAATACCTGGAAGAAAACATGGCCGCGCTGGACGTGAAGCTGAGCCACGAAGAATTGCAGGCCCTGGAAGCGATATTCCCGGCCAATGCCACGGCAGGGCTGCGTTATCCGGAAGAAGTCATGAAGTTGCTTGATCGATAGCAGGGCATCCGGCCCGTTCGAGAGTTCGAGCGGGCCAGCGCGGCCAGACATCACGCCTTGGCCTGGACGCCCTTGTCAGTCGGGGTCGTGCCATTGCCCTTACCGTAAGCTTGCAAGTTCTGCAGGACGTAGATCGCCGTCTTGTACTCAGGAATCAGGCCAACAGCGTACTTGTCACCCTTGATACTGTTGTTCTGAATGGTGTCCAGTTGCGTGGCGAAATACTCCAGCGCATTGAACTTCGCATCCGGGTCTTTCTGTACGCCAAAACGATCAAACTTGTCACCGGCATTAAGCAAGGTCATTGACGTAATATCGGAAATCAGACCTTTGCTTTTCAAGAAAGCACTGAGATTGCCCAGTTGCTTGGCGGAGACATTTTCCGGATCGAAGCCTTTGATGTTCCTGTGCAGTTTCTGCTCGTCCATTTTCGCCGTATTCAGCGCATTGGGATTGCTTCCCACCAGTGCCAGCATCTGCTTGACCCTGGCGCTGTGGGTAACAGGCTTGCCGTTGCCGGTATCCTTGACCAGCAAACCTGCCTTGCTCGTCCACGCGCCTGTATAGCCGATTGTCATGACCGGGCTCCCGGCTGCGTGACGGAATGCCGATCATCCAAAACACACAGACGTCCTTGTGAGGCGACCATAAAAGTTCCTTGTTCAACCGAGTTAAGTGTGGGCGAGTATCGATGTGTGCTCTGACGTCACCAACAGATATTTCCTTTTTTTACAATTCTCATACATTTACGGTACATAGCGCAAAGCGCGTTGTTTCTTTGGTTTACCTGAACTTTTCGATAGAGGCGCAGATTACTAATCAAGCTCCTTGGTTAGTTGTTTATGTGTGCCCGGCAAACCAGTTTGCTGGTGCTTAATGTTCGTTGATCGCAACAGGCTGGCCTGGCCCCCTCGCCACAGATTCGAAACAACCCCTGTCTATTTGCTGGGTAAACGGGTCAAAATGCATTTTTTGGCCACAACCCGAGACGAGCCCCATGCGAAACCACCTGCGTCTGGCCGCCCTGAGCGCCCTTTTCATCTCTTCCCTGGCCCAGGCTGCCGAGCTGATACCCATCGAAGTCCATCGCGATGCCAACTGCGGTTGCTGCAAAAAATGGGTCAGCCATCTGGAAGCCAACGGTTTCAAGGTCACCGACCATGTTGAAGCCGACATGAGCCAATTCAAGCAACAACATGGCGTACCACCGCGCCTCGCGTCGTGTCACACCGGCCTTATCAACGGTAAATTCGTCGAAGGCCACGTGCCGGCCGATCAAGTACTGGCCTTGAGCCGGCGTGATGATTTGTTGGGGGTTGCCGCACCTGGCATGCCAGTGGGCTCGCCCGGCATGGAAACGGACGGCATGAGCGATGCCTACCAGGTGATTGGTCTGAAAAAGGATGGCACTGACGTGGTGGTGGCGGACTACCCCGCCCATTGATATTCGGCGCGGGTAAAGAAGATGGCCTGAAACTCTGGGCATGAACACAGAGGGGCCTATTTGCATCCTGTCCGAGGTCTGAGCCCCGGACATGCCGGATATATTACAGGCAGCGCTATAAAGGCTCCGCTGTCCGGATAAGCGAGTTCAATACCAGCTTAATTTCAGAGGCCGGATCTTTATGTCCTTGCAGTATCAAACCTTCCGACAAAGCGGTGAAGGTTCTTGCAAGAGCGGCGTATGCCAAAGGAGGTTTCTTGCCTGCATGATTGAATATGATGGTAATCAGCTTGCCCAAGGCTTCACTATTTTCCTGATGCAGATCGTAGTAATGCTTTGAGAACTCTTCATCGCGCAAGGCGATCAATTGCAACTCAGCATCAAGGATTGCACAACTGGTATTATTTTTAAGTGTGTCAATATAAGCATTCAATCCATGGGTCAGCTGCTCAGATGAATACCCCGAACTCAGGGTAACGCTCAACCGATCTATTTCAACTCTCTTGAACCTCTGAGTCAACTGCAGAAGCAAGTCTGACTTACTTGTAAAGTTTGAAAAGAATGCCCCTTTCGAAAAGCCGGCCTCCTCGGAAATAGCGTTGACGCTGGCCGCGTGAAAGCCTTTTCTCACCATAAGGTCAGTGGCAGTGTCGAATAATTTATCTCTTGTTACTTGCTGACTTTCTTCTCGACCCAATCTCTTTTTAATCACGCTTCCGGCTCCTTCTAGCCAAACCAAAAAATCTATCTGTAACTGGATGCAACAGATCTGCTACTGGCTGAGCAAAACCTGTTTTAACTATCATATCTTATACTAGGCCTTCTTAATAACTTTACGCTTAAACTTTTAAGGAGTGCCATGTATAGGGGCAGGCGAGGAAGGATCCAAATGGGCCTGAACCGATGATTTTTCGTTGGCATTGCAAGCGTTTACAACTCCTGAAGCGGCCGGTATCCAGCCTGACGCCGGCCTTCTCTGGAATGGTTGTCTTGTGACGGCTCCAAGGAGGCAGGCGATGGGTGCAACGCTCTAAATCGCAGGATTTTCCAGTTTTAGGTCGGGTTCAAGGACGTGGACCTTGCGTCGACAATGAAATACCACTTGATTTTCAGATACCAAATGGTTTTTACTTGCCGCCGTTGATGTAACCAGTGCCTGATCAAGCATCTAACCCGGTGACATCAATCTCAATGCGGTAACAGGTTACTCACAGGAGCTGGATTTTTAATGGAATATGCCTTTGTTACAGGCGCTACAGGCCTGCTCGGTAATAATGTGGTTCATGCGCTTTTAAAGCGAAATATCAAAGTAAAAGCGCTGGTCCGTTCCGTCGAAAAAGCCAGGAAGCAGTTCGGCAATCTGCCTGTCGAATTTGTCGAAGGCGATATGCTCAATGTCGATGCTTTCAGCCATGCTTTGCAAGGCTGTGATGCGTTGTTTCATACGGCCGCCTATTTCCGCGACAGTTACAAAGGCGGAAAGCACTGGCAGAAACTCTATGACACTAATGTGACCGGGACTGAGCGACTCTTGCAAGCCGCTTATGCGGCTGGCATTCGTCGCGCAGTGCATACTTCATCCATTGCTGTTTTGAAGGGCAATAAAGATCAAGTGATCGATGAAACAATGTCTCGCAATGAGTCGGAGGCTGACGATTATTACTTGAGCAAAATAATGTCTGAACAAAAAGTTCAGGAGTTTCTGTTGCAGCACCCGGATATGTTCATCGCCATGGTATTGCCGGGCTGGATGTTTGGCCCCGGGGATATCGGCCCCACCTCATCAGGACAGTTCCTGCTCGACTTTGTCGGAAAGAAATTACCCGGCATACTGCCTGGAAGTTTTTCCGTTGTAGACGCCAGGGATGTAGCGGAACATCAACTCGCGGCCATCACCCGCGGCAGGTCCGGAGAACGTTATCTGGCAGCCGGCAATCATATGGACATGAGCAGTATTTTCCAGGCACTCTCCAGTGTCAGTGGTGTTAAAGCACCGGAGCGCAAAGTACCACTGTTCATGCTGCGTATCATTGCCTTGGTATATGAAGCCTATTATCGCGTCACGAAAAAACCGGTGCTCATCAGTACCTCCACGGTCAAACTCATGGAGCAAGAGCAAGGGCGCACCCATTTCAGTCACCACAAAAGCCTTAAGGAACTGAAGTGCAAATTTCGCCCTGTTGCTGAAACACTGGCCGATACTCTGGACTGGTATCGGAAAAACAACTACACAGATGCGTAATTGAAAAAGTTCATATACAACCTGCCTCTGTAATACTTTTTGTCTAACCCTAAATTCAAGGATTGAGAGAGGTTGGTAAATGAAAAGCCTTTCATATAAAGAAGGTTTTCTGCATCGGTTCGTCGGTTTTTCAAAGTCTTTCCCTGATCACATTGCTATCAGGAATCTGGACGCAGAAGAAGAAACTATCACTTACCGAGGGTTGAGAATAAGAGCTGAAGAGTGTAACGGTATCCTCAAAGCATTAGATGTATTGCCGGGCGACAAAGTAGCGCTTGTCCTACCCAATGGGGTGGAGTTCATCGCCTACTATCTGGCGATCATCGGGCGCGGTGCGGTTCCGGTCATTCTCAACTACAAACTGACGCCATTCGAAATGAACAGCGTCATCAGCATCGCCAGACCGACGCTGGTCGTGACAACCGAGACGCTATTCGAGCAGCATCGCGAGACATTTCAGCCTGCCCACGGCGTTCAGCATTCCTTGGTGTTGAACGTCGCAAGCGAGCCGTCATCGCCCCTGCCCGACAACGCAACGGCCGATTCCCGGCTTCCTCGACAGGCCGAGCCTTTGTTATTGCCCGAGGGCAATCCGATTGTCGCGGTGCAGTTCACCTATCGGGGCATCGGCAAACCGCTGGCCGTTTCTCACCGCTACCTTGACCTGACGCAATCGAGCGATGGGCTGCATGAGCAGTTTCACCTCCAAGGCGTGGGGTCCGTTCATCTGGTGACGCTGCCGCTGTATGCCATCTTCGGACTGTCCGTAATGCTGGTTTTCCCATTGAGCGTGGGCGCCACCCTGTTAATGACCAACACCCTGCTCAACAGGGATCTGGCGGAAGTCTTGTCCCAGCATAAGGTCACCTTTGCCTGCCTGGTGCCGGACGTCATTCGCTACTTCAATACGCGACTGGCTAAACGCAAAGGCGCACCTTTGCCGATGCACCCGCAACTGATGATTTATTCGGGTGGCAGCCATCTACCGGCAGACGAAGCCGAGAAACTAGGTCGGCTGCTGGGGTGCAATCCGGTGCTGCAAGGCTATGGCTTGACCGAGAGCATGCCGGTGATTGTCCAGAGCTCGATTGGCAAGGTCCATCGCGGCGCCATGGGCCAACCAATCAGTGGCGTAGAACTGCGGGTCGTTGATGCCAAGGGGCGGGATGTCGCACCCGGCCGTATCGGCGAACTGCTGATACGTGGCTCGATGGTGATTGACGGCTATGACGATGCAGCTGACGCCAACGCCCGGTTCTTCCGTGATGGCTGGCTGCACACGGGTGATCTGGTCTGGCGGGACGACGATGGGCATGTGTTCTTCTATTGCCAACGCCTGCGAATCTCGAAGATCAAAGCGCAAATGGTCGACCTGACGGAAATCGAATCCATTGCGTTGAAGCATCCGGACGTGGTGCGCGCGAAAGCGTACATCGTCCCGGACAACAAGGAGGTCAACGTACTGCACCTGTGCGTTGAAGGGAGCGGTGACCTGAACCAGAGCGCTATCTCTACCCTGCTCTCGCGCTACCTCTCGGGCTTCAAGTTGCCAAAAACCATCGAGATCATCTCTCTCAAGGAAGAGATTCATGCAAGCTAATGGCACACAACCGGTACTGGCCGTTTTCGACTTTGACGGCACATTGACCGACCGACACACGTTCTGGCGCTACATGCGTTTTATCGTGGGAACCCGATCGTTCTGGCTCAGGATCATCCCCCTGCTGCCCAAAATGCTTAGTGTGATCCTTGGCATCACGCCGTTGATGCAAGCCCGACTGGCGTTCATCGCCTGTTATCTGGGCGGTCTGTCAGTTGAGCAAGAGCGCGAGCATGCCAAGTACTTCATCACCGAGCAGCTCCCACTCTGGCTCAGGCCCGAAGCTCTGCGCCGGCTGCAATGGCATCAATCCATGGGGCATGTCACTGCGCTGGTCAGCAACTCGCCAGAGAACTACCTGATTCCCTGGGGCCAGGCAGCGGGTTTTGACTATATCTGCGGCACCCGCCTGGCGACTGCAAAGAACAAACTGACGGGCGGGATATCCGGGACCAACTGTGTTGAGAGAGAAAAAGTCACACGGCTTAAAAGCTGCCTGAGCAACCTTGATGACTTTTACATTTATGCCTACGGAGATTCATCGGGTGACGATGCACTTCTGGGCATTGCCAACTCTCCCTTCTACAGAAACTGGTACTGACAGATGAACACGCTGAGCACTTTGGCCCCCAAGCACTTCAGGCAACCCGGCAACAACCCGACCGTCATGATCGTAGGCGCCGGCCCTGTTGGCCTGTCCCTGGCAATCATGCTGAAAAAGTGGGGCGTTTCTTTTCGCATTATTGAAAAGAACGCCGGTCCCTCGACCGCTACCAAAGCGATGGCCATCCATTCCAGAACCCTGGAAATTTTTCGGGATCTGGGAGTTGCCGATCAGGCCATCAGCGACGGGTTCACGATCAACCAGTTTTCGGTGCAGTCGAACGCCAAACGGGTATTGAACTACAACTTCTCCTGCCTGGACGCTACCTATCCCCTGCTTCTCAGCCTGCCACAGCCGCAAACAGAGAAGATTCTGCTCGAGCGACTGAACGCGTTGGGCGCAGATGTTGAGTGGAATACCGAGCTGGTCGATATAGAAAACCAGCCAGGATCAGTGCGGATGACACTTCATCATGCGCACGGCAGCGACGAATCCTTTTCCAGTCGCTGGGTGGTCGCGTGCGACGGTGCTCGCAGCACCATCAGAAAACGCCTTGATATGACCTTCGAAGGATCGTCCTACGACCGGTTCTTCATGCTCGCCGATGCCGACATCGAGTGGTCTGGAAGCAAGGATGAAGGCGCTTTCTTCCTGGGTGCACAGGACGGTTATGTGGCGGTCGCGCCGATCAGCGAGCAATCCCGTTATCGACTTTTCATCGAGATGCCCTACAACCTGCCACCTGAAGGTGAGCGCCCTTCCTTGAGTCTGGAGAACTTTCAGCGGTTGTGCGAAGGACGCGGGCAAAAGATGATCCTGTCCAATATTTCATCGACAACCATCGCCTCTTTTCAACATCGCCGCGTGCAGACGCTACAGCAGGGCTCCGTGTTCCTGGTGGGCGACTCAGCACATATCGGCAGCCCGATCGGTGGCCAATGGATGAACCTGGGGGTTTCCGAGGCGTATAACCTGGCGTGGAAAATAGCCTATGTCGATCAGGGCCTGGCGGATCAGTCATTGTTGGAGAGCTACAACGAAGAGCGCTATCCGGTTGCCCTGGAAGTCGAAAACACGGCACACCGACTGACCGGCCTGATTACCGTCAAGCACCGCGCCCTCGTTTGGCTGCGCGACAATGTTCTGCCACTGCTGAGCAACCGGCGCAAGGTTCAGCGCAAACTGCCCTCGATGATTTCCGGTCATCAGTATCACTATGGAAAAAGTGATTACATTCAAGAATCGCTGACGAAAAAGCAGCGCAAGAATTGGAACAAAAAAGGCAAAAAACCCGAATTTCAGTCCTCTGTGCCTCGCGCAGGTCAACTGGCTCCCGATGTCGAGTTGTGGCAACTGCAAGGTATGCCGCCAAAACGCTTGATCGACTTGTTCCACGGAACGTTCACGTTGTTGATTTTCAGCGCAGCCGATCAGTTTTCTCCTTTGTTACCGGGCTTTTACTCGCTGGCCGAGTCGGTGGAGAAGGACTACCCGGGCATCAAGGCTTATTGCGTTATTGATGCCCTCAATAGCGCCGAGATGCCTTCCTGGCACTCGACGTTGCTGGATCCCGATTGGCGGTTGCACAAGCGTTACCATGCCAAAGAGGGCACGTTGATGCTGATTCGTCCTGACGGCTACATCGCTTTTCAGGGCGCCGATGCAATGACGCTCTTCACTTATCTGAACGTAAGATCCGGGCTGCTCAAGGGCGCCAGAAAAACAACATCTTTCGAGATTGACGCAGTGCAACTCCAACTCTAAGTCTCTATTGGCTACGTCCAGTTTGGTTCATTTGATTCACTCAAGGCCCACCCGTGGGCCATGACTTTTGATTTCTTATTTATAGAAAACGTATACCGGCTTTGGTTAGGAGAACCTCATGCGCTTCCAACTCAACGATGTTGTGCAGGAATTCATCGTGTCCAATGGAAAAATAGCTCATAGCTATTTCTCTCTTTCAGAAAAGATCATTGATTCACTTTGCGAATCCAATGTAGCAAAAGAATCAATATTGATGCGTGTGCTGGAGCAAGCCGAATCCGTCACCGCGCATTACTTCAATGCTCATCAACAAGTCCTCGAGGGCATTTATGCCCATGGGATTGAAGCTCCCGCTGCCAAGAACCTTCCAGTGCTGGAGCCTGTACATTCGAACTCGGTAATACTGGCATCGGCACCTGTTACCGAACAAACGCCTGCACTGAGCTACGGGCAATGGTTGCGCACCGAAATAAGTTCGGTCACCGGATTCAAAAAGGAACAAATCGACTTCGATCAAAGTTTCGAGAGTCTGGGTATCGACTCTCTCGGGCTGGTCGATATTTTCGAATCCCTGGGCCAGCACTTTCCGGAAAAGAAAGCACTCACTTCGCAGCTCTTTAATGCCCCGACGCCTGCCGCTTTGCTGGCGCGGCTTGAAGCCGATCCGCAGGCGCCTGCCGTGGATGTCGAAGCATGGGTACTTGAACAACTGGCGAATATCACCGGTTTTACCGTTGACCAGATCGACCAAAAACAAAGCTATGAAAGCCTGGGCCTGGACTCCTTGGTGCAGCTGGATTTCCTGGAGTCGGTCGTCGCGTTGTGGCCGCAACTCAAGGCCAACAGCACTGAACTGGCCAACGCCAAGTTGCCACAGGAAACCATCGCCCTGATTAAAGCCTCCCTGGCCAGCTCCGAGGCAACATCAGCAACACCTTTCGAAGTGCAATCATCTGCCCCGGCGGACACCCAAGGGCAGATCAGCCATCTGCTTTTCGACACCCTGTCACCCCTGATCCCGGACGCGCCACAGTCGATCGACATTGAGACGCCGTTTGCACAGTTGGGGCTCAACGGTTTCGCCCGAGAAGCACTCTGCCAGTCTATGGCGCAACAGTGTTCCGCCAGCGAGTTTGCCGGTGAAGCGCTGATGTCGCGTCGTACGCCGCAGGACGCCTTGTCGCTTCTGACAAGACTGAGCTGAACACTGAGCCGCTGAAAAAAATGGCATGGAATCCGGGTGATCGAGCAGATCACCCAGCATTTGGCAACCAGGAGACAGGGTATGAGTGGCGCGGCAACAACAGAGGACGATTTTTGCTTCAGCGCAATGGCTGGCGAGTTTCCTGGGGCACCGTCAACGGATGCGCTTTGGCACTTGCTTTCGCAAGGACAGATAGCGCCCATCCATTCGATGCTGACACGTTGGGAACTGAATAAGGCGTCGATCTATTCGGCAAAGGCAGGAGAAAAGGATCGCACTTACCTGGACAGTGCTTTTTGCCTTACCGATGACACATCGACCCCTTCGCGGCATGAGGGACGGCAGGTCGCGATCGGTAAGAAAGTACTCCAGACACTCCTTGGCCAGCTTGCCGGACAAGGCTCGGCACTGATCAAGAAACGCACCGCCTTGGTGGTCGCGACATCGTGGAGTGATGAGAGTTATTTCGTCACAGGAATGTCCGCAAAAGCCGATGCGCCAAGGGGCTCTTCATTCCAAGGCTATACGCCGGGAGAACAAGTGGCTGAGCTGGCAGCGGCTTTTGCCTTCGGTGGCCCGGCGTTATCGGTAGACACCGCCTGCAGTTCGTTCCCCTATGCAATCGATATGGCTCAGGCCCTGGTCAAGAGCGGACAGGCGGATAACGCGATTGTCATGGCACTGAACACCGTGCTGCCACCGGCGCTGTTCCTGGGGTTCTCGCAGTTGACCGCCTTTTCTTCCCGGGCTCAAATGCAGGCGTTCGGCCAGGACGCTGACGGCATTGTGCCGGGCGAATGTGCCGTCGCCTTTCTGATCGAACCCCTATCCCAGGCCCTGATTGCGCAGCGCCGCCCCTTGGGCGTTTTGCGGGCATTGGGGCTTTCCGCCGATGGCGCCGAAGGCTCCGTGTTTGCCCCTGGCAAACAGGCCCAGTACACGGCTTACCAGCGTGCCTATGTCGGTCTTGACCCCAATGATGTGGATTACATCGAGACCCATGGCACCGGTACACCGCTAGGCGATGCGACAGAGCTGGGCTCGTTGAACAGCTTCTTCGCCCCTCACCGCACAGACGGCAAGAAAATCACCATTGGTTCGATCAAGTCCGTCATTGGTCACCCACTGGCCGCCGCCGGAGGCGCTTCGCTCGCCAAGGCGTTGATGATCTTGCGTCACAAAGGAATTCCGCCTCAGCCCGACTACCGTCCCAGCGCAAAAGTCGATGAGACTTGCCTGCAGCTGGCCACCGAGCACGTACAGCCCCTTGCTGATCGTCAATCGGCAATCCGGATCGGCATCTCCAGCTTTGGTTTTGGCGGTGCCAATGCGCATCTGGTGGTGGATGAGTACATTCCCGACAACCGCCCCGTCGTACCCATGGCGGTTCCTTTAGCCACTCCCGGCGTGTTGATGCTGGACTTGGCCATTGTCGAGGCTGAAGCGGCGATCGGCAGTCATTGCTCATTGCAGTCATTCAAGCAACAGCTCGATCAGCCAGCAGCACCCTCAGTCATTTTCCCTTATGGGCGTTTCGTTGATTACGCCACTGCTCCAGTTCAGCCTTTACTGGGGAAATTCCTGGCGCAGGATCGCATCATTGATATCGACGGTTTCGGCATGGGCCCCAAGCCTCTGGCCCATGTCGATCCGTTCAAGCTGTTGATCACCGATCGCGTCAACCATTTACTGCGACGCCTGCCGGGTGTGGCCGGTTCATCCGGCACTGCGATGGTCATGTGCTGCAACATGGGAGGCGAACGCTTCAGCAATGCGTACAGCAGCGCTCACAACTTCTACGGCCAGGCTCAAGGCATGCCACCGGGCGTGGAGGTGACGGATGTGGCAACCATGTTGCCGAATATGTTATCCGGCTACCCGACGCAGATTTTTGACTTCAAGGGTTTCCATCAGACACTGGTCGGCACTCCGGGTTTGTTCTGGCAGACGTTGCTGGCATCCCGGCAATGGTTCAACGAGGGCATAACCACGCTCTTGCTCGGTGCAGGGCGCTTTATCAGTGCTGAAATCGAGATCGAACGCGCCCGACACTCGGCGACCGTGCAAGGTGAAGGACTGGGGCTGATTGCGCTGCGTCCTTATCAACCGGATTCCAGCGACAAACCTTTGCTGGTGATCCGCGCAGCGGTGCTTGCCCATGCCGCGAACTCGCTGGATGAGGCTTGCCAACGGCTGGGCAAAGCGCGCAGTCATTACCAGAACATTGAAGTCTGCGAGCTGCAGCCTGACGCAACTCATGCAAGCGGATCACTGCAGGAGATGACCGGCTTCCTGGCTGAAGCCAGCGGTATCGAAACCCTACTGGCGGTGATGCTGAGTGCATCGGCTCACACGGTGATCGAGGTGCGCGAAGCCGGCAAGGCCGTGATGTGGTTATTTACTGAAAAGCTTCAGGAATGGAGCCCGGCGGCCGAGCCCGCCCCGGCCATCAAGCATCCCTTCACGTTGCGTTTTGCTCACTCGGCACCCCACGAATTGCAGCCGGTCATTGCGCCTGCCCGCCCCGTCAGCCTTGTCCGCGAGCCGCAACACGACGGCGTCGACGTGCTGCAACTCAGTGACACGCTGACCAGCACCCTGCTCTGCGGGCTGCGTGTCAGGGTTCGCGCGATGGAGAGCCTTTTTGCCCTGCACCGTGGCGCCGAAGTCCAGCGCCCGGCGCACTGGCAACGTTGCCCGGAAAACATCGTGATCGCCAACGTGCAGCGCAACCCCCAGTCACTGCACGCCCAGCTCGTGGTGAATGAAGCGCACCCTTATTTCTTCGATCACCCTCTTGATCACATCCCCGGCATTTTATTGCTTGAAGGCGTGTTGCAACTGATTGAACTCGCCATGCCTCCACTGAGTGGGCGAGTCGCCTATGTAAAAACCCTGACTATCAAGTTCCAGCAATACGTACAAAAGCAGGGCGTGATTGATCTGCATCTGGAACAAGGCAAAGACCCCCAGGTATTCAATGCGAAGGTCATGCAGGCCGGAAAGCTGATGTGCACCTGCATCCTTGGGATGGCCTATAGCTCGGCGTTCGAGGCATCGCCCGCCGGCGAGTTCACGGCCACTCGCTGCCGCGACAAGGCCTTGCTGCATAAGGCCAGAGAAGAAAACGTCATCGTCAGTGACATGAGCGGCATCGCTCAGGGTTTGAGCGTGGACACGCTCAAGCTGCCGCAGGAGCACTTCTTCCAGGAGGGCGACCCCGAACACTATTCGATGGTGTATTTCCTCGAAGTTGCCCGTCAGTGCTACATGCAGATTGCCCATAGTTATTTGCGGATTCCACTCAATACCCCGATGAACCTGCTGGCCTTGAGTTTCACCCTGGACCGGCCAATCCCCAGGAACAGTCCGCTGTCATTGGCACCGCAAGCCGGTTTTGACGCACAGCTTCAGCCGTTCAAAACCAACCGCATCTATATCGACCTGTTCAATCGGGGAGAAAAAATCGGTCAAGCCAGTATTACCGCTCAAGTGCTGAGTCAATCCGCACCCGCTGCATGAGGCACTGAATGGATCTCCCTCTCCAGCATGACCACGCCCCCAACAACCCAGGTGTCGCCGTGAACGATGTCAAAGTGCAAGTCATAGTCAAATCGCCGCCTTCTGAAATATGGAAGATCTGGAGCAATTTTTCCGAAGCGCCGTTATGGGATACCGACGTCAGCCATTGTGAACTCAATGGCCCGTTTCAACCGGGAACCCAAGGCAAATGCATCCTCAAAAATGGCCTGAACATGCCGCTGAAACTGGAAGAGGTGAGGATGCATGAAAGCTATCGGAACACGGCAAGACTGCTTTGGATCGACCTTGAGTTCGATCACCAGATGCGCAGGCTTTCCCCCAATGAAACCCATGTCATCCATACCGCCAGGATCGCTGGCCCCTTGAGTTTTTTATACCGCGGGCTGCTGCGCAAAATGCTGACCGCGGCAATGACCACTGCACTGGACAATTTGTGCGCGTTGGCTGAACAACGAGCGAATGCCATCAGTCCCCTAAGGCTCGAAAAACCTGGAACGCATTTGCACCGCGTATGAAATATCCCGGGAGGCCGAATGTTGAACGCTCGCTCCCGCCCCCCTTTGGCTTACTTATTGATAACGGCACACTTCGGACCGAGCATGAACCTACTAAAAAAACCTCAGTATCTCGTGATGGGCGTCATTGGCATGGGCTTTATCGCCCCAGAGTCCAGTTCCGCCGGCACGCTCGGCCCCTACATCAGTGTCATGGGCGGCCTGAACTGGGTTGCTGCGCAGGACCTTAACCAGAACAACCTTGATTTCGTCGAGATGGAGTTCAACCAACCGTTACACTCCGGCTACGCCACCGGACTGGCATTGGGCTGGCGATTTCCCATCGGGCTCAGACCTGAAGTGGAACTCAGCTATCGCAAAAACTCCCTGACCCAGTTCAATAACCGGGTCTACGAAGGCGGCGGGAGTATTGACGGCAAAGGCGAAGAGGAAGCCACCAGCCTGATGGCCAACCTCTGGTATGACGTCTTGAACCTGCCAGCCCCTTTCAGTCGGTTCACTCCCTACATTGGCGGCGGCCTGGGCTACACCACCCTGTCGGTCAGTGGCCTGGAAGCCGGGGGCGTGCAGTTCGGCGATACTCATCGCGATGATGTATCGGCCTATCAACTCGGCGCTGGGGTAAGTTTCGAGCTCACCGATCAATGGTCCATGTCCCTGGATTATCGATACCTCAAGACTCGCGAGGCGCACTTCGGTGACATTCAAGGCCTGCCCCAAGGCGATGTGCGCACTGAATACAGCGCCCAGTCATTAATGCTCGGCCTGAATTATTGGTTCTAAGCGGTTCATCTCGGCGCCTTGCACTGGCAAGGCGTCGCTACGACAAGCCGGTGGAAAGCTGATTTCATTCTAAAGTGTGTGGGTCCTTGCTACGCGAGGCTGGATGGGTTGAACGATCATGCAGGGCGATGGCCTATGTTTAATGTCGCCCTAATCATGCCGATCCAGCATCGGCGGATTTCCTGTGGAGTTCCCCCCATGTCGCCCATCCTCTCCCGCTGGTTACCCGGCTTGCTGCTGACAGCAGCCCTCCCCGTTCTCGCCTACGCCCAAGACCAGAACCAGAACCAGGCCGAAACGCCGGAATACGGCCCGCAGCTTCAGGGCTTCGAGTACCCCTACACGGTCAAGCACTTCGCCTTTGAATCCCAGGGCAAATCCCTGCAGATGGGTTACATGGACGTTGCTGCCCAAGGCAAGGTCAATGGGCGCAGCGTGGTGCTGATGCATGGCAAGAATTTCTGCGGCGCCACTTGGGACAGCTCGATCAAGGCGCTGAGCGAGGCCGGTTACCGGGTCATCGCGCCGGACCAGATCGGCTTTTGTACCTCCAGCAAACCGGAGCACTATCAATACAGTTTCCAGCAACTGGCAGCCAACACCCAGCAACTGCTCAAAACCCTGGGCATCCAGAAGGCGACTTTGCTCGGCCACTCCACCGGCGGCATGCTTGCCACTCGTTATGCCTTGCAATACCCCGATCAAGTCGAACAACTGGCGCTGGTCAATCCGATCGGCCTGGAAGACTGGAAAGCCCTCGGCGTACCGTATCGCACGGTTGATCAATGGTACGAACGTGAGCTGAAAGTCACGGCGCAAGGTATCTACGACTACCAACGCAGCACCTATTACGATGGGCGCTGGGAGCCGGAGTTTGATCGTTGGGTGAACATGTACGCAGGCCTGGCCAAAGGGCCAGGCAAAACAGCGGTGGCGTGGAATTCGGCCCTGATCTACGACATGATCTTCACCCAACCGGTGTACTACGAGTTCAAGGACCTGAAAGTACCGACCCTGCTGCTGATTGGCACCCGCGACACCACGGCCATCAACAAAGACATCGCACCGCCCGAGGTCAAGGCGAAAATCGGTCATTACGACGTACTCGGCAAGCAAGTGGCGACACTGATTCCCCGGTCGACATTGATTGAATTCCCGGGCCTTGGCCACGCCCCCCAAATGGAAGAACCGGCGAAATTCCATCAGGCGTTGCTCGGCTGGCTGAACCAAACCAATACCGTTCCTTGATGAGGTAAAGGCTGATGCAGATTGCGGTGATCGATGACTGGCAGGACGTGGCTCGCGACGTGGTGGACTGGTCGGTGCTGGAGAGCATCGGTCAGGTGAGTTTTATCCATGACTACCCTGCCGACAACGAAACCCTGGCCGAACGACTTGGCGCATTCGAGGTGATCTGCGTGATGCGCGAGCGCACCCGGTTCGACGAAGACCTGCTGCGCCGCTTGCCCGCACTCAAACTGCTGGTTACCGGCGGCATGCGCAACGCGGCCCTGGATCTGAAAGCCGCCGCTGCGCTGGGCATTCAGGTGTGTGGCACCGACAGCTACAAACATGCCGCCCCTGAACTGACCTGGGCACTGATCATGGCCGCGACCCGCAATCTGGTGGCCGAAGCCAATGCCTTGCGCGCAGGTTATTGGCAACAAGGGTTGGGCGGCGACCTGCAGGGCAAGACCTTGGCGATTCTCGGCCTGGGCAGCATTGGTCAACGGGTAGCCAGGTTCGGGCAGGTGTTCGGCATGCGGGTGATTGCCTGGAGCGAGAACCTGACCGCCGAACGGGCTGCCGAGGTCGACGTCACCTATGTCAGCAAGCAGGAACTGTTCGAGCAGGCCGATGTGTTGTCGATCCATCTGGTGCTAAGCGAGCGCAGCCGAGGGCTGGTGGACGCTCAGGCACTGGACTGGATGAAACCCACGGCATGGTTGGTCAACACCGCCCGCGGGCCGATTGTCGATGAATCCGCGCTGATCAAGGTTCTTCAAAAAAAACGCCTGGCGGGCGCGGCGCTGGATGTGTTCGAGCATGAACCGTTGCCCCGCCATCATCCTTTCAGAACGCTGGACAATGTGCTGGCCACGCCGCATGTCGGGTACGTCAGCCGGCAGAATTACCAGCTGTTCTTTTCACAGATGATCGAGGACATACAGGCCTGGACGGCGGGGAAGCCGATTCGGATTCTGAGCTGAGACCGCGTTATCGTTCTTCGCGGGCAAGTCGGATCGCCGCACCGCTCGCTCCCACAGGATTTGTGTTGGACGCCGCAACAAGCACGACGCCAAACCTAATGTGGGAGCGAGGCTTGCCCGCGAAGAGGCCCTGAAATCCACTAAACCTCCCAAACCCTGCGCACCGCAATGGTGCAACCCACCCTCCATCGCGCCCGATTATCGTGACTTCCTGGTCTCGATTTGACCCAGGGCCAAACACAACCAGCCCTTCGTCGGTGCAATCTTCCCCGCGAAGCCTCGTGTTTGTGGGCGCAGGCCAACCGGTTGTCGAACAATTCCGACCCTCGACCATCCCCCTTCAGGTTCTGGCCTAGACTCCTTTTCGCGGAGTAAAACCGGCTGGTCATTCGGTGAAAATAATCGAAACTTTTGGTATTGGCCTCGTGTCAGGTTAAAGGTAGGGCCACAGCGACTGGTGCATTCCTTGCAACAGCCACTTCACCCCATTCTGCTTCAACGCATGGGCAGCACTTGCTCACCGATGCGTAGCGCGTTTGCGCCCGGCCACAGGATTTGGCCACGAATACCGTTTGTGCCAGGCCTAGAATTAGATCAACAACACGGGAGATTCATATGATTAGTGCGGCTTTAGATATCCAGGGAGAACGTGCTCATCAGCAGGTCGGGGAAACGAGCACCGTCGGTGTCCTCAGTGCCAAATCGGTGAATATGCCGATCCCCAAGACACTGGTACCGGTAGTCAGCCAGAATCCCAACAAAAAGAAAGTCCTGTTCGTTACCTCAGAAATTGCCGATCTGGTGAAGACCGGAGGTCTTGGTGACGTTTCCGCCGCACTGCCGCGGGCCATGGCGCATCTGCATGATGTCCGTGTGCTGATTCCCGGTTATCCGCAAGTGATGAATAGCGAAAACCCGATTCATATCATCGGTGAACTGGGCGGGCACGCCGCATTGCCGCCCTGCAAGATCGGGCGCATGGACATGCCCGACGGCCTGGTCATTTACGTGTTGATCTGCCCTGAATTGTACGAGCGCGAAGGTTCACCCTACGGCGCCAACAACGGCCGCGACTGGCCGGACAACCATATCCGTTTCGCCCGGCTCGGCCTCGCCGCAGCCGATATCGCCGCCAACCTTGCCCAGATTCACTGGTGCCCGGACCTGGTGCACGCCCATGACTGGCCCGCAGGCCTGGCGCCGGCCTATATGCACTGGCGTGGTCAACGCACCCCGACCCTTTTCACCATTCACAACCTGGCGTACCAGGGCGTCATCAGCCTCGGTTCCTGCCCGGAACTCGGTATTCCCATGCATGCCTTGCAACAGGAAGGCATGGAGTTTTACGGCAAGATGTCGTTCCTCAAGGCCGGCATGGCCTACTCGAGCCACATCACCACCGTCAGCGCGACCTATGCCCAGGAAATCACCACGCCGGCCTTCGGCTGCGGCCTCGATGGTTTTCTCGCCGCCAAGACTCAGCAAGGCTTGCTCAGCGGGATCCCCAATGGCATCGATGAAAGCTGGGACGCGGCCACCGATCCGCACCTGTTCCACCCGTTCGGCATCGGCGACTGGGAAGGTAAAGCGATCAACGCGGCGCATGTTCGCCGGTTGTTCGACCTCGACGACTCTGAAGGTCCGTTGTTCGCCGTGGTCTCGCGGCTGGTCTACCAGAAAGGCCTGGACCTGACTGAAGCGGTGGCCGAATACATTGTCGCCAACGGCGGGCAGATCGCGATCATCGGTCGTGGCGAACCGGAAGAAGAGCAAGCCATGCGTGAACTGGCGTTGCGCTTCCCCGGGAAAATCGGCGTGCACATCGGTTTCAATGAAACCGACGCTCGCCGGATGTTTGCCGGCAGTGATTTCCTGCTGATGCCTTCGCGTTATGAACCCTGCGGCCTGAGCCAGATGTACGCCCAGCGTTTCGGTTCATTGCCGGTGGCCCGCAATACCGGCGGCCTGGCCGACACCATTGAAAACGGCGTGACCGGTTTCCTCTTCGACGAATCCACGGTGGAAAGTTATCGCGAAGCCCTGAGCCGCGCGTTCAAGGTGTTCGCCTTCCCCGGCTTGCTCAACGCGATGCGTTGCCGAGCCATGGCGGCGCCTTTCAACTGGTGCAAGGCAGTCGAACCCTACGCCGAACTCTACGAACAACTGGTGGCTAAAGCGCTGGGAAAATCGGGCAAACAGTAAGAGGCTTTCAACGATGCCGTTACGGACCCTTGAGACCTGGCCCCACGGCGCAATCATGCTGGACGCAGAACACACGCGTTTTGCCTTGTGGGCGCCCGATGCGTTTTTTGTCAGTCTCGAACTGGAAGATGGACAATCCCTGCCGTTATTGCCTCAGGCCGATGGCTGGTTTGTGATCAAGACCCGCTGTCCCGCGGGTACCCGCTACCGCTACAACATCGATGGCGAGCTGGAAGTGCCGGACCCGGCCTCCCGCGCCCAGGCGGGCGATATCGACAGCCACAGCGTGGTGGTCGATCCGCTCGCCTATCGGTGGCAACACACTGCCTGGCGGGGCCGACCGTGGAATGAAGCGGTGATCTACGAACTGCACGTCGGTGCACTCGGTGGTTTCAGCCAGGTTGAGCAACACCTGGCCCACCTGGTTGAGCTGGGTATTACCGCTATCGAACTGATGCCGCTGGCGCAGTTTCCCGGCGAACGTAACTGGGGCTATGACGGGGTTCTGCTTTACGCGCCTCAAGCCTCCTACGGCTCGCCCGAACAACTCAAACACCTGATCGACACGGCCCACGGCCACGGCCTGGCGGTGATTCTCGACGTGGTCTACAACCATTTCGGCCCCGACGGCAATTACCTGCATCGCTACGCCAAAGGCTTTTTCCGCGAAGACAAACACACCCCATGGGGCGCGGCGATCGACTTCAGGCGGCGCGAGGTGCGCGACTTCTTCATCGACAACGCGCTGATGTGGTTGCTGGAGTACCGCTTCGACGGCCTGCGCCTGGACGCGGTGCATGCCATCGACGATCCGGACTTCCTTCAGGAGCTGGCGCAACGGGTGCGCCAGCAAACCGATCCGGCGCGGCACGTGTGGCTGATGGCGGAAAACGAGCACAACCAGGCCAGCCTGCTGGAGCAAGGTTTCGACGCGCAATGGAACGACGACGGCCATAACGCCCTGCACGTTCTGCTCACGGGTGAAACCGATGCCTATTACGCCGACTATGCCCAACAGCCCACCGAACAACTCGCCCGCTGCCTGAGCCAGGGCTTCGTGTTTCAGGGCCACATCACCCGCCACGGTACGGCGCGCGGTGAGCCGAGCGGTCACTTGCCGCCCACGGCTTTCGTGCTATTTCTTCAAAACCACGACCAGATCGGCAATCGCGCCTTTGGCGAGCGTCTGCATCAGCTGGCCCATCCTGATGCCCTTTACGCCGCCACCGCGTTGCTGCTGTTGTCACCGATGATCCCGCTGATGTTCATGGGCGACGAATTCGCCGCCGAACAACCGTTCCTGTTCTTCACCAGCCACCATGGCGAATTGGCGCAATTGGTGCGCGAAGGGCGACGCAATGAATTCGCGGCGTTCAGCGCTTTTGCCGATCCGCACAAACGCGAGCAGATTCCCGACCCGAACGCGACGCAGACCTTCGAAGCTTCACGGCCGAAGCTGACCGCCAGCCACCAATCGCCGGTTTATGAGCTGTATCGCCAACTGCTGCAAATCCGCCACCGACACATCATCCCGCACTTGCCCGGCGCCCAGGCGCTGGGTGCGCAGGTCCTGGCCCAGGGCGCGGTGACGGCGCGCTGGCGGCTGGGCGATGGCAGTCAGTTGCGCATTGACCTGAACCTCAGCGAGGCGCCTGTGGTCCACACCCCACAGTCCGACGCGACATTGCTGTTCGAACACCCGCCACAATCGGCCAGTCTGTTGAATCAGGGCACACTTGCCCCCTATTGCGCGCTAGTCAGCCTCACGGCCGCAGCCCCTTTGCTACCCCCGGATGGAGAGCGCCCATGAGCAATGCGCAACTGGAAATACTGGCCAGCCGAGCAGGCCTGGCCGTCGATTGGATCGATGCCAATGGCCGTCCGCAGAAAGTGGCTCCGGCGGTGTTGCGTTCGGTGCTCAGTGGGCTTGGCCATCCCGCCAGTACGGCCCAGGAGATCGACGCCAGCCTGCTGCAGTTGCAAGAGGTGCAACAAACCCGGCACCTGCCACCGCTGCTGACCTGCGACGTGGGTGCCGGCCTTGATCTGTCCCGCTATTTCGAACCGCAGACCCCGTGTGAAATCCATCTCGAAGACGGCTCGCGGATCAACTTGAAGCTCGATGACAACGCTGTGTTGCCCGGGCTGGTGCCGGTGGGTTATCAGCACGTCAGCATCGACGATCAATCTTTCACCCTGGCGGTAGCCCCCCTGCGCTGCTACAGCGTGGGCGATGCCGTTGGCAGTCAACACCCGCGCACCTGGGGCCTGAGCGTGCAGTTGTATTCGCTGCGCCGTCCCGGCGATGGCGGTTTCGGCGATACCCAGGCCCTCGAAGATCTGGCCCGGGTGGCGGGCGAACGAGGCGCCGAAGCATTGGCGATCAGTCCGCTGCATGCGATGTTCAGCCGCGACACCCAGCGTTACAGTCCTTACTCGCCGTCCAGCCGTTTGTTTCTCAACAGCCTGTACGCGGCGCCCGGTGCCATTCTCGGTGAGCGTGCCCTGCGCACTGCTATCGACGCCACCGGTCTTGCCGCTGAGCTCAAGCACCTCGAAGCGTTGCCGCTGATCGACTGGCCCACCGCCGCCGAAGCCAAGCACCGTTTGCTCGAAGCCTTGTACGAAGGCTTCACCCACGGCGAACACCCTTTGCACCCGGATTTCAGCAGCTTCCGCCATGCCGGTGGCGAAGCGCTGGAAAATCATTGCCGCTTCGAAGCGATCCAGGAAGCCCGTGCACGGCGTGGTGAAAGCCTCGACTGGCGCGAGTGGCCCGAACAATGGCGTGATCCGCGCAGCACCGCTCTGGCGCATTTCGCCGAAGAACATTCGGCCCGCATCGGCTATTACGCGTTCTGCCAGTGGCTGATCGCACGCTGCCTGGAACGCGCCCAGACCGCCGCCCGCAGTGCCGGCATGGGCATCGGCCTGATTGCGGACCTGGCGGTGGGCGCCGACGGCGGCGGCAGCCAGGCCTGGAGTCGTCAAGACGAACTGCTCGCCTCACTGACCGTGGGTGCGCCGCCGGACATCCTCAACCGTTCCGGCCAAGGCTGGGGCATTTCCGCGTTTTCCCCCGAAGGTCTGGTGCGCAACGGCTTTCGCGCGTTCATCGAAATGCTGCGGGCCAACTTCGCCCATGCCGGCGGCCTGCGCATCGATCACGTCATGGGCCTGCAACGATTGTGGGTGATCCCCAATGACGCGCCACCCAGCGACGGGGCCTACCTTTATTATCCGGTGGATGACCTGCTGCGCCTGCTGACCCTCGAATCCCATCGACATCAGGCCATCGTGCTCGGCGAAGACCTCGGCACCGTGCCCGAGGGCTTGCGCGAAAAACTCATCGCGCGCTCAATTCTCGGCATGCGCGTGCTGCTGTTCGAACAGGACAATACTCACTTCAAGCCGATCCTCGACTGGCCGGACAACGCCCTGGCAACCACCAGCACCCATGACCTGCCGACGCTCAATGGCTGGTGGCATGGCCGCGATATCGACTGGAGCGCGCGCTTGAATCTGGTCGACGCCCCGGGGGAAATCGAATGGCGCCAACACCGTGAGCGCGAGCGTGAAGGCTTGCGTCGGGTGCTGAGCGAGGACCCACAGAATTTCCGCGAAGAGTCCCACGAAACCGATCAGGTGCTCGACGCCGCCATCCGCTTCCTTGGTCATACCCGCGCGCCGCTGGTCTTGCTGCCGATGGAAGATGCCTTGGGCATCGAACAGCAGGCCAACCTGCCCGGCACCACCGACACCCATCCCAACTGGTCGCGCAGGTTGCCTGGCGACAGCGAGACCCTGCTCGATGATCCGGACGCCGCCCGACGCCTGGAACTGCTCGCCTGTGCGCGACTTCAGGCGGCCGAGCGTGACCAATGAATCATTCGCTCACCCCACCGCCGCGAGCCACCCTGCGGCTGCAATTTCATAAAGGTTTCACCCTGGATCAGGCGGTGCCGCTGGTGCCGTACTTTGCCAGCCTGGGCATCAGCCATGTCTATGCTTCGCCGCTGCTCGCCGCCCGCGCGGGGTCCATGCATGGCTACGACGTGGTGGACCCGACCAGGGTCAACCCTGAACTGGGCGGCGAGGCTGCGTTGCGCCGTTTAGTCGCTGCATTGCGCGCGCAGAACATGGGGCTGATCCTCGACATTGTCTCCAATCATATGGCCGTCGGCGGTGGCGATAACCCCTGGTGGCTCGATTTGCTGGAGTGGGGGCGACTGAGCCCTTACGGCGAGTTCTTCGACATCCAATGGCACTCGCCCGACCCGTTGATGGAAGGCCAATTGCTGCTGCCTTTCTTGGGCAGTGATTACGGCATCGCCTTGCAGCACGGCACCCTGCCCTTGCGTTTCGATGCCCGGAGCGGCGCCTTTCATGTCGAGCACTACGAACATCACTTCCCCATTTCCCCATCAGATTACGGCGAGCTGCTCAAGGCCGATGATCACTTGAATGCCGAGCAGGCCGAACAGCTCAAATCCCTGGCAGACCGCTTCAGTACCTTGAGCTACCAGACTGACGCGTACAACCTGGCGAGTGCGCTGAAAACCGAACTGCACGAACTGGCCAGCGATCCTGCCATTCTTCGCGCCATCGAGCACACGCTCGGCGCCTACGACTCGCTCACGGCCCAGGGTTTCGAGCGCCTGCATAACCTGCTGGAGCGCCAGAGTTATCGGCTGGCCAGTTGGCGCACGGCGGCGGACGACATCAACTGGCGGCGCTTTTTCGATATCAATGAACTGGGCGGCCTGCGTGTCGAACGTCCGGCGGTGTTCGAGGCCACCCATGCAAAAATCTTCGAGCTGGTGGCCGAAGGTCTTGTCGACGGGCTGCGCGTCGATCACATCGATGGCCTCGCCGACCCGCGTGGTTATTGCCGCAAACTGCGGCGCAGAGTCGATCGCCTGGCACCGCAGCGGCACCTGCCGATCTACGTCGAGAAAATCCTCGGCGAGGGCGAAACCTTGCACCGTGACTGGTCTGTCGATGGCAGCACCGGTTACGAATTCATGAACCAGTTGTCATTGCTGCAACACGCCCCTGAAGGCGCCCGGACCTTGGGTGAACTCTGGAGCCGTCACAGCGAACGGCCCGCCGATTTCCGTCAGGAAGCGCAACTGGCGCGCCAGCAGATTCTCAACGGTTCCCTTGCCGGAGATTTCGAAAGTGTCGCCCACGCCCTGTTGCAAGTGGCCCGGGATGACTTGATGACCCGGGACCTGACCCTCGGCGCAATCCGTCGGGCCTTGCAGGAACTGATCGTACACTTCCCGGTGTATCGCACTTATATCAGCCCGTTGGGCCGCGCCGCCCAAGACGAAATGTTTTTCCAGCAAGCCATGGACGGCGCCCGGCAAACCCTTGGCGAGACCGACTGGCCTGTGCTCGATTGCCTGGCCGGCTGGCTTGGTGGCCAACCCTGGCGCAAGCACCCGCCAGGCCGCTCACGCAAATTGCTCAAGCATGCCTGCGTGCGTTTCCAGCAACTGACTTCACCGGCGGCGGCCAAAGCGGTGGAAGACACCGCGCTTTATCGCTCGGCCGTGCTGCTGTCGCGCAACGATGTCGGCTACAACACCGAGCAGTTCAGTGCCCCGGTGACCGACTTCCATGCTGCCTGCGTCAATCGCCTGGCCGAGTTCCCCGACAACCTGCTGACCACCGCGACCCACGATCACAAACGCGGCGAAGACACCCGCGCGCGGCTGGCAGTGTTGAGCGAGCGCAGCACCTGGTACGCCGACCAGGTCGAGCACTGGCGAAACCTGGCCGATGAACTGCGCATTGAACCCGGCGCGCCCTCGGCCGGGGACGAGCTGATTCTGTATCAAGTGATGCTCGGCAGTTGGCCCCTGAAGCTGCGCAGCAATGATCAGGCGGCCCTCCAGGACTACGCCAAACGCCTCTGGCAGTGGCAACAGAAAGCCCTGCGCGAAGCCAAGTTGCAAAGCAACTGGAGCGCGCCAAACGAGGGATATGAACAGGCGACCCATGGATTTCTCGAACGCCTGCTGCTCAGCCCCGAAGGCGAACGACTGCGCGCGGCCATCGGTGCGGCGGCGCAGAGCATCGCCGCCCCGGGTGCATTGAATGGCTTGGCGCAAACCTTGCTGCGAATGACCGTACCGGGAGTACCGGACCTTTATCAGGGCAACGAATTCTGGGACTTCACGCTGGTCGATCCGGACAACCGTCGCCCCGTGGATTACATCAGTCGTCAGCAGGCGATGCATCTACGGCTGGATCTGCCCGATCTGCTGGCGAACTGGCGGGACGGGCGCATCAAGCAAATCCTGATCGCCCGAACATTACAAAGACGTACCGAGTTTGCCGGACTGTTTCAAAGAGGGACGTATCAAGCCCTGGAAGTGCTCGGCAGCCAGGCTCACCGGGTACTGGCATTTGTTCGCGAATGGCAGGGAGAGCGGGCTATCGTGATAGTACCGATACGCTGTGCCGAGCTGCTGGAAAACAGTGCCGAACCACAGATTGAAGCGCCACTGTGGAGCGATACACGGGTCAAATTACCGTTTGCGACGCCTGAAGAAAATCTGAAGGGACTTTTTGCGAGCGTCGTAGTCACAAAACACAGGGAACTGATGGTCAGTGCCGCGCTGGGGGATTTCCCGGTCAATCTCTTTATCCAAACTACCCAAGCTTGAGTTCAGTTCAGGAGCATTGCGATGAGTATCGACGATAAACGCATCCGCGAATTTGCCTATCAAATCTGGGAATCCGAAGGAAAGCCCGAGGGCCAGGAAGAGCGCCATTGGGAGATGGCTCGCAAACTGGCCGACGCTGAAGCCCAAGCCAAAGCGCTGGCACCCGGCAAGTCAGCAAAAACGACTGGCAGCAAAAGCCTCGGCGCCAAGTCCGCGACCGGCAAGCCCGACGGCAAACTCAGTGCCAAAGGCGCTGAACCCAAAGCCAGGACCAAAGCCAAACCCGCTGCTTCGACAATGACCCCGCTTGGCGAAAAGAGCGTCGAAAAAAAGCCACGCGCTGCGCGCAAACCGCCAACGACCTGACGCGTTTATCGCCTCGCCTCGCTTGATTTGTGGCGTGTCTTTCGCCACCGAGGGCGCGCTCGCCCTCGAAAAAAACCAGAGCCAGGGTTCGCAGTCGAGAGCCGTCACCCCATGCAGGAGCAACTATGAGCAGTCCAAAGAAAACCGCGCCCGAACCTCGTGCCGAGGCCTCGCGAATCCGTGAAGGCTTGCCCTTCCCGCTAGGCGCGACCTGGGATGGCCTGGGGGTCAATTTCGCGCTGTTTTCGGCTCACGCGACCAAGGTTGAACTGTGCATTTTCGACGATTCCGGCGAGGTGGAACTGGAGCGTATCGAGTTACCGGAATACACCGACGAGATCTACCACGGCTACCTGCCCGACGCCCATCCGGGGCTGATCTATGGTTATCGCGTGTACGGTCCTTACGACCCGGCCAACGGTCATCGCTTCAACCCCAACAAGCTGCTGATCGATCCCTACGCCAAGCAATTGGTCGGTCGGTTGAAATGGTCCGAAGCGTTGTTCGGCTACACCATCGGCCACCCGGACGCGGACCTCAGTTTCGATGAACGGGACAGCGCGCCCTTCGTGCCCAAATGCAAAGTGATCGACCCGGCGCACACCTGGGGCCATGACCATCGGGTCAGCGTGCCGTGGGACAAAACGATCATTTATGAAACACACGTCCGCGGTTTCAGCATGCGTCACCCCGCCGTCCCCGAAAACTTGCGCGGCACCTTCGCCGGGTTGATGGTCGATGACGTGCTCGAACACATCCGCAAGCTCGGCGTGTCGAGCGTGGAACTGCTGCCGATTCATGCCTTCGTCAATGATCAGCATCTGCTGCACAAAGGCATGACCAACTACTGGGGTTACAACAGCATTGCCTTCTTTGCCCCGGACCCGCGCTACCTGGCCAGCGGCAAGATCGCCGAGTTCAAAGAGATGGTCGCGCACCTGCACGAGGCCAATCTGGAAGTGATCCTCGACGTGGTCTACAACCACACCGCCGAGGGCAACGAACAAGGCCCGACCCTGTCGATGCGCGGCATCGACAACGCCTCTTACTACCGGTTGATGCCCGACGACAAGCGCTACTACATCAACGATTCGGGGACCGGCAATACCCTGGACCTGAGTCACCCGTGCGTGCTGCAAATGGTCACCGATTCTCTGCGTTACTGGGCCACGGAAATGCACGTGGACGGTTTCCGTTTCGACCTGGCGACCATTCTTGGCCGTTATCACGACGGCTTCGACGAGCGTCACAGCTTTCTCGTGGCCTGCCGACAAGATCCGGTGCTGCGCCAGGTGAAGATGATTTCCGAACCCTGGGACTGTGGCCCTGGTGGTTATCAGGTCGGGAATTTCCCGCCGGGGTGGGTCGAATGGAATGACAAATTCCGCGACACCGTGCGTGGGTTCTGGAAAGGCGACGACGGCCAACTCGCCGACTTCGCCAGCCGCATGACTGCCTCCGGTGAGATGTTCAACCAGCGTGGACGCCGACCATATGCCTCGCTGAATTTTATTACCGCCCATGACGGTTTCACGCTCAACGATCTGGTGTCGTACAACGACAAGCACAACGAAGCCAACGACGAGAACAATGAGGACGGCAGCAACAACAACCTGTCCTGGAACCACGGTGTCGAAGGCCCCACCGACGATCCCGAGATCAATGCGCTGCGCCAACGACAGATGCGTAACTTCTTTGCCACATTGCTGCTGGCCCAAGGCACGCCAATGCTGGTGGCCGGCGATGAGTTCGCGCGCACCCAGAACGGTAATAACAATGCCTATTGCCAGGACAGCGAGATCGGTTGGGTCAATTGGGACCTGAGCGAAGACGGCAAGGCCCTGCTCAAGTTCGTCAAACGCCTGATCAAATTGCGCCTGGCCTATCCGATTCTGCGTCGGGGGCGCTTCCTGGTGGGCAACTACAATGAAGACATCGGCGTCAAGGACGTGACCTGGCTGGCCCCGGACGGCAGCGAAATGTCCACCGAACAATGGGAAGAAAGCCACGGTCGTTGCCTGGGCATGTTGCTCGATGGCCGCGCCCAGGAAACCGGCATTCGCCGCAAAGGCGCCGACGCGACCCTGCTGCTGGTGGTCAACGCCCACCATGACGTCGTCAATTTCCTGCTCCCGGAAGTGCCCGACGGCGCTTTCTGGACTTGCATGATCGATACCAATCAACCCTCGATTCGTGGCCAGGAACGCTTCGGGTTCGGTCACGAATATTCCGTCACGGGCCGCTCGCTGCTGCTGTTCGAATTGCAGCGCGAAGAAGAAGAGTGAACAGGGCCCTCGGGGGCAAGCCGTCATGAAATCCGTAGGGACGGTTTCGCTGATTATTTGCCAAACCTGACATAGCCTGGGTTAAAAAAATCGTATCAGACCAAAGACTGAGGCGACGAATAGCGATCCATGAGCAATACTCTGCCCGCGGCTATCCAGGGTTCGGAGCGCTGCAAATTGCTATTTACCCCGCCTTCACGGGTCTGCCAGGCTTGCGCCCTCGCAAGCATTGCGCACGACTGAGGGCCAGACAGAACAAGGACGTAGTGCCTATGAATACAGTGTCCATCAGCGAAAATGGTCTGCCCGCGCAAATCTGGAACAGCGCCCGGCAACTGGACGACATCCCTTTCATCAATACAGAAACCCTGGTCCCGGCCGGTGCTCGCGCAGTGGTGATCGCACCGCATCCAGGCGATGAAGTGTTGACCTGCGGCGGCCTTCTGCAACAGTTGTGCGCCCTTGACCATCCTCTGCAATTGATCTCGATCACCGACGGTAGCTACAGCCATTTTGGTTCACCACAGTGGTCACAGAAACGCCTGAGCGTAATTCGCCCCCAGGAAAGCGTTGAAGCGTTGCGCCGACTCGGGTTGCCGATGCACAGCCTTAAGTGGATTCGCGCCGGCTTCCCTGACAGTGGGCTGACCGAAAGAGAGTCTGAACTGACCCGGTTCATCATCCGCTACCTGCGCCCAGGCGATGTGGTGTTCACCACCTGGCGCGAAGACGGCAACGTCGATCACGACGCCGTTGGCCGTGCCAGCGCCAGGGCCGCGGCGCTGGTTGGTGCAACACTCAACGAAATACCGGTTTGGGCCTGGCACTGGCCCTCACGCGATCACGCGCTGATCCCCTGGCATCGAGCACGCAAGGTACGCCTGGACCCCTGGGCCGTGGCGCGTAAAAGCCACGCCACCTATGCCTACGCCAGCCAACTTGACGGTGAGCCGATGATCGGTGCCGCCCCATCACTGCCCCGGGTGCTTCTGGAGCGCATGCGACTGCCGTATGAAATGGTGTTTGTCTGAATCATGCGGGGAATGTTTTGGTGAGGGGCTTCTGTGGTGGATGGGCTTTTGTGGCGAGGGGGCTTGCCCCCGTTCGGCTGCGAAGCAGTCGCAAAAGCTTTTGGGGCCGCTTCGCGACCCAACGGGGGCAAGCCCCCACGCCACAAAAGCCTCGTTCCACAGAGCTTCCCCAGTTACAGAAGTCCCCTCGCCGCAGGGAAGCCCTCGCGGCAAAAATTCCTTTGCTGTCAATCACGCTGAACTGCTCGCCCCCTGCACCAGTCGCATGCATACATCAGCCTTGATTAAGAGGAGTAAACGTGACCAGTGATGCCGAACGACAAGCCATCGAATCCATACCCTCGGACACGCCTGCGGCGGTTCATCGACTCAGAGTGCTGACGGTCAATACCCATAAAGGCTTCACCGCCCTCAACCGGCGTTTTATCCTTCCGGAGTTGCGAGAAGCGGTACGCAGCACGTCGGCAGACCTGGTGTTTTTGCAGGAAGTGGTCGGTGAGCATGACCGGCATTCTTTCCGTTACAACGATTGGCCACAAACCTCGCAATACGAGTTCCTGGCCGACAGCATGTGGAGTGATTTCGCTTACGGTCGCAACGCGGTCTACCCTGATGGCCATCATGGCAATGCCCTGCTCTCGAAATACCCGATCCGCGAATTTCGCAACCTCGATGTCTCGATCACCGGCCCCGAGCGGCGCGGGTTGTTGCATTGCGTGCTGGATGTGCCGGGGCATGCCGAAGTGCATGCCATTTGCGTGCACCTGAGCCTGCTGGAAAGCCATCGACAACTGCAGCTGCAATTGCTCTGCCTGTTGCTCGAATCGTTGCCCGATGATGCCCCAGTGATTATTGCCGGCGATTTCAACGACTGGCAGTTGCAAGGCAATGCCGCCCTCGCCCGGCGCCATTACTTGCATGAAGCCTTTGAACGCCATCATGGCCGTCCGGCAAAAACGTACCCGGCACGTTTTCCCCTCCTGCGCCTGGACCGGATCTACCTGCGTAATGCCAGCAGTCATGAACCGCGCATACTTGGCCACAAACCCTGGACGCATTTGTCGGACCATTTGCCGCTGGCGGTGGAAGTGCGCCTGTAACACCGTCAAGAGACAGTCGCCAGTCATCCCCTCCATGACAGAAAAAATGACAGTAATGGCACACCGACGTCGTTGGTTTCTCCTGCGCTCGACCTTCGGTCAAACAACTGATAGCGCCCTACCAAACGTGTCTGGCCCGCGCCTTTCTGGATGATTTTTTGCACAAACAACAACTTAGATACGCGCCAATAATCAGTCACTTACAACACATAAAATAGCCATACCGCTTATCGGCCACTTTCTTGACGCAGCGCCTGCAGTCTTCTTAGCTAGTGCTTACTACCCCCGGAAATTTATCAGGGGCCAGCCACCAGACTCCTGTAAGAAAAGGCGGGTCTGACCTTGCCCTAATCCATTCGGTCGCCCCTCATTCGGGGTAGGAGAGACGCCAAAGCGAGATACGCATGCAACTGCAAGGTAGACCTCCATGAAGACTTCACTCACCCCACAAGAGATCAAAATCACTTTCTGCACCGTCACGAGTTCACTCCTGCTGTGCTCATCCATGGAGGTGCAGGCCTCGTCTGCCGAGGATGAATCAACGCTTTGGTATAACCAGGCACTGCCGACCCTTACCTTGCCCGCCGGCTTGGCCACGTATCCCGGCCATTCACGTGTCAATCCAGATGTACAAAGCTCACGCCTGACGGTCGAAAACGCCGCGCCTTCGGCCTGGGACCATGTCTATGGAAAGACCTCACGGCAAGCCCAAACCGACTATCAGGCCCTGGGCGATTCCATCCCTGGCGCCAGCGAATTCAAAAGCCCGGCGCTGTTGACCGTCCAAAGCAACAGCGGCCATACCCAGCGGGTCGGATTGATCGGCGGCACCACTCAATTTCAGGGCAATGACAACGGTCTGCTGACCAGTCGCGCCCTCGCCGATCCCGACCATGACACCCTCAATCTTCAAGGCCAGAGTCTCGGCGCCTACTGGAGCCTGACCGGCCCACAAGGCTGGCACGTAGACTTGAGCGCCAGCGGCGGCCGGGTCAACGGTTACAGCCGCAATGACCAAGGCGCGCGACAAGCCGCCGAAGGCAGCGCGGTGACGCTGTCGGTGGAAGGCGGTTTCCCGATTGGCTTGGGTGATAACTGGGTGATCGAACCCCAGGCGCAGTTGATCAATCAACGTATTACGCTGGATAAGCCCTATGCCGGCTCCGCTAACGGCTCCTCCAGCGACATGTCGTCCTGGAGCGGCCGGGTCGGTGCCCGCTTGAAAGGTAGTTACGATATCAATGGCCTGCCGGTCGAACCCTATGTGCGCACCAACGTGTGGCACACGGTATACACCGGCAATACCGTGAGCCTGGATCAGGTCGACAAAATCAGCAGCAGCCGCAAATCCTCGACGGTGGATGTGGGTTTGGGACTGGTCGCCAGAGTCACGCCTTTGGTCAGCCTGTACATCAGCGCCGATTACAGCAGCGATGTGGATGACAATGATTTGAACGGGTTGATTGGCAGCCTTGGGGTGCGGATGCGGTGGTGAAGCCTGGCCGATGATCGTTCCGACGCTGCGCGTGGGAATGCCTCAATGGACGCTCTGCGTCCGCTCTTGGGACGCGGAGCGTCCCGGGCTGCATTCCCACGCAGAGCGTGGGAACGATCAGGACGCGATTTTGGATCAACCCTGCGGACGCAAAATCAACACCGCCAACGGCGGCAGGTTCAAATCCAGGGAAAGCGCCTGGCCATGGCTCGGTTGTTCGTCGGTGGATACCCCGCCGCCGTTACCGTAATTGGACCCGGCATAAGTGTCGGCATCGCTGTTGATCAACTCGACCCAACGCCCGGCGAAGGGCACACCGATGCGATAAGACTGTCGCGGCACCGGGGTAAAATTCGCCACCACCAGCACAGGCCGCCCGTCCTTGCTCCAGCGCAGCCAGGCGTAGACGCTGTTGGTCGCATCGTCGCCGATCAACCACTGGAAGCCTTGCGGGGCGTCATCCTGGTCATGCAGCGCCGGTTCTTCGCGATACAACCGATTGAGGTCACCGACCAGTTTGCGCACCCCTTGATGTTCCGGGTATTGCAGCAAATACCAGTCCAGTTGCTGATCGTGATTCCATTCCCGCCACTGGCCGAATTCGCAGCCCATGAACAACAGTTTCTTGCCCGGATGCGTCCACATGAAACTCAGGTAAGCCCGCAAGTTGGCAAACTTCTGCCAGCGGTCGCCGGGCATCTTGTCGATCAGCGAATGCTTGCCATGCACCACTTCATCGTGAGAAATCGGCAGGATGAAGCGTTCGGACCAGGCATACATCAGACCGAAACTCAGCTCGTTGTGATGATGGGCGCGGTACACCGGGTCCTGCTGGATGTAATGCAGCGAATCGTGCATCCAGCCCATGTTCCATTTATAGGCAAAACCCAACCCACCCTGTTGCGTGCTCTGGCTGACGCCCGGCCACGCCGTGGATTCTTCGGCAATCACCAGCGCGCCCGGTGTTTCCAGAGCCACCACGTCATTGAGATGACGCAGAAAATCAATGGCCTCCAGATTCTCCCGACCGCCGTGACGGTTGGGCACCCACTCACCGGCCTTGCGCGAGTAATCGCGATACAGCATCGACGCCACCGCATCCACGCGCAGGCCATCGACGTGGAAATGCTTGAGCCAGTGCAGCGCCGACGCCAGCATGTAGCCGTGCACCTCGGTGCGGCCCAGGTTGTAGATCAGCGTGTCCCAGTCCTGGTGAAAACCTTCCTGCGGGTTACCGTACTCATACAACGCCGTGCCGTCGAACTGCGCCAGGCCGTGGGTATCGGTGGGGAAATGCGCCGGCACCCAATCGAGGATCACACCGATCTCGGCCTGGTGACAGGCATTGACGAACGCGGCGAACTCATCCGGCGTGCCGTAACGGGCGCTTGGGGCGAATTGCGACAGCAATTGATAACCCCAGGAGCCACCGAAGGGATGCTCCATGATCGGCATCAGTTCGATGTGAGTGAAACCCAGCTCCTTCACATAAGGAATCAGCCGCTCGGCCAATTCGGGCCAGGTGTACTGACGGGCGACTTCGCCCAGGTCATCCAGTTCGCATTGCCAGGAACCGGCGTGCAACTCATAGATCGACAACGGTGCGCTGGTTCGCTGACGCTCGCCCCGCGACTGCATCCAGTCGTGATCCTTCCAGTCGATTTTCAGCGGCGAGGCGACTTTCGATGCGGTGTCCGGTGGCAGTGCGGTGGCGAGGGCCATTGGGTCGGCCTTGAGCGGCAGAATGCCGTGGGCACCGAGGATCTCGTATTTGTAGGCTTCCCCCGCTTGCAAGCGCGGAATGAACAACTCCCAGACCCCGGAAGGATGGCGCAATCGCATCGGATGGCGGCGACCGTCCCAGACGTTGAAATCGCCAACCACCGAAACCCTTCTGGCATTCGGCGCCCACACGGCGAAGCGCACACCCTCTACACCATCGACCGTCTTCAGCTGCGCGCCGAGGCAACTGCTCAAGTCCCGGTGATTGCCCTCGGCGAACAGGTACAAATCCATCTCGCCGAGTAACGGACCAAAGCTGTAAGGGTCCTCGGCAAGTTGCTCGCCACCCGCCCAACGGGTTCGCAACAAATAGGGCCGAGCCCGCTCGAAGTGCCCGACGAACAGCCCCGGGGTTTGCGTGGCCTCAAGGCTGCCGAGCTCTTCCCCGGATTCCTTGTCCACCACTTGCACACTCAAGGCATCCGGCAGATAGGCGCGAATGAATTGCCCGCCAGCGCCATCGCTATGCGGGCCCAGAATTGCAAAGGGGTCTTGGTGCTCGGCGCGTACCAACGCATCGATATCCCGCGCCCTGGGCAGCAGCGCCTGTTCAACGTGCCCCTGTTCCTTGTTCGAGATACTCATGACTACTCTCCACCAAGATCGGAAAAGGGTTTGAGCCCACTCAATAAACCGTGTAGACCGTGCAACGGCACGGGCAGCCAGGTGGGTCGATTTTCAGCCTCATAGGCCACTTCATAAGCCGCCTTCTCCAGACCGAACAACGCCAGCGCGGCGTCCTCGCCTTCAGGATCTTGCCATGCATGAGCAAGACTAGCTGCCGCCAGCCGATAAGCGTCGACAAATGCATGCCGCGCTTCTTTCAGATAACGATCGGCGACCCGTTGCCGCGCGGCCTGGGCCTCGGCGGTGTTATCGACGTTATGCACGTTGAGCGTCATCGCCGCCGCGTAATCGAAGGAGCGCAACACGCCGCTGACATCTTTATAGGGGCTGTGTTTGCCTCGGCGTTCATGCAGGCCCCGTGCCGGTTCACCTTCGAAATCGATCAGGTAGGCATCGCCCTTGATCACCAGCACTTGCCCCAGGTGCAAGTCGCCATGGACGCGAATGCGCAGGCCACCAGCCGCTTTTTTGCCCAATTCCTGAACATGGCTGAGGATGGTTCTTTTGTTGTCCAGCAAACGACTGACCAATGCCTGATCCGCGGAGCTCAGGTCAGTTTGATGCTGCTTGAGCAACTTCAGGGCATGTTCCAGCTGCGCCGCCACATCCTTGGCCGAGGCGAGGGCATCTTTCTGGGTGGTGATTTGTGGTGCGAAGTCCGGGTTGGCGCTCGGGGCTGCCAACACTTGATGCATTTCCCCCAGGCGCTGGCCGAGCATGCCGGCGAAATCTTTCAGCTCGCCGAGGGCGTTGTAATGCTGTTCCTGTTCCGAGACGGCATCGGCGAGCTCGTCGCGAAGCGCCCGTTCGAGGTTGTTCTGGGTCCACTCCCACGCGTCGCCCTGATTGCTCAAGTAACCTTGGGCGATCATCAGCAGCGTGTCCTCGCCTGCCGCGTTGCGACGGGTCACCGCGCCCAGCAGCGGCGAAATATTCTGGAAACCGGCATGGGTCAGGTACGCACTCATTTCCAGTTCCGGGTGCACCCCTGGCGCGACCTTGCGGATCAGCTTGAGTACCAGGCTGCCGCCGATCACCACTGAACTGTTGGATTGCTCGGCGGACAAATAGCGCACCTCCGACTCGGCGGTCAGGCCAAGCCTGGTCAGGGCGTCGGTGGGCTCGAAACGGATCTCGCCACCGTCGGATGACAATACCGTGCCGGCCTGCATGCTCTGCAACACCGCATGAACAAAGCTGTCGAGGCTGAACGCGTCGGTGATCAAACCGACCTGACGCCCACGCCGGACCCGGGCCAGCGCCAATTGCTGCGGCAACGCCGCGCCGACCTGTTCCTCGGAGATAAAGCCGAACGGCAGTTGATAGCGGCTTGTCTGCCCACCGCTGGTGACGTCGATTTCCCCCAGCAACACTGGATGCTGCGGGTCGCCGAAACGCACGCCGTACGCCAGGTTGACGCTGTCGATGACGCCGTCCTTGCCGGCGAACCAGCGGCGATTCTGCAACCAGCTCGGCAGAATGCTCTGCTCCAGGGTTTGTCGGGACGGCGCTTCGAGCAGCTCTTCCATGCGTTTCTTCAGCACCAGGGTGGTGAAGTCCGGCAGGCTGTGCGCCGGCTCCACGTGCCAGCTCGGCATCTGGTTTTCCGCCGCCAGCCCAAACCAATAGAAACCGTAAGGCGCCAGCGTCAGCAGGAAATTCAACTGGCCGATGGGCGGGAACGCATTGCCGCCGAGCATCTCCACCGGAACCATGCCGACATAGGCCGAAAGGTCCAGCTCCGCCGCTTGCGCGCTTCGGGATACGTTGGCCACGCACAGAATGATCTCGTGCTTGCCATCCGGGCCGGTGAATTCGCGGGTATACGCCAGGATCCGGCGATTGCTCGGCGAGAGCATTTTCAGCGTCCCGCGCCCGAACGCCTTGGATTGCTTGCGCACCGCGAGCAGGCGCCGGTTCCAGTTCAACAACGAATGAGGGTCACCGGCCTGGGTTTCGACGTTGACCGACAAGTAGCCGTAAAGCGGGTCCATGATCGGCGGCAACACCAGGCTGGCCGGGTCGGCGCGGGAGAAACCGCCATTACGGTCGATCGACCATTGCATTGGCGTGCGCACACCGTCGCGATCGCCGAGGTAGATGTTGTCGCCCATGCCGATTTCATCGCCGTAATACAGGGTCGGCGTGCCCGGCATCGACAGCAGCAAACTGTTGAGCAATTCCACGCGGCGACGGTCACGTTCCATCAACGGCGCCAGACGCCGACGGATCCCCAGATTGATTCGCGCCCGGCGGTCGGCGGCGTAGTAATTCCACAGGTAATCGCGCTCCCGGTCGGTGACCATTTCCAGGGTCAGCTCATCGTGGTTGCGCAGGAAAATAGCCCACTGGCAGTTGGCGGGGATTTCCGGGGTCTGGCGCAGAATATCGGTGATCGGGAAACGATCTTCCTGGGCCAGCGCCATGTACATGCGCGGCATCAACGGGAAGTGAAAGGCCATGTGGCATTCATCGCCGTTCTGGCCATCGGCAGTGGTGTTGCCAAAGTACAGTTGAGTGTCTTCCGGCCACTGATTGGCCTCGGCCAGCAGCATGCGATCGGGGTAGTTGGCGTCGATTTCGGCGCGGATCTGCTTGAGAACGTCGTGGGTCTCGGGCAGGTTTTCGTTGTTGGTGCCGTCGCGCTCGATCAGGTACGGGATCGCGTCCAGCCGCAGACCGTCGATGCCCATGTCGAGCCAGTAGCGCATCACCGACAGCACCGCTTTCATGACTTGCGGGTTGTCGAAATTCAGGTCCGGCTGGTGAGAATAGAAACGGTGCCAGAAGTACTGACCGGCGACCGGGTCCCAGGTCCAGTTGGACTTTTCAGTGTCGAGAAAAATGATGCGGGTGCCGTCGTATTTCTGATCGTTATCGGACCAGACATAGAACTCGCGGGCCGCCGAACCGGGCTTGGCCTTGCGTGCGCGCTGGAACCAGGCGTGCTGGTCCGAGGTGTGATTGATGACCAGTTCGGTAATCACCCGCAGGCCACGTTTGTGGGCTTCGGCAATAAAGCGTTTGGCATCGGCCAGGGTGCCGTAGTCCGGGTGTACACCACGGTATTCGGCGATGTCATAACCATCGTCGCGTCGTGGCGAGGGGTAGAACGGCAACAGCCAAATGGTGTTGACGCCCAGATCGGCAATGTAATCGAGTTTGGCGATAAGGCCGGGAAAGTCGCCGATCCCGTCGTTGTTGGAGTCGAAAAAAGACTTAACATGAACTTGGTAAATCACCGCATCCTTGTACCAGAGCGGGTCCTTGATAAAGGTGGCTGACCTGGGTTTCTTCGCCATTTGTAACTCCTGTTGATACTAGAGAACGCCTTGGCCTAGATCGTTCCCACGCTCTGCGTGGAAATGCATCCAGTGACGCTCTGCGTCACAGCGGCGGACGCGGAGCGTCCAGGGCGGCATTCCCACGCAGAGCGTGGGAACGATCATGACGGTCAAGAAGTAGTAATCCTCCAGATCCCGAACGGCAGATGCCACGGTTCGAGCCGCATGAACTGGTACTTGCCGTGCCAGGTCCAGCGGTGGCCGTTCATCAAGTCTTCGCCTTGAGTGACGGCATCATCGGGCAGGCCCATTTCCCACAGCGGCAATTCGAAGTTCGCCTCTTGGGCGTGGTGCGGATCGAGGTTGACCGCCACCAGAATGAAATTGCTGCCGTCGACGCTGCGTTTACCGAAGTACAGAATGTTGTCGTTCCAGGCGTTGTAGACCTTCAGGCCCAAGTGCGTGTGCAAGGCCGGGTTCTGTCGGCGGATGCGGTTGAGCTGGGCGATTTCGGCAATGATGTTGCCCGGCGCGTTGAAGTCTCGGGGGCGGATTTCGTACTTCTCGGAATTGAGGTATTCCTCCCGGCCCGGTACCGGCGCCGCTTCACATAACTCAAAACCCGAATACATGCCCCACAGGCCGGAGCCCATGGTTGCCAGCGCGGCGCGAATCAGAAAGCCGGCGCGCCCGGACTCATGCAGGAACGTCGGGTTGATGTCCGGCGTGTTGACGAAGAAATTCGGCCGGTAGCATTCACGCCACGGCGATTCATTGAGTTCGGTGAAATAGGTCGCCAGCTCGTGCTTGGTATTGCGCCAGGTGAAATAGGTGTAGCTCTGGGAGTAACCGACCTTGCCCAGGCGCGCCATCATCGCTGGCGTCGTAAAGGCTTCGGCCAGGAAAATCACCTCGGGGTACAGCGCCCGGACATCGGCAATCATCCATTGCCAGAACGGCAACGGCTTGGTGTGAGGGTTGTCGACGCGAAACAGTTTCACGCCCTCCTCGACCCAACCCACCACAATGTCGCGCAACTCGATCCACAGGCTGGGGATCGCGTCCACGGCATAGAAATCGACGTTGACGATGTCCTGGTATTTCTTCGGCGGGTTCTCGGCGTATTTGATCGTGCCGTCCGGCCGCCAGTTGAACCAGCCCGGGTGCTGTTTGAGCCACGGATGGTCCTGGGAACACTGAATCGCAAAATCGAGAGCAATTTCCAGCCCATGCCGGGATGCTGCCGCGACGAGCCGGCGGAAATCCTCGCGAGTGCCCAATTCCGAGTGAATCGCCTCATGCCCGCCCTCTTCACTGCCAATGGCGTACGGGCTGCCCGGATCGTCCGGGCCGGCGATCAACGAGTTGTTCGGGCCTTTGCGGTAGCTGCGGCCGATCGGGTGGATGGGCGTGAAATACAGCACGTCGAAGCCCATGTCCTGGATCATCGGCAGCCGCGAATGCACGTCGTTGAAGGTGCCATGACGGGCCGGGTCATCGGTGATCGAGCGCGGAAACAATTCATACCAACTGGCGAACTCCGCCAGCTCTCGCTCCACGTCCACCGGGTATTCCGGGCTCAGGCTCAGGAAGGGACGATGATCGGCCTGGGCCATCAAATCCGCGCTGCGTTGGTGCAGAAACAAGGCGACCTGCTCGGTTTCGAGCAGACCGCACAATTTGTGGTGCAACGTCGTCAATTGTTCGCTGAGATGGCCTTCAGAGCGTTCGGCGGCCTGTTGGACGTGATTGCGTCCTTCCTGCAGTTCCAGGCTGACCGAAACGCCAGCGTCGTGCTTTTTTTTCAGCTCATAACAGAAGCTGGCGAACTGATCGATCCAGGCTTCGAGGCAGAACACATAACGCCCCTGCTTCTTGACACGAAACTGGCCCTGCCAGCCGTTATTGCCCAGCTCGGCCATCACCTCGCTCTGCCAGGTTTCGTCGCCGTCGGCACGCCAGCGGATGCGCACGGCCAGTTTGTCGTGGCCGTCGGCAAACACTTTGCTGGTCACCACCACGTCCTGATCAATCACGGCTTTAACGGCGAATTGCCCGCCATCGAGGGTCGGCATGGTGTTTTCGATCACGATCCGCGGTAGCAGCAACGCCTGCGACAGCGGTATATGCGGGTTGTAGCTAAATTCTGTGGGTTTCTCAGCGGTCATCGAGCATCTCTCCTTAACGCCCCAAGGACGCTCTTGTGCCTGGTCGTCGTTCACACGAAGCGATCTGCCCCGGCATGAACTCACTTAAGTTCCGAACAGCAGGCGTCGGTAAAAGTTCAGAGGGATTTGCCAAGTTTTTCGGGGAATCAAGTTCCCTGTTTACGGGTCAATCAACTTAAGCACGACTCACGCCACCTGCCACCGGAGACGGTATCAATGAGCATTCCCACCCCGCCTGAAACACCCGATCCGAACCTCGATGAGCCAACGGTACCGCCGCCACAACCCACACCGCCGACCGAGCCCGCCCCCGTCCCTGAACAGGAACCGCCAGGCACCAACCCGCCACCGCGCGAAGAGCCACCGACTGTGCAGCCACCGGAAATCGTCACCCCGGAATGATCATTCGCGTGGGGGGCGTTCCTTTTCCAACTGGCGCACCACGATCGGCATCACACCGAGAATCACCAACGCCAACAGCGTACTGAGCACCGCCGTCGCCTCGCGGCCCATTCCCGCCGAAACACCAATGGCTGCGGTCATCCACAAACCGGCGGCGGTGGTCAGGCCTTTGACATGGCCTTCATCGCCATCGCTGTTTTTCAGGATAGTCCCGGCGCCGAGAAAGCCGATGCCGGCGATCACGCCCTGCACCACCCGGCTCATGGCATCGGCCTGGGATCCTGACATCTGCGGCACCAGCACAAACAATGCCGCGCCAAGCGCCACCAGCATGTGGGTGCGAACCCCGGCAGCCTTGCCCTTTTGCTCGCGTTCAAAACCGAGAATGCCGCCCAGCAAGGCGGCCATCAGCAAGCGCACGGTAATGCGCGTCAATTGCGACGCATCGCCAATGTCGGTGAACTCCGCTTGCAACGTCTCCCAAACCTCGTGCCACCAAGCGTCCATGGCGCAGCCCTTGTGAAGATTCAATGACTCGATAGAGGATGGACCGCACCCACCATTAATCGGTTGCACCGAACGATGACCGGCGGATGCGCCCTAACACTTCAGACTCCGCCGAAAAAAGGACGCCTCCATGACCGTGCGCATCGAAAACCAGACCTGCTTCTTCATCACCCCAAACGGCGAAGAAATCCGTCTTTGCCCTGACGTGACAATCATCACCGACGGGGAAAAATCCATGTCGGCGGTCGATCTCGACGGCCAGCGCATCTACATCACCGAAGCAGAAGCCGATGCATTAACCGTAGCAGGCGCAGTGGATGAACGCCGGCATTTGAAGGCCACGGACAGTGATTCGGTGATTTGACTGACCCGCATCAATACACCCCGCCAACAAAGGGCACAGGTGTTGGCGGCCAGCCATTACCGGTGCATCAAGTTGTCGCAGGCAAGCGCGTACAACCCATCTGATCCGCTTTTTATTGCTTTAGCTGAGTCTGTTATGCAAACAGATCGCTGGTCATAGTGCTCAGGCCTGATGGAGGCTGATGAGCGAAAGACCATGAGCGATAGAATCCCCGTCCGAACCATAGAACCTGCCGCATTCATAAAAAACAATGAGCCTTTGCCATCAAAGATAAAGGCCAAATCCAGCGACAACCTGATCCACACCCGCAGCTTCAAGGGCGTATTCCGCACCTTGCGCATCAGTGGCGCGGGTGTTCTGTTTCTGCTGTTCTTCGGTACGGTATGGCTGAATTGGGGCGGTCGCCAGGCGGTGCTCTGGGATCTTTCCGAAAGCAAATTCCACATCTTCGGCGCGACCTTCTGGCCACAGGATTTCATCCTGCTTTCGGCGCTGCTGATCATTGCCGCGTTCGGCCTGTTTGCAATTACCGTATTCGCTGGCCGGGTCTGGTGCGGCTATACCTGCCCGCAGAGTTCCTGGACCTGGATCTTCATGTGGTGCGAGAAGCTCACCGAAGGCGAGCGCAACCAGCGGATCAAACTGCAAGCCGCACCCTGGGGCCTGAACAAACTGGTCCGCCGCTCGGCCAAACACACCTTGTGGCTGGCGATCAGCTTGCTCACCGGCCTGACCTTTGTCGGCTACTTCACGCCGATCCGTCCGCTGGCCGAAGAACTGCTGACCTTGCAAATCGGCGGTATCAGCCTGTTTTGGGTCCTGTTTTTTACCGGGGCCACTTACATCAATGCCGGGTGGTTGCGCGAAGCAGTGTGCATGCACATGTGCCCGTATGCGCGGTTCCAGAGCGTGATGTTCGACAAGGACACCCTGACCATTTCCTATGACGTGGCCCGCGGCGAAAAGCGTGGCCCGCGCAAACGTGAGGTAAAACCCGCCGAGGTCGGACTGGGTGATTGCATCGATTGCCAATTGTGCGTGCAGGTCTGCCCGACCGGCATCGACATTCGCGACGGCTTGCAGATGGAATGCATCGGATGCGCCGCGTGCATCGACGCCTGTGATTCGATCATGGACAAAATGGGCTACGCCCGTGGGCTGATCAGCTACACCTCGGAGCATGAACTGCAAGGTGGCAAGACGCACCTGCTACGGCCGCGACTGATCGGCTACAGCGCCGTGCTGCTGGTGATGATCGGCGCCCTCGCCCTGGCGTTGGTGGAACGGCCGATGGTGTCGCTGGACGTGAGCAAGGACCGTGGCCTGTTCCGCGAGAACAGTGAAGGCCAGATCGAAAACATCTACAGCTTGAAGGTCATCAACAAGACCCAGCAACGTCAGGATTATCGATTGACACTGGTTGAAGGCGACGGCTTCCAGCTGCATGGCAAGACCGAACTGAGCCTGGCACCGGGCGAGATTGTGGATGTGCCGGTGTCAGTGGCGATGACCACGGAACGACCGAGCAGCAGCTCGCAGACCATCAGCTTCAAGATTGTCGACAGTGATGAACCGGCTATCTACAGCGTGGCCAAGAGCCGGTTTGTTGCACCGATGAACCGTTGAGCCTTTAAGATGCAGTCCTTTGTCAGATGCGATCTTCTGTGGCGAGGGGGCTCGCCCCCGTTCGGCTGCGAAGCAGTCGCAAAACCAGACGACTCGGTCTGTCTGAAAAATGTAGAGGGGCCGCTTCGCGACCCAACGGGGGCAAGCCCCCTCGCCACAAAATGCACAATTCACTAACCGGGCACTCGATGAAACGCTACGAAAAATTCGCCGACGACATCGCTGAACTGATCCGCTCCGGCGTCCTCGGTCCTGGCCAGCGGGTGCCTTCGGTGCGCTACGCCAGCCAGACTTACGGGGTCAGCCCATCCACGGTGTTCCAGGCCTATTACCTGCTTGAGCGCCGCGGCCTGATCCGTGCCCGGCCACGCTCCGGCTACTTCGTCAATGCGCATGCACCGAGCCCGTTTTCGGAGCCGGTGATCAGCAGCCAGGTCAACGAGTCCACCGAAGTCGACGTCAGCGAACTGGTGTTCTCGGTACTGGACTCGATCAAGGACCCGAACACCGTGCCCTTCGGCTCGGCGTTTCCCAGCCCCACGCTGTTTCCGCTGCAACGCCTGTCCCGCTCACTGGCCAGCGCCGCCCGGGAGATGGACCCGCGCATGGTGGTCACCGACATGTCGCCGGGCAACCCGCAACTGCGTCGGCAAATCGCCCTGCGCTACATGGTCGGCGGGCTGATGCTGCCCATGGAAGAATTGCTGATCACTAACGGCGCGCTGGAAGCGCTGAACCTGTGCTTGCAAGCGGTCACCGAACCCGGCGATCTGGTGGCCATCGAAGCCCCGGCGTTCTACGCCAGCCTGCAAGTGCTGGAACGGTTGAAGCTCAAAGCGGTGGAAATTCCCGTGCACCCGCGCGACGGCATTGACCTTGGTGTGCTGGCCCAAACCCTGGAACGGCATCCGATCAAGGCTTGCTGGTGCATGACCAGTTTCCAGAATCCGATGGGCGCGACCATGCCCGAGGCGAAGAAGCAGGAGCTGGTGGAGTTGTTGCGCAGTCACCAGGTGCCGCTGATCGAGGACGACGTCTACGCCGAGCTTTATTACGGGCAGCAGGCGCCAAAACCGGCCAAGGCCTTCGATACCGAGGGCCTGGTGATGCACTGCGGTTCGTTCGCCAAGAGCCTGGCCCCCGGGTACCGCATCGGCTGGGTCGCGGCCGGGCGTTATGCGCAGAAGATTGAGCGCCTGAAACTGATGACCTCACTCTGCGCCTCGATGCCGGCCCAGGCCGCCATCGCCGATTACCTGCAACACGGCGGCTACGACCGGCACCTGCGCAAACTGCGCTATGCCCTGGAAGAACAGCAAAGTGCCATGCTCGCCGCCATCGCCCGCTACTTCCCCGCCCAGACCCGCGTCAGCCAGCCGGCGGGAGGGTACTTTTTGTGGCTGGAACTGCCGCCGCAGATGGATTCGTTGAAGTTGTTTCAGATGGCGCTGGCGCAAGGGATCAGCATCGCGCCGGGGCCGATTTTCTCGCCAACCCAGCGGTTCAGGAATTGTATTCGGCTGAACTATGGCAGCCCTTGGACCGAGGATTCGGAGAAGGCGATGGAGACGTTGGGGCGGATTGTCAGATCCTTCTAAAATCAAAAGATCGCAGCCTTCGGCAGCTCCTACAGGGAATTAGCGTACACCTGTAGGAGCTGCCGAAGGCTGCGATCTTTTGATCTTGCTCCTGACTCTTACCGCCCACCACCAAGGTCAACGAAAGTCCCCGTCGCATAAGACGCCTTATCCGACAACAACCACACAATCGCTTCCGCCACTTCATCCGGCCGCCCGCCCCGGGCCATCGGGATTGCCGACTCCAGCTTGCTGACCCGGTCCGGATCGCCGCTCAATGCATGGAAATCGGTGTAGATGTAGCCAGGGCGCACAGCGTTGACGCGAATACCCTCGCCCGCCACTTCCTTGGACAGACCGATGGTGAACGTGTCCAGTGCGCCTTTGGACGCTGCATAGTCGACATATTCGCTGGGGGCACCCAAGCGGGCCGCAACCGACGACACATTGACGATGCTGCCGCCCTGCCCGCCATGTTTGGGCGACATGCGCAAGATCGCGTGTTTGGCGCAAAGGATCGGCGCCAGGACGTTGGTCTTGAGGATTTTCAGAATACGGAATTCGGACATTTCGTCGATCCGCGACTTTTGCCCGACCGTGCCGGCGTTGTTCACCAGCGCCGTGACCCGCCCCAGTTCGGTGTCTACGCGGTGGAACAGGCCGATCACTTCGTCTTCGATGCTGACATCGGCGCGCACCGCAATGGCTTGGGCGCCGAGTGCGCGCACTTGCTCCAGCACTGCGTGCGCCGCCTGTTCGTCGGACTGATAGTTGATACAGATCCGATAGCCCTGTTCTGCGGCCAACAGGGCCGTGGCGGCACCGATTCCGCGGCTGCCGCCGGTGATGACGATGACTTTGTCCATGCTGGCATTCCCCCGTTTCAAGCGTATGCAGTCGGGGCCAAGAATAACCGCCATCGGCGGGTTTTGCATGAACCTGCGTCAATTCCAATGACGACAACCTGTGGCGAGGGGGCTCCGTGGCGAGGGGGCTTGCCCCCGTTGGGCTGCGAAGCGGCCCCCTTCGATTTTTCATCCTGACCGAGTTGCCTGAATTTACGACTGCTTCGCAGCCGAACGGGGGCAAGCCCCCTCGCCACAGAGCTCCCTCGCCACAGGTCTGCCCCCAATAAGCTGCCAGGTTTCAGCCAGCCGCCAATTGCTCCCCACGGTGAATATCGGCCATGAAGCGATCGGCCGGCAGCGGATGCCCCAGCAGGTAACCCTGCAAGGAATCGCAACCCAACTGGGTCAGGAAGTCTTGCTGGACACCGGTTTCCACCCCTTCGGCGACAATCCGCAAGCCCAGGGCCTGGCCGAGGGCGACGATGGCCGAGACGATGGCCGCGTCGTCGCTGTCGTGTTCCAGATCGCGGACGAAACCCCGGTCGATCTTCAGCTCATTGGCCGGCAGGCGCTTGAGGTACATCAAGCTCGAATAGCCGGTACCAAAGTCATCAATGGACAGGTCGACGCCCATTTCCGAGAGGTCCTGCAGCACCGTCATGCTCGCGTCGGCGTCGCTCATGGCGGTGGTTTCGGTGATTTCCAGGGTCAGGCTATTGGCCGGAAGATGATGAGTGGCCAGCGCCTTGGCCACGCTCTGGACCAAGCCGGCATGGCAGAACTGCAAGGCCGAGAGGTTCACCGCGATGCGCCAGTCGGTGTAACCGAGCATGTACCACTCGCGCATCTGACGGCAGGCTTCGTTGAGCACCCACTCGCCAATCGGAATGATCAGCCCGGTCTTCTCCGCAAGATCGATGAAGCTGTCCGGCTGCAGTATGCCTTGGGTCGGGTGCATCCAGCGCAGCAACGCCTCGGCGCCCACCGCGCGGCCATTGCCAGCGTCGAACTTGGGTTGGTAATAGAGACTGAACTGTTGCTGATCGAGGGCGTTGCGCAGGTCTTGCAGCAATTGCAGTTGTTTGCGCGCGTTGCTGTTCATCGAGGCATCGAAGAAACGATGACCGTTTTTCCCGGCGCCCTTGGCATGGTACATCGCAGCGTCGGCATTCATCAGCAACTCCTCGGCGGTCTGACCGTTGCCGGGATAGAGTGCGATGCCGACGCTGGCGGAAATCTGCAAGTCATGCTCCGCAACCCGGAACGAGCGCGCGATCAGCCCCACCTGGCGCTCCGCCAGGTTCAGCGCGTCATTCGGCTCGGCGAGTTGCACCAGCAATACAAATTCATCGCCGCCGATCCGCGCCAGGGTGTCCTGGCTACGCAAATCTTCACGCAAGCGCAGGCCGACCTCACGCAGCAACTGGTCGCCCATGTGGTGCCCAAAAGCATCGTTGACCGGTTTGAAGCCATCCAGATCAATGAACATCAACGCAAAACAGCCACCCTGCTCCTGCACCCTCGACATCGCCTGATCGATACGGTCGGCCAGCAATACCCGGTTCGGCAGCCCGGTCAGGGTATCGTGCAGCGCCAATTGGGTGAGCTCGCGATTGGCCTCGGTCAGCGAGTGGGCCAGGTCGGCGGTGCGAGCCTCCAGGCGTGCATCGAGGATCGAGGTCAGCAAGGCAATGCTCAATACGGCAAGGGTGGTGATCAGAATCAGGTTGTCCAGGCCCTCGCCGTTCAGGCCATCGGCTGCCGCGCCACAGAAGCTGCCGTCGGCAAAACGTGCCGCGGCCATGCCGGTGTAGTGCATGCCGACGATGGCGATGCCCATGATCACCGCCGCACCGCCGCGGATCAGGCGAACATAAGGCGCCTGCCGACGCAGGCGGAAAGCGATCCACAATGCCGCGCCCGACGCGCCGACGGCAATCAGCAATGAGGCGCTGAACAGTGCAGGGTCGTAATCGATGCCCGGCTGCATACGCATGGCGGCCATGCCGGTGTAATGCATCGCACTGATGCCTGCGCCCATCACCAGCGCACCGAACGCCAGTTGCCAGGCCGGCAGTTGTGGCTGGCTCACCAGCCACAAGGCAAAACCGCAGGACAGGACCGCGATCAATAACGACAGCGCCGTGAGGGTAACGTCGTAGCCCAGGTCGATCGGCAATGTGAACGCGAGCATGCCGATGAAATGCATCGACCACACGCCAATCCCCATCGCAAAAGCGCCGCCCGCCGTCCACAGATGCACTGCCCGGCCTGTGGCCGTGGCGATGCGACCGGTGAGGTCGAGCGCGGTATAAGAGGCAAGTATCGCCACACAAAGCGATATGAAAACCAGCGTAAGGGAATAACTACCAATGAGCATGGGACTTCTCGCGACCGCCCCCGCCGTGCTGTGTTCGTTGTCGGGGAGCAAAGTCGGCGATTGTACTGATTCCGTGGACGAACGCACTCACAAAGTCATCAAAAGGCCATCAAGGTGATGAAGCATTTGTGTGACTGCTGCACAAGCCTCCTGTAGCAGCTGCCGAGCCTGCGAGGCTGCGTTCGGCGGCGCAGCCGTCGCAAACCCTATATGCAAGGTTTTCCTGACACACCGCGATGCTGATTTCACGACGGCTGCGCCGCCGAACGCAGCCTCGCAGGCTCGGCAGCTGCTACGGGCTACCGTTCGCTATTGATCGTTCCCACGCTCTGCGTGGGAATGCAGCCAGGGACGCTCCGCGTCCCATGCAGAAGCGGACGCGGAGCGTCCGGTGAGGCGTTCCCACGCAGAGCGTGGGAACGATCATGCGCTATGGCTTGTCGCTCACCTGAAGCTGCCCGTCCCACCCGCCGCCCAGTGCGGCGATCAATTGCACGCTGGCGATCAAGCGGCTCTGCAGCAAGCTCAGCACGTTGCGCTCGTTGCTCAACGCCGTGGCCTGAACCACCACCACATCCAGATAGGCAATCAGCCCGGCCCGGTACTGATTGCGGGTCAAACGCAAGGACTCGCGCGCCGCCTCCAGGGCTTCCTGACGCACCTTGGCTTCGTCTTCCAGCACCTTGAGCTGCACCAGATAGTTTTCCACTTCACGGAAGCCGTCGAGCACGGTCTGGCGGTATTTAGCGACGGTTTCGTCATAGGCCGCTTCGCTGCGATCGACTTCCGCCGAGCGCTGCCCACCATCGAACAAGGTCATGGCCAGTTGCGGGCCGACCGACCAGAAGCGGTTGGGCACGCTGATCCAGTTGTTAGAGGTGCTGCTGCTATAACCGCCGTTCAGGCTCAGGGTCAGATCCGGGTAATAGGCGGCTTTGGCCACGCCAATATTGGCGTTGGCGGCCATCACCGAGCGCTCGGCGGCGGCGATGTCCGGACGGCGTTCCAGCAACTGCGAAGGCAGGCTCAGCGGCACCTGCGGCAAAGCCGGGATGTCTTGGGTTTCAGCCAGGCTGAATTCGGCCGGCGGCAGACCAATCAATACAGCAATGGCGTTCTCGAACTGCGCGCGCTGCCAGATCAGGTCCACCATCTCTGCCTGAGTGCTTTTGAGCTGCGTGGTGGCCTGCGCCACGGCGTCCTTGCCGGAGACACCGGCGCGGTACTGGTTTTCGGTCATGGTCAGCGAGCGCTGATAGGCCTCGACCGTCGCTTCCAGCAGGCGTTTCTGCTGATCGATCACCCGCAGTTGCAGGTAGTTCTGCACCAGTTCCGATTGTTGGCTCAGGCGCATCGCCGCCAGGTCGGCAAAACTCGCCTCGGCGTTGGCGGTGTCAGCTTCCAGGCCTCGGCGCAATTTGCCCCAGACATCCGCTTCCCAACTGACCCCGGCCTGCGCGGTGTAGGTGTCGCGAATACCGCTGGAGGAACTGCTCAGGCTCGAACTGCTGCTACCGGTGCCCTGGCTGGAACGGGTTTTCCCGACGGTCAGGTCCACCGTCGGGAAAAACGCCCCCCGGGCGCTGCGCACCAAGGCCTGGGCCTGGCGGTACTGGGCTTCGGACTGGGCGACAGTCTGGTTGGCGCTGTTGAGTTTTTCGATCAGGCCATTGAGCTGCTGATCGCCATACAGCTCCCACCAGGCACCACGGGCCAGAGAATCGCTGGGATTGGCCTGACGCCAGCCAGCCGCTTCCTTGTACTGGGCTGGCGCGGCGGCTTGCGGGCGCTGGTAATCCGGGCCGATGGCGCAGGCACTGAGCATCGCCACGCACAGCGACAGACCCAGCAAACGCGAGCGCTGCGCCGTGATCAGCGGTGCAGCCAGGTTGATAAGCGAACGGTCAGTCATAGCGGAGTTTCCAAAGCGGCATCGGTACGCACTCCACGCCAGCGGTTGAACCGATGGCGCAGATTGTCGAGATAGAGGTAAACCACCGGGGTGGTGTAAAGCGTCAGCACCTGGCTGAAGACCAGCCCGCCGATGATGGTCAGGCCCAATGGCTGACGCATTTCCGCCCCTTCGGCATGGCTCAGCAACAGCGGCAAGGCGCCGAGGATTGCCGCCAGCGTGGTCATCAGAATCGGTCGCAGCCGTTGCAGGCAAGCGCTGCGGATCGACTCCAGCGGCTCCAGACCCTGGTGCCGTTCCAGTTGCAGCGCCAGGTCGATCATCAGAATCGCGTTTTTCTTCACCACGCCGATCAGCAGGAACAGCCCGAGCAAGGAAATCAGACTGAACTCACCACCGAGCACATAGATCGACAGCAACGCCCCAACCCCGGCCGACGGCAAGGTCGAGAGAATGGTCAGCGGGTGAATGTAGCTTTCATAAAGCACGCCCAGCACCAGATACACCGCCACCAGCGCGCCGAGAATCATCCACGGCTGGCTTTTCTGGGTCGCGGCAAACGCATTGGCGGTACCGGCCATTTTCGCGATGACGTCTTCCGGCAAACCGACCCTGGCAATTGCCCGTTCAATGGCCGCCGAGCCCTGCTCCACCGTCACGCCTTCGGCCATGTCGAAGGCAATGCTCTCCGAAGCGAACTGGCCTTCGTGGCTGACCCGGTCGTCTTCCAGGCTGTTTTCATAATGCGCGATGGTCGACAACGGAATCCGCGCACCGTCAGCAGTGATCACTTTGACCTGATTGAGGGTGATCGGATCCTGAGCGTATTTCGGGTTGACCTCCATCACCACCTGGTATTGGTTGAGGCTGTCATAGATCGTTGAAATCTGCCGCTGGCTGTAGGCGTTGTTCAACACCGCGGTGACCATGTCCATGTCCACGCCCAGACGCTTGGCCTGATCGCGATCGACGATCAGGGTCACTTGCTGGGCGCCACGGCCTTCGCGCGCATCAATTGCCGTCAATTCCGGCAGCGCCTTGAGGGCGGTGACGACTTTCGGATACCACTGGCGCAACGCGCCGAGATCGCCGCTTTGCAGGATGTAGGAATATTGCGAAGAGGTCTGCTCGCGGCCACCGCCAAATTGCAGGTCCTGATCCGCCATCAGCATCAATTGCGCACCGGGCACCTTGGGCATTTCCTTGCGCAGGCGCTCGATGACTTTTTGCGCGGACAGGCTGCGTTCCTTGATCGGCTTGAGGCGCACCAGCATGAAGGCGTTGTTGATGCCGTTGCTGCCACCGATGAACCCGGCGACGCTTTCCACCGCCTCGTCCTTGAGCACGGCGCGGCGGAAAATTTCCATCTTCGGTTGCATCACGCTGAATGACAGCCCATCGTCGCCGCGCACGAAACCGATCAATTGGCCAGTGTCTTGCTGAGGCAAAAATGTTTTAGGAACAACGACATACAGCGCGATGTTCACGCCAATCGTCACGATCAGACTGAGCAAGGTCAGCCGACGGTGACGCAATACCCAGTCAAGGCTGGTGGCGTATTTGCCGACCATCCACTCGTTGGTCCGCTGGCTCCAGCGCTGCAGGCGGTTTTCCTGCCCTGGCGTGTGCGGCTTGAGCCAGCGCGCGCAGAGCATTGGCGTCAGTGTCAGCGACACCAGCAATGACACTACGATGGCCGCCGCCAGGGTGATGGAAAACTCGCGGAACAGGCTTTCGACGATCCCGCCCATGAACAGGATCGACAGGAACACCGCCACCAGCGAGACGTTCATCGACAGCAGCGTGAAGCCGACTTCCCGGGCCCCGAGGTAGGCCGCCTTCATCGGCGGCACGCCCTTGTCGATGTGCCGGGAGATGTTCTCCAGCACCACAATGGCGTCGTCCACCACCAGCCCGGTGGCCAGAATCAGCGCCATCAGCGACAGGTTGTTCAGGGAGAACCCGTAGACGTACATCACCGCAAACGTGCCCACCAGCGACACCGGCACCGCCAGGGTCGGAATCAGCGAGGCGCGCAAGTTACCGAGGAACAGGAACACCACCAGAATCACCAGCGCCACGGCAATCAGCAACGTCATTTCCGCTTCATGCAGGGTAGCCTTGATCACCGGCGAACGGTCCATTGCCAGATTCAACTTGACGCTGGCCGGCAGCACCGCCTGTAACGCCGGCAACTGCGCCTTGATCTCGTTGACCGTCTCGATGATGTTGGCGCCGGCCTGGCGGTTGATCACCAGCAACACCGCCGCGTCGTCATTGAAAAAGCCGCTGTTGTAGCGGTCTTCGACGCCGTCGCTGACCTTGGCCACATCCTTCAGGCGCAAGGCGGCGCCATCGGCGTAGTGAATGATCAGCGACTCGTAATCCTGGGCCTTTTCCAGCTGATCGTTGGCCTGCACCTGCCACAGCCGCTGGCTGTCTTCGACCGAGCCCTTGGGCCGGCGCACGTTGGCGTTGGCGATGGTGTTGCGCACGTCGTCCAGCGCCACGCCGTATTGGTTCAGTGCCTGGGGTTCGAGTTCGATGCGCACCGCCGGCAACGAACTGCCGCCGATCTGCACTTCCCCCACGCCCTGCACCTGGGACAGGCTCTGGGACAGGATCGTCGAGGCGAGGTCGTAGAGCTGGCCTTTTTCCAGCACATCCGAGGTCAGCGACAACACCATGATCGGCGCCTGGGACGGGTTGACCTTCTTGTAGGTCGGCATGCTGCGCATCCCGCTGGGCAGCAAGTTGCGCGAAGCGTTGATCGCCGCCTGCACTTCCCGCGCCGCGCCGTTGATGTCGCGGTCCAGGTCAAACTGCAGAATCACCCGCGTCGAACCCTGGCTGGACCGGCTGCTCATGGTGTTGACCCCGGCGATGGCGCCGAAGGAACGCTCCAGTGGCGTGGCCACAGTCGAGGCCATGACCTCCGGGCTCGCACCGGGCAAGCTGGCCTGGACCACGATCACCGGGAAGTCCATCTGCGGCAGCGGCGATACCGGTAACAGGCCGAAGCTCACGCCGCCCAGCAGCATGATCGCCAGGGAAAGCAGCATGGTTGCCACGGGACGTTTGATGAAAGGACCTGATAGATTCATAGGTGGCAACCACTAGCTGCAAGCTGCAAGCTGCAAGTTAAAGCTGTGCGGCGTCCCCGCTGTTCTCTTGCAGCTTGAAGCTTGAAGCTTGTAACTGCGTTCACGACGCACCTCACACGGCCTCTCCCGCGCCGGATTTCGTCCAACGCCGCCCCAACCGATCGAAAGCCAGGTAAATAACCGGTGTTGTGAAAAGCGTCAAAATCTGACTCACCAGCAAGCCACCGACCATCACCAGACCCAACGGCTGACGCAATTCCGCGCCGGAACCGGTGGCCAGCATCAGCGGCACCGCGCCGAACAATGCCGCCAGGGTGGTCATCAGAATCGGCCGGAAGCGCAGCAGCGCGGCCTGATAGATCGCCGTTTCCGGGTCGATGCCCTGATTGCGTTCCGCCTCAAGCGCGAAGTCGATCATCATGATCGCGTTCTTTTTCACGATACCGATCAGCAAAATAATGCCGATGATTGCGATCATCCCCAGGTCATTGCCGCTCAACAGCAACGCCAGCAACGCGCCAACCGCCGCCGAGGGCAAGGTCGAGAGAATGGTGATCGGGTGAATGTAGCTCTCGTAAAGCACGCCAAGCACGATGTACATGGTCACCACCGCCGCCAGGATCAGCAGCAAGGTACTCGACAGCGATGCCTGGAACGCTTCGGCCGCGCCCTGGAACTGGGTCTGCACGCCAATCGGCATGCCGATGTCTTTCTGCACCTGATCGATGATCTCGACCGCATGCCCCAACGCCACGCCGGGTGCCAGGTTGAAGGACATCATCACCGCCGGGAACTGGCCGATGTGAGTGATCGCCAGTTGCGCCTGACGTTCCTCGACATGCGCCAGACTGGACAGGCGCACCTGCCCGCCATCGGTGGTCTTGACGTGAATCTGGTTCAGCGCATCCGGGCCGATTTTCTCGCCGGACTGCGATTGCAGCACCACGCGGTATTGGCTGGCCTGGGTGTAAATGGTGGAAATCTGCCGCTGGCCGAAGGCGTCGTACAGTGCGTCGGTGATGTTCGACACCGATACGCCGACCCGCGACGCCGCATCACGGTCGATCACCAGATACACCTGCAAGCCCTTGTCCTGCAAATCGCTGGCGACGTCGGTCAGCTCCGGCCGTTGCGCCAGGGCTTCCACCAGACGCCCGCTCCACAGGCTGAGCAACTCGGAATCCGGCGACGACATGCTGAACTGGTACTGCGTGCGGCTGACCCGGTCTTCGATGGTCAGGTCCTGTACCGGCTGCATGAACAGGCGAATGCCAATCAGTTTGTTCAGCTCCGGTTGCAGACGCGCGATCACTTCGGTGGCACTCAGGTCGCGCTCGCTGTGGGATTTGAGGTTGATCAGCAGCCGGCCACTGTTCAGCGTCGAGTTGTCGCCATCGACCCCGATGTAGGACGACAGGCTCTCCACCGCCGGATCCGCCAGGATCACCTTGGCCAGTTCCTGCTGGCGCTCGCTCATCGCCGCGAAGGAAATCGACTGTGGCGCCTCGGAGATACCCTGGATCACCCCGGTGTCCTGCACCGGGAAGAAGCCCTTGGGCACCACCATGTACAGGAAGACGGTCAATGCCAGCGTGCCGATGGCCACCATCAGGGTCAGCGGCTGGTGCTTGAGAACCCACTTTAACTTGCGCCCGTAAGCCTCGATCATCCAATCAATTGCGGCGCCGCTGGAGCGGTAAAACCGACCCTGCTCCGCCGCCTTGGGCTCACGCTTGAGCAGTCGCGCGCACATCATTGGCGTCAGGGTCAGGGACACCACAAGTGAAATCAGGATCGCCACTGCCAACGTGATCGCGAACTCACGGAACAAGCGCCCCACCACGTCGGCCATGAACAGCAGTGGAATCAGCACCGCGATCAGCGACAGTGTCAGGGAAATGAGGGTAAAGCCAATCTGCTTGGCGCCCTTGAGGGCCGCTTGCAGCGGGCTGTCGCCCTCTTCGATGTATCGGGAAATGTTCTCCAGCATGACGATCGCATCGTCCACCACAAAACCGGTGGCGATGGTCAGCGCCATCAGGGTCAGGTTATTGACCGAGAACCCCGCCAGGTACATCACACCGAAGGTGCCGATCAACGACAGTGGCACGGCCACCGACGGAATGATCGTGGCGCTGGCCCGTCGCAGGAACAGGAACGTGACCATCACCACCAGCGCGATGGCGATCAGCAATTCATGTTGCACGTCGGTGACCGAGGCGCGGATGGTCTGGGTGCGGTCGGTGAGCACTGTGACGTCAAGGCCAGCCGGCAGGTTGTCGGTGATGCTCGGCAACAAGGCCTTGATCCGGTCGACCACTTCGATGACGTTGGCGCCGGGCTGACGCTGGATGTTCAGCAGCACGGCCTGGTTTTCATTGGCCCATGCCGCCAGCCGCTCGTTCTCCGCACCGTCGACGATTTCTGCCACGTCCTTGAGCCGCAACGGCGCGCCGTTGCTGTAGGCGAGGATCAGGTTGGCGTAGTCCTTGGGTGATGTCAGTTGGTCATTGGCGTCGAGCATCGACACGCGGGTCGGGCCGTCGAAGTTGCCTTTGGGCTGGTTGACGTTGGAGGCGCCGATCAACGTGCGCACGTCCGACAGGTTCAGGCCGTTGGCCGCCAGGGCCTCGGGGTTGACCTTGATGCGCACCGCCTGACGCTGGCCACCGGCAATGCTGACCATGCCGACACCGCTGATCTGGGCAATTTTCTGCGCCATGCGCGTGTCGACCAGATCATTGAGCTTGGGCAACAGCATGGTTTTGGACGTAATGGCCAGGGTCAGCACCGGGGTGTCCGCCGGGTTGACCTTGTTGTACACCGGCGGTGCCGGCAGATCCTTGGGCAGCAAATTGGTCGCGGCGTTGATCGCGGCCTGCACCTGCTGCTCGGCGACGTCCATGTTGATGTCGAGGCTGAACCGCAGGGTCAGCACCGAGGCGCCGCCAGAACTGGTGGATGCCATTTGGGTCAGCCCGGGCATTTGCCCGAACTGACGCTCCAGCGGCGCAGTCACGGCGCTGGTCATGACATCCGGGCTGGCGCCGGGATAGAGCGTCATGACGCGAATGGTCGGGTAATCGACCTGGGGCAATGCCGACACCGGCAGCAGCCGATAAGCGATCACACCGGCCAGAATAATCGCCAGCATGCTCAGGGTCGTGGCGACCGGGCGAAGGATGAACAGCCGCGAGATGTTCATGCGCCGCCCTTTTTCGCCTTGTCGGTGGTCGCGGGTTCAGTCGCCTCGGCCGCCGATTTGCCTTGCAGGTGCTCGGTCGGAGTCGTCGGCACATCCTTGCTGTCGTTGACGACTTCCACTTCGCTGCCTTCTTTCAGGCGGTCAGTGCCTTCCAGCACCACCCGATCGCCAACGGCCAGGCCTTCGGTGATCACCGTGTTGTCACCGTCACTGGCGCCGACTTTCAACTGGCGGATAGTGACTTTCTTCTCACCGTCCATGGCATAGACGAACGTGCCGTTGGTGCCGAACTGGATCGCCGCCGAGGGCGCAAGCACCACGCCTTTGAGGGTATCGGCCAGCAAGTGGACGTTGACGAACTGGTTGGGGAACAGCGCTTGATCGCGGTTCTCGTAGCGGGCCTTGAATTTCAGGGTGCCGGTGGTGACGTCGATCTGGTTGTCCAGGCTCTGCAACACGCCAGTGGCCTGCAATTTGGTATCACCCCGGTCCCAGGCTTCGGCGGGCAGCTTGGCACCGGTGCGATAGCGGGCCAGCACGGTGTCCAGGCTGTTTTCCGGCAAGGTGAACGCCACGCTGATCGGCTGGGTCTGGGTGATGATCACCAGCGCCGTGGTGTCGTTGGCCGCCACGAGGTTGCCGACGTCCAGCTGACGCAGGCCCACGCGCCCGGTGATCGGGGCGCGAATTTTAGTGAATTCCAGATTGAGTTTGGCGTCGTTGACCGCCGCCTGATTGGTCTTGACCGTGCCCTGGTACTGGGCGACCAGTGCTTCGGCGGTGTCCAAGGTTTGCTTGGCGATACTGTCTTCGCGGTACAGGCCGCGATAGCGCTCGACATCAACCTGCGCGTTTTTCAGTTGCGCCTGATTCTGCAGCAAGGTGCCTTCAGCCTGGAGCAAGGCGTTCTGGTAAGGACGCGGATCGATCTCGGCCAGCAGGTCGCCTGCCTTGACCATCTGCCCTTCTTCGAACCAGATCTTGACCAGTTCGCCGCCCACCCGGCTACGCACATTGATGGTGTTCAGCGCGGTCACCGTGCCCAGCGCCTTGTAATACAGCGGGAAGTCGCCTTGGACCGCCGGCGCCACGCGCACCGGTACCGGACCGGACGCCCCGCCGAACCCTGGACGCATCCCTCCCGACCTGCCGGTTTGCCCGGCAACGGCTTTCTGCCCTGCACCTTCTTTCGGCGCCGCGCCGCCGGGCCAGAATTTCCAGCACAGAGCGGCGATGACCAACAGGACAAACAGGCCGAACAGCCAGCGACGAGGATTGCGGGAAGCGGAGGATTGCATGGAATGATCAACCATTGGGCGCGTGAAGCTTCTTTTCTACATGAGGCTGAACGATAAGCACTGGCGGGTATTAAGCAAAGCGCCTTTACCGGCAATTTACCTTTGGCTTACGTAACAGGAGATTTATCTAAAACACTGAAGCACAAATGAAAACGGCCTGGACAGGGCCAGGCCGTTAACAATTGTAAAAGCAGACTTATTTCAGCACTGCGAGCGCTGCGTCGTAGTTAGGTTCCTCAGCGATTTCCTTGACCAGTTCGCTGTGCAGGACCTTGTCGTTTTCGTCCAGTACCACGACGGCACGGGCGGTCAGGCCTTTGAGTGGGCCATCGGCAATCGCCACGCCGTAGTTCTCGATGAACTCGGCACCGCGCAGGGTCGACAGGTTCTGGACGTTTTCCAGACCTTCGGCACCGCAAAAACGAGCCTGGGCGAACGGCAGGTCAGCGGAGATGCACAGCACGACGGTGTTGGCGATGTCATTGGCCTGGGCGTTGAACTTGCGAACCGAAGTGGCGCAGGTCGGGGTGTCGATACTTGGGAAGATGTTCAGCACTTTGCGCTTGCCGGCGAAATCCTTCAGGGAAACATCCGACAGATTGCCGGCAACCAGGGTAAAGGCTGGCGCCTGGGAACCGGCTTGTGGCAATTGGCCGTTGACTTGAACCGGGTTGCCTTTAAGAGTGACTTGAGCCATGAACGGAGTCCTTCTGAACGTGAGTGTAGAGAATTTTGACGAGGCGGAAGTTAACCACGAAATGGTCTGGCGACCTATGCCCAAATACAAAGCAAAATGTGTTGCAGAACCTCACAAACAACACAACCCCCGGTAGGAGCGAGGCTTGCCCGCGAAGAGGGACAGTCAGTCGCATCAATGTTGCCTGACACACCGCCTTCGCGGGCAAGCCTCGCTCCTACAGATAAATGTCAGCCCAGCAATCCAAGCATATTGCGATGCCGCGCTTCGAAAATCCGCCGCATGTACCCATTGACCACCAGCCATTCCAATGGCGCGCCGCCAATCGCCGCATAGGTCACCCGGTCGGTGTACAGCGTACCGCCCTTGCCCGCCGCCACACGGTGTTCATGACGAAAGGCACGCAACGGCCCCTCGAGCATTTCATCGACGAAATGCGTCTCACCGACCTCGCGGATCACCACCGTCCAGCTCGACGGGATCAGGTTGAACATCCAGTGCCGAAAGCGAAACTGGCGACCGGCTTCGATGCGCAGGTTACTCAAATCGATCTCGCTCAACAGCGTGACTCGCTCTGGAAAGATCTTCGGGAAGTTCATGCCTTCCAGACAGAAGTCGAGGACTTGCTCGGGGGTACGATTGGGGATCAGGGTGGTGAGTTCCAGTACAGGCATAAGCCGTAACATTTCCTTTGTTTGGCGGGGTGGCTGAAAGCGACAGCACTAGGACTTTGCTTGAGCAATGGTTATTTTAGGGTATTCGTTCCGGTCTCTGAACATGATGTAAAGCGGGTCCAGGCCAGATTCCAGCGGGAACACCACTACATAGTCATCGAAACGAATCGCAGCCATGTCACTGAAGGATTCCAACACAGGCACAGGCGATGAGCGAAGGAATCCCAGTCGATACTCGGGGGCTGGCGTCAGGGTCGAGATGGTTTCAAGGTTAGCTGGCGCGCTCCAGCTCACCATTGCCGGGGCGGGCCCGTCAGCGGTAAAACAATAAGTCTTCATCTGCTCATTCCAGACAGCCGCTCGCACCCTCACCCTGGACGACAATACGTTGCCATTAGTCGGCGTAATGGCCACCTGTCGCAACGTGTTTATTTCTCTCAGCCCTCGGGACATCGTTCCTGGTGGAACGGCGTGCGTGCCGCTGCTCATCCTGAAAGGAAGATCGACTTCGGCCCCCGTCGCGGCCAGGCCTTGCCAGTCCTGGCTCTCGATCGGCAGCAACTCGAGCAGTGGAACGGTGAGCCCATACCTTTCCACTTCGGCCCGGCTGGCGAATTCAAATTGCAGCACGGCTGCGTATTGACCTTGATGGTCTTGGGCTCCCGAGGTGATCTGCCAGGTAAACTCCGCCACCGCCGAGCGTATGGCTTTTTGCAGTGCTACCCGATGGGTCTCCAAGGGTTGCGAAAGGCCGCCATCAAGGAAAATACCCGGTCGCGCATTGGCAAAGGCATGTGGCGCAAAAAGCAAATCGCCCGCCTGGGTCGGCCCTGCTCCCTGCTGATAACGCTGATCAACGAGTTGTGTTTGCGCAACCGCCAGCAGCGCTTCGGCATCCACTTGAAAACGATGGAGACGTTGATTGATTTCATTCAACTTCGCCAGATAACGGTCGTGAGTGGCATTGATCTGCTGGGCGATACTTTGCCACTGCGCGAGTTCGGACCGGGCGTAGGATAGCTCGCGCCGGGCGCTGTCTCTTTTGAACCCGATGCTCATTTTCCAGAATTCGTATCGGCGGGCTGCCAGGCGCGCTTGAAACTCAGAAGCCTCCAGAGCACGGATGTCCGCCTCGCGCCCATGGACGTCCATTTGGGCGTTCTGTCGCTGACGCATGTATTTGATCTGTTGCTCGAATACACTGAGTGCCGTTTCTGCCGCCCGTTCTGAGTCCGCCAGATCTACAGCGACTTTCTGTACATCAGCCAGGTTCCAGGCGATACGTTGCTGTGTCATCTGCGCCGGGGTCAACGGTGCTCCCGGTCTTGCAGCAACCGGACGAGGAACAGGAACGCCCTCCCCTTTTAATGCGGCACGCCCCTGTTTGTGGTGCCAGTCTTTGACGTAGTACACGACCGAGCCCGATGAATAAGTGTTCGTATCGTCCTCTGGCGGATAAAACAGCAGGTCGGCCCCTTTGGGATCACCGACGATGCTGTCGAAATGATTGATCAGTCGGTCGTGGTCCTGTTTCGGCAGATCGACGGCCCAGATTCTGTTCACCAGGGCCTGGAATTCCGATTCGGTGTAATCCTTGAGTGTTGTTTTAAGTTCCATCTTTATTGCTTCCTTGTGTAGCTTGGACAAACTTCCGAAAACAATGGCACCTGCCCATTTCGCTATGAACAGATGCCAGTTAGCCACCGAGCTGAATTACTCGGATTTGAAGCCAGGTTTATTATTGGCTGCGCGCCACTCTTTGACTTCCTTCAGGATACCTTCGGGACTGTCTTCTTGGCCTTCCTTGGGGTAGAAGATGACGTCTGAGCGGCCGGGGTGTTCGGTAATCGCCTCAAAATGATCCAGGAGCTTTTCCCGATAGACTTCCAAGGCTATCCCCTTCAAACCGCTTGTTTGATGGAAAAACTCCCCTAGAAAATTTAAAAACTCTTCCTCGGTGTAGTCCTCCAACCGCCCTTTTAGAATCATTGATTATTCTCCTTGTGCAGATGAATATGACGTTTCGGAGTCATTACCGAAATATTATCCAAACCGTAAACATCCCCACCTTTCGAAATTTCTACCTGATGATGGAGTTCGAAAGCCTTACGCCCCCCAACTTGATCCACAAGGACCGAAAAAGGTGCAGACCCATCTCGCATTCTGTCCAAATTAGATTTACTAAACTGCTGACTCAATTCCACATCCGCCGCAACAGCCCTCCAAAACGCCCGCCTGAATCCATGGAAATTACGAAACTCCATCGACCGCAACTTATCCGCGATCTGCTCGGGAATCGGTGCCCCCTCCGCTCGTGCCGCATCCCCCAACCATATTCCTGAAACCGACTGCCCAACCCCCATCGCCACACCAGGATCATCACGCCGATCCAGAAACAGGACATCCGACGAAGGCAACTCCATATCCGCCGGGTACCCAGGAATATTGGCACCCATCAGCCCTTCGTCAACAGCCGGAAACGTCTCGTTTTGCGGTAGGACCGGGATGATCGGTCTGCCGGGATAAACCGCTGGAATCGACGGTTTCACCGGTAAGGTTGTAGGACCGAGGTGTTCGATACCCGGCGGAACCAGGGGTGTCCAGGTTCCGCCGCCGACCGGACGAATCGGCCAAGGCAGGACCGCAGGAGTGATCCCCAGCCGTCCCTGGATGCTTTGCGGCGTGGTAATGCTGATTTTGTCGAGGTTGAAAGGATTGGCGCCGAACTCTGCCCGCTCCTGATAGCGCAGTTCGAACTCGCGTCGCTCACCAACCCAGGTACTTTTCGGCGCGTACGGCGCGAAGCCTTGTTCGATGCGTTTTTTGTTCACCCCATCAAAACGGCTAACGAGCGCCGGGTGCTCGCCCAGCGTTCGCCACAGCGCTTGATCAAACGCCTCGAACGAGTTGATTTCGCGACCTCGAAACTGATCGCCGACTTGCGTCGGAATCGCTGCGCCCGTCTCCTTGCTCGCCGTTTTCCACCAGTCAGCCGTGGCCGGTTGACCGTTTCCGGTGACGATGCCCGAGCCCATGGGTGGCAGATTGAAGGACAGGTACGTCGGCGGCAGGCCCGGTACGCAAACAATGCAGTCCTGAATGCGCAGGTCGACACCCGCCGGGATGTCCTGGATCTGCGGCGTCAACATCGCCAGCCCCGCCTGGCTCGTCGTGGCAGCCTGAGCGGCAGCGTTCGGCGCGAATTGAAGGTGCCTGGTCGGGAATCCGGGGATCTGTGCGTTGTAGAACCCGGTCAGCGGGTCAAGTACCGCATTGATGACCGGCACATCAGCATCAATCTCATCGCCCGTAGTGACAGCAATGATGGCGGTGCCCTCCGGCACGGCTTCGGGTTTGAGCCGGTATGCCGCCTCCACCGAGCCACCGGAATCAGCAATCGATTGCAGTGCTCGACCATCGGAAAGCCCCAGCGCTTGCGCAGGAATGGCGACAGCCTGGAACAAACGCCGACGTTGCTCAGGGCTCAACTCGCCATGACCGAGGGTGGGCGAATACACCATCGCGGTGACGAACACCGGCCCCGTTTTTGCAGCAATGCGTCCGAAATCGATGAGGGTGTTGACGGCAGACTGGACCGCCGCCTCAAGCGCTGCCGCCGCTTGCCGCGCCACGAATGCGCCGTCACGCGTCAAAACCATCCCGCCAGCGGTAACCGAAGTAACAGGAGCCGTCAGCGTATTGGCCTGCCGGACCCGTTCTATGCGCGCATCTTCATCGGCCTGCTGCTTGAAGCGAATACGCGCTTCACGCTGCTCGACGTACTGACGCTGGGCCTCCCATACGGCTTCCCTCTCGCGCCAGACAACCGTCTGCTCGGCGTGATACTTGGCCAGCGCATTGGATTTATCCGTAAGCGCATTGATTTGCGATGTCAGCAACCGCGCTTCATGGGCCGCGTTGTAGGCGTTTTCCCAAATTTGGTGACCGTCATTGAGCGCCTGACCGAACGCCCCCAATCGCGTCAGGTAATCATCCGAGGTGCGGGTAAATGGATCGTGCCCATCGAAGGACCGGGCAACCGCGTTTTTTGCATTGAGCTCAGCGGTCTTGCGGGCGATGAGCCCGTCGATTTCGTTTTTTTCCTTGGTGATCAGATAAAGCTGCCAGCGCTCGCTCGAGTCGCTGTTGGGCGCCCGTCGCGCCGCCGAGATTTCGCGCTCAAGGGATGGCTTGAGTTGTGCGGCCGTCTCGGCGAAGCGTCGATCCACTTCGGCTCGGATGGCGTCATGACGCTGCGCCAGCCCCGCCAGAAACTGGTGAAGAGCCTGGACGCGGGCCTCTTCCTGAGCTTGTGCGGCAGCAGCTTGCGCTCGTGCGGCCTCGGCTTGAGCCTGCACACGCGCTTTTTCTTGTGCTTGGCGATGCGCTTCCATAGCCCGTTTGCGGGCCCTTTTTCTCTTCCTGCTGCTCGTACCGCCGAATCCGCCTGAAACCCCTCCGCCTACGCTAAAAACGCTGCCCGAGGATGAGGGTCCCGGCTTGATAACAACTTCCCCTGTCGATTCATCGTTTAATGTGTTTTGTGCCATACAGTCTCTCCTTGTCTGTAGGGCACAGCCTGTCGATGCAACCGCAGTCAGGTGCGGTACATAGTTATCGGTGTGGATTTAAATCAAGGTGCTATTTGAGGGAATCAATCACCCTCACAGGTAACAAATCCGATTCTTTTGCGGTCTTTCGTTGGAAGTAGTGTCGATTCGGGCGACTACCATTCGACTAGACCGTGAGTCACTCACATCCAGCGGAGACAAAACCATGCGATTCATGATCATTGTGAAAGCCAGCCCGGATTCCGAGGCGGGTGTGATGCCCAGCGAAGAACTGATGACCGCGATGGGCAACTTCAACGAGGAACTGGCCAAGGCCGGGATCCTCATCGATTGCGACGGCCTGCAGCCCAGTAGCAAAGGTGCCCGCGTCCGTTTTTCGGGTGACGAGCGTACAGTGATCGACGGCCCGTTCGCCGAAACCAAGGAGCTGATCGCTGGCTACTGGTTGTGGCAGGTGAAGTCGAAAGAGGAAGCGATCGAGTGGGTCAAGCGCTGCCCCAACCCGATGCCGGGCACAGAGGCCGAGATCGAGATTCGCCAGGTGTACGAGGCCGAAGACTTCGGGGCCGAATTCACACCGCAGTTGCGCGAGCAGGAAGAACGAGTACGTGCGCAGGCGAAGAAGCACTGAATCTGACACACCTACGCGGAGTATCGGAATTGCTGAGGGATTTGGCGTTACCGGGAGACGGCTATCGCGAGCAGGCTCGCTCCCGCATTTGATCGCTGGTGTTCACAAATAATGTGCTCACAGCAGATCCAGTGTGGGAGCGAGCCTGCTCGCGAAGAGGCCCTCAGCCCCGCCGCATTATTTGGACGTGGACTTGAGTTTCAGATACGACTGATGCAGGTCCGACGCCCAACCATCGATCACGTTTTTCACGTCATTGGGCTTCATCACCTGGTCTGAGTTTTCCAGCGGTTTGCCGGTGCCCTTGCGTACGACCTGGGCAAGAACTTTGTTGTTGCCGCCGTCGAGAAACACGGCTTCGGTAGCCAGATCGGTTTCCTGGTCTCGAATACCGGTGGCCGTGCTGACTGCCGCTGCCACGAGGGCAATCGGGATGACCTCATAAGGCTTGAGGCCTTCGGTCTTGCTGCTGACGGCGGTGATCGCTGCACGCACGACCATCACGCCAGGGCCGGGGCCACTGGCCAGTGGCAGGGATCTGCCTATTTCGCGTTTAAGTGCTTGATCGTAGTAGCTGGTGATGCCGTTCAGGGTGGTCTGAGGGATTTTCACCGTCGGTTGCGGTTTGGGGTAGAGCTGAGTTGGCTCGATGTAGACACTGGAGAATTTGTTGATATCGAGTTTGGGGTCCATCCAGCGCATCACCACGGCGCCCGATGGCGACTTGGCCTCCTTCAGCTGACTGTAGTCCTTGAGAAAGCCGGAATACTGGTCTGGCTCGACGACTTTGCTGGAGCAACCCACCACTCCGATAGAGGCGATGCACAGGGTGCTCATCATTAACGCAAGCTTCATGCTTGTAACTCCTGTCAGAAGGCCGGCAACAATATGGCATATGGGAATTAAAGGTATAGCCAATACTGGGCGTTTTGTTATCGAAACATACAATATTCATCCATTGTTACGGCCGTTGAAGTGATTGCGGCAATATTCAAAGGCCCCTTCGCGGGCAAGCCTCGCTCCTGCAAGATTGGGGTGGTTGGCAGGAATGCATACAACCCGCAGCCCGCAGGAGCGAGGCTCGCCCGCGAAGACATCAGCTAAAACAACGCAAAACCTCATCTGGAAAAAACCTGGTCAATCACCACGAAGATCCGCTTCTCGCCGCCAGTTCCCGCCGACTATTGGCCCGCATCGCCTTGATCAACGACACCGTGCCCACGAGGATGATCACCGCCGCGAACAGGAAGTCGATGCTGTACAGCTGAAAGTCGTTCAACGGCCCCACCAGAAACACCCGGATCGCACCAATACTCACCAGCGTGGCGAGAAAATCGATGCCCGGCTCATCGCGATAAAACACGTGCAGCAGCGGCAGGCACATCACCAGCAGCAACAGCAGCACAATCACTTTGAACGAGCCCTTGCGCTCGACACTGAACGCGCATTCGTTGGCGCCGTAGGGCTTGTAATCCTCTTCGCGAATCAATGAATTTTTCTCGTTGATGTATTCGACCCGGTTGTACTTCTGGATCGGCGTAAAGGTGTTCGACATCTCCATGCCCGTGGTGATGTGCCTGAACTTCAGGTCAATGCGTTCATTGCCTTTGAGGATGTACAGCACCGGTTTGTAGCCGTAGCGATAGGTGTCGAACGGAAAGTCCGTCGACCGCCCCAAGACCCCGATGGGCCGGGATTCAAGTTCGGCGTAGGCACTTTTGTTGGTCGAAGACAAATTACGGCTCAGGGGTTTGATCTTGACCTGTTCCACGAGGATCGGCGCAATGCCATAAGACCACTGCAGGGGTTCCATGCGCAGCCGCAGTTCGTTGCGGCCCAGGTCATAACGATCAAAGGTTCGCTCGGAGACGATCACCGCGCCCGAGAGCATGAACTGGCCATGAACGTTGTTGGTGATGTGCAGCGACAGTCGATCCTTGCCCGAGCCGGTGGCATCGCTGGCCGGCGGCGTGCCGCACCAGGCGTAGCTGCTGAACGTCTCCCCGAGCTGGCCGTTGCGGTTCTCTTTGAACACATAAAAGTAACTGCCCCACAGGGCCGCCATCAGTAGCAACGCGAAAAGCCCTAGAACCTTCTTGCCCACGCTCACACCAGACTCCTTTCTTTGCTGACTCCCTAAGAGGCGCGGACTCTACCAAAATGCCATCAGTGGCCCAAGCAGAAAAAACCAGCCAGGAAGAACCTTGTGGCGAGGGGGCTTGCCCCCGTTTGAGTGCGCAGCACTCACAAAATCTTTGGCACACCAGAGATTCTGGGGCTGCTTCGCCGCCCAACGGGGCAAGCCCCCCGCCACGGGCCGCGCCGCACGTTACAGATTCAGCCAAACACCAGGAAACCGTATCAGGGGCGCGGCCTATAGCCGCAGGCTGGCCTCGTATCTGATCCGCATAAACTCGGTTTTTCTGAGCCTGTTTTGTTGGCGACAGGGTTTCTACAGTTCATGGCATGCCAGACCGGGTGGCCTGGCAAGTCTTTGCAACCGTGGAAGAACTGACCATGAGCACAGCAATAATCGGACAGGCCTATAACTACAAGGTCGTTCGCCAATTCGTCGTGGCAACCATCGTCTGGGGCGTCGTCGGGATGGCGATGGGGGTGTGGATCGCCTCGCAACTGGTGTGGCCGCAGATGAACCTCGACCTGCCGTGGACCACCTTCGGCCGCTTGCGTCCGCTGCACACCAGCCTGGTGATTTTCGGCTTTGCCGGCAGCGCGCAATTCGCCGCCAGTTACTACGCAGTGCAACGCACCTGCCAGGTGCGGCTGTATTCCGACAAGCTCGCCGCGTTCACCTTCTGGGGCTGGCAATCGGTGATCGTGGTAATGCTGATCAGCCTGCCGCTGGGCTACACCACCACCAAGGAATACGCCGAGATCGAATTCAGCGGCGCGGTATGGATGACGCTGGTCTGGGTCGCTTACGCCATCGTGTTCTTCACCACGGTGGTGCAACGCAAGACCAGACACATCTACGTCGGCAACTGGTTTTTCGGCGCATTCATCGTGGTGATCGCCATGCTGCACGTGGTCAATCACCTGTCGATCCCGGTGGACTGGTTCAAATCGTATCCGGTGTATTCCGGGGCCACCGACGCCATGGTTCAGTGGTGGTACGGGCACAACGCGGTGGGGTTCTTCCTGACCACCGGCTTCCTTGGAATGATGTATTACTTCGTGCCGAAACAGGTCAATCGGCCGGTGTATTCCTATCGCTTGTCGATCGTGCATTTCTGGGCGCTGATTACCCTGTACATCTGGGCCGGCCCACACCATTTGCACTACACCGCCTTGCCAGACTGGGCACAGTCGCTGGGCATGGCGATGTCGCTGATCCTGTTGGCACCCAGCTGGGGCGGAATGATCAACGGCATGATGACGCTCTCGGGCGCCTGGCATAAGTTGCGCACCGATCCGATCCTGCGCTTTCTGGTGCTGTCACTGGCCTTCTACGGCATGTCGACCTTTGAAGGGCCGATGATGGCGATCAAGACGGTGAATGCCCTCTCCCACTACACCGACTGGACCATCGGCCACGTGCATGCCGGGGCTTTGGGCTGGGTGGCGATGATCACCTTCGGCGCCGTCTACCACATGGTCCCGAAAGTCTTCGGCCGCCCGCAGATGCACAGCATCGGCCTGATCAACGCACACTTCTGGCTCGCGACCATCGGCACTGTGCTGTACATCGCGTCCATGTGGGTCAACGGCATCACCCAGGGGTTGATGTGGCGCGCGATCAATGACGACGGCACCCTGACCTACTCCTTCGTCGAAGCCTTGCAGGCCAGTCATCCGGGGTTTGTGGTGCGTTTTGTCGGCGGGGTGTTTTTCCTCAGCGGCATGTTCCTGATGGCCTACAACACCTGGCGCACGGTGCGGGTGGCGGACGTGAAAATGGCTGAACTTCAAGCGCAGATTGCCTGAGGCAAGGAGCCTGACATGATCGAGATGGCGTTGAATCTATTGGGTGTCCTGGGGTTTTGGCTGACGGTCGAGTACAGCCTGAAACAGCAAACGGCGGAGAGCCTGGACGATGCCAGCCTGATTCCATTCGCCGATGACCCGCAGGTGGCGCGGCGGGTGGAATTGGCGACGGGCAAGACCGTGAAGGCGGTCGCGCCGCAAGAGGTGAAGCCGGGTTGGGGCAATCTCGAAATCTGAGGCACCCTCAATGATCGTTCCCACGCTCTGCGTGGGAATGCAGCCCGGGACGCTCTGCGTCCCATTGGAACGCGGAGCGTCCCTTGAGGCATTCCCACGCAGAGCGTGGGAACGATCATGCTCAGCGAATTCAGCCGCGCTCGCGGGGAATCAGGCTCTGCAGTTGCTGCGCCAGGAAGTTCGCATCGAAGGCAAAGGTGTCCGGGTCTTTCAAGCCATTGGTCTTGCGCCACTGCCAATTGCTGGAAGGCGGCAGGCACACCAGCGAAATGCTGCCATAACGCGCGGCGGTCAAGCCCATCACGGCCAGGGAAATCTGCCCACCCGGGCCCATCACGTCCGGCACGAACTCCACCGGTTTACCGGCGATCACCACGCTCAGCTTCTCGGTCTTGAACGGCGATGTTTCAAGTGGCACGCTCGGCCCGGACGCCACATACGCCTCGCGACTCACCTCCAGCAGATTCGGCGCCAGCACCGGTGCCAGCCACTGCTGGATCTGATCGAACAACTCACCAATGCGCGTCGCCCACACGGCCGATTGCGACTCAAACAGTTGCTTCTTGTGCGCTTCGCTTTCTGCATAGTGGCGAAGCATCTCACCCAGTTGCTGTACGTCGTCCATTGCGGTGTTCCTTTGGTTGAAGCGTTGCTGCGGACTTTGAGCATGGCAGATGCGCGCCACAGGCGTACGACTAAAAGCGTGAACGGTATTGAGGGTCATGCCCGGGTGGACATGAAATTTCCTGATAGATTGCCAAGAAGCTCACGGGATATTCTCGAACCAAGACCGCTCTCGCAAGGGTTTGCCATTCACAGGAGTACAACATGCGCACCATCGGCCTTATCGGCGGCATGAGCTGGGAGTCCAGCGCCGAGTATTACCGTCTCATCAACCAGCAGGTACGTGACCGCCTCGGGCCGTTGCGTTCGGCGAAGCTGCTGATGTACAGCGTCGACTTTGGCCCGGTCGAACAGGCCCAGCATGCCGGGCGCTGGGACGACGCGGCGGCGATTCTGGTGGATGCGGCCCAGCGTCTGGAGGCGGGTGGCGCCGAGTGCGTGGTGCTGTGTACCAACACCATGCACAAGGTGGCCGGGCAGATTCAGGCCGCGATCGATATTCCGTTCCTGCACATTGCCGACCCGGCGGGTCAGGCAGCACTGGACACCGGTGCGCTGCGCGTGGGTTTGCTGGGCACTGCGTTCACCATGGAGCAAGACTTTCTCAAGGCACGTCTGACGGCCAAGGGCCTGACGGTGCTGGTACCGGAGGCTGATGAACGTCTGGCCGTGCACCGGATCATCTATGACGAGTTGTGCGTCGGGGTGATCAGCGAGGCGTCACGCCAGGTCTATCAACGGGTGATCGAGTCGCTGACCGAGCGTGGCGCGCAGGCGATCATTCTCGGCTGCACCGAAATCGGCCTGCTGATCAAACCCCAGCACAGCGCCCTGCCCTTGCTCGACACCACCGAACTGCATGCGCAGGCGGCGGTGGCGTTTGCGTTGGGTGACTGACTCAATCGGCTTTGGCCTAATGCCAGTAAGTCAAGAAATTTGAGCGACGAATATCCTGTGGGAGCGTGGCTTGCCCGCGAAGAACGATAACGCGTAATACCTGAAAAACCGCGATGAATTCTTCGCGGGCAAGCCACGCTCCCACAGGTTCTGCGCCTTGACTTACCGACACTGGGCCTCGGGGGTGCGACGCAGGCGCGCCATGCTCAGGGTATCGACCAGCCGACCGTCACGCACGGCGTAATCGCGAAACAGGCCTTCGGTCTCGAAACCGAATTTGCGGTACAGGCCGATGGCCGCTTCGTTGTCGGCGTACACCGAAAGTTCGACCCGTTGCAGGTTCATCCAGTTGTCGGCGACGTCCAGCGCCGCCGCCAGCAGTTTCGAGCCGACACCCTTGCCCTGCCAAGCCACAGCAACACCCATGCCAAAGCTGCCGGCGTGGCTGCGGCGGATTCGCGAAAACTGCTCCAGCCCAATGTGGCCGATGACCGATCCCTGGTGCAGCGCCACCAGTTTCACCGCGCGCTCGTTGTCCGCCATCAGGCGTTGGCGCCAGACCTCGGTGGACTGAAACGGCATTTGCAGCACCTGCCGGGCCACGGCGGGATCGTTGTAGAGCGCGGTGATGCTCTCGATGTGGGATTCGCTGAAGCGTTCGAGGGTAATAACGGAATCGACAGGCATGAATTTTCGTCCTTGATGCGTGCATGGCTGCCTACTCTATAACGGTGCAAACCTTTGTGACGAGAAGCGATGTGTTCCAAGGATCTATTCAAACCACTCCCGCCGCTCGTTGAAGGTGTTGTGGATCAGTTCGACGATGCGCTGCACCTCGGCCTCATCCCGGGACTCGGCATTGACCGCCATCCATACCTGGCGCTGCATCGGTTGCTTGAAGAGCCCGGGCAACGCCACCAGCCCCCGGTCGAATTGGCTCATGTAATGCGGCAGCAGACCGATGCAGGCGCTGCAGCGGATCATCTCCAGCATCAGATCATAGGCATGCAGTTGCACCACCCCCGCCAGACGCTGCTCCACCAGACTGTTCCACGGGCCTAAAGCGCTGACGTGGCGGTCGTGCTGCCATTGCACCAGCATGAAATCGGCCAGGTCACCCAGGCTGTCCGGCCGCGCCGCGACCCGTGAATACCGTTTGGCGATGTGTGGCAGATAGTCCAGCCGTGCCAGGCGCTGGGGTTCGCTGATGGCGAAACTGGGACCTGGCAACGGCGAATCGGTGCCCCCCAGCCACACCACCACATCGGCGCTGATCGCTCGCAGCGACAGTTCGCTGTCCAGGGAAATGATGTCCAGTCGCACACTGGCGTTGCGCCGCAACAGTGAGATCAGATCACGGCCGAGGATGTCGTGCAGGATCGACTCGGCCACGGCCAGACGAATCAACGGCTGTTCGATCACCGGCAACTTGCGCTCGTGCACCAGCGCAATCAACTGCGCCTGAAGGTGCAAGCCGTCACGACTAAGTGCAAAGCCATTGGCCGAGTGGCTGAACAGCGAACACCGCAGTTGCGCTTCAAGTTGTGCCAGTCGTTTACGCAATTGGGTTGATTTGATGTTGAGGCTGCGGGCCGCTTGCATGAAACAACCGCAGCGGGCGCAGACCCGGAAAGACTGCACCAGCACCGGATCGATTCCGGCCAGTGAGTGTAAGGATTGGTTTTGTTCTACGGGCCAACGGTACTCGGCCACACCCTGACGATCAGTGGGTTCCATGAATGACATTGATGACTCCTGTCGATCTTTCCTTGAGTGTTTTTATCCTGCTGGCTGTTTATGAACCTGATGTGACTACCGGGCAAAAACCGATCAAACATGTCTGTAGGAGCGAGGCTGCCCGCGAAGGTGGTGTATCAGTCAATATGGATGCTGAATGGAATGTCCTATTCGCGGGCAAGCCTCGCTCCTACAGGTTCTGCGACTCAATCACTGGGCGTTTGCCGAAAGCTCACCGCCAGCCGATTCCAACTGTTAATGGCGCTGACGGCCATGGTCAGGTCGACCAGTTCGCCTTCGCTGAACTGCTCCCGGGCCAGGGCGTACACGTCATCCGGCACATGGCTTTGCGCAAGCAGGGTCACCGCTTCGGTCCAGGCCAGAGCCGCCCGCTCCCGAGGGTTGAAGAAATTACTGTCGCGCCAGACCACGATCGCATACAGCCGGCGATCGCTCTCACCAAAGCGGCGCGCATCCACCGAGTGCATGTCGGTGCAGAAGGCGCAGCCATTGAGCTGTGAGGCGCGGATTTTGATCAGGTTCAGCAACGCCGGTTCGATGCTCAGGTTGCCGGTCAAGGCCTCCATTGCGATCATGGCTTTCATCGCTTTGGGCGATGCGTTGTAGTAATCCAGGCGGGCATTCATGACGGTGCCTCATGGCGCTGATCAGTGCCTCCACGGTAGGCGCCCGGGCACAAGGGTTACAGAGCCAATTTGGCGATAAAACCATGGACCGCCCGGCAGCAGGCCAATCGCAGGTTTTTCGCCCACGCAACTTCTGCGCAGCCGTTCATGCGGGTAATCTGGCGCGACGCACAGTCGCTTGAATCGCCCCAGGAGCCCCGCCGGTATGGAACTTCATGTTGTCATCAACGGCCGCAAGGACCTGACAGGCCAGTTGTACCGGCAACTGCGCGATGCCATTGAATCCGGTCGCCTGACAGCCGGGACGCAACTGCCGCCCAGCCGCTTGCTGGCCGCACAACTGGGGATCTCGCGCAAGACCATTTCCGACACGTATGCGCAACTGACCTATGAAAACTTCCTCACCGGGGTGATCGGCAAAGGCACTTACGTCAATGCCCGGCCGGCAAAAATCATCCGCAAGCAGAGCCATTCGGAGCTCGCCAGCTTCGACGTCATCGAGGGCTGGCGCAACCTGCCGACCTTCTTGCGCCACCCGACGCTAGAAGGTTTGTTGCGTTATGAGTTCATCGGTGGCGCCACCAGCAAAGGCCAGTTTCCGCAGGATGATTGGCGTCGCTGCACCGCCCATGCCTTACGCCAGATCGCCGGTTCCAAAGGTTTTTACAGCCTGCCCGAAGGCCTGCCGACACTGCGCAATGCCATCGCCCAGCACATTGCGTTTTCACGCGGGGTCAACTGCCAGGACGAAGACGTGGTGGTGTGCAACGGCGCGCAGCAGGCGCTGGACTTGATTTCCCGGGTATTGACCCAACCGGGCAGCCTCGTCGCCATGGAAGACCCCGGCTATCCGCCGGCGCGCCTGTTGTTCGGGAGCCATGGCGCGACGGTGGTTGGCGTGCCGGTGGATGCGCAAGGCATACAGGTGGAACACATTCCCGACGGCACCCGGCTGATTTACGTTACCCCGTCCCACCAGTTCCCGCTGGGCATGCCCCTGAGCCCGGCCCGGCGCGAAGCCCTGCTCGCAAGGGCCTATGAACTGGGAGCGATCATCATCGAAGACGACTACGACAGCGAATTCCGCTACGAAGGCCGGCCCACCGACTCGCTGAAAAGCCTGGATGAGCGCGGCATCGTCGCCTACGTCGGCACCTTCTCGAAGACCTTGTTGCCGGAGCTGCGGCTCGGGTATGCGATATTGCCGCCGGCGATTCTCGAAGCGGTGATCCGCGCCAAGCAGCTCACCGACCTGCACACCTCCACCCTGCCCCAATGGGCGCTCGCCAAGTTCATCGCCGAGGGCTGCCTGCTCAAGCACATCCGGCGCTGCCACACGATTTATGCCGGGCGCCGTGAACGGATCCTGGCGCGCATGGCGGGCGATCTTTCGCCGTGGTTCGAAGCGGTGCCCACCACGGCCGGGTTCCACATGGCGGTACTGTGCAAGGTGCCGGTCGATATTCCATTGGTGATCGAACTGGCGAAAAAAGTCGAACTGGGACTCTATGCCCTGGACGGCTTTTTTTACCAGCAAGCGCCACGGGCCGGGCTGTTCCTGGGGTTCGGCGCGATCGACACCTTGGACATCGACATTGCCCTGGACCGCTTAAGGGATATTTTGCAGCAGCTCGGCTGAGGAATTGGTCTGCGACTTTATCCGGTGATTGGCTATTGGCGGTCCGCAGGTGCAGGCCTATCCTGATTGGGCGTTATCCCTCAATGAGCAGGATTCGTCCGGCCTGATTCAGGAGTGTGAGCAATGTCCAACGAAGTGATGACCACCGTAAAGGTGCAGGCTGCCGCCGGCCGCTCGGACGAACTGGGCAAGCAACTGCAAAAGATTGTCGACACCCTGCGCGAACTTCCGGGCTGTGACGCCTATATGGTCGATCGCTGCCCTGAGGACGACACCCGCTGGACAGTCAGCGCTCGCTGGCAATCGGAAGCGGCCATGCAATCGCATTTCAACTGCCCCGAAGTGCAAGGCTTTATCGGCCTGATCGACAGCCGGTTGGCCAATGCCGTCGACTTCAATAGTTTTCCAATCATTTAAAACAATAACCCCCCATGTAGCAGCTGCCGAGCCTGCGAGGCTGCGTTCGGCTGCGCAGCAGTCGTGAATACCGCTGTGATGATCGTTCCCACGCAGAGCGTGGAACGATCAACGGGTAACGTAGCTTCGGTCATTGGCCCCCTCACCTTCCCGAAAATTGGCCGTTTGATTGCCCGATAGCGCGGCTTACTGTGGTTCCTGACGACTCACCACCTCAGGTAATCAACCATGAATGCGCTTCATTTTTTTGCTGCCCCTCTCGCCGCCTTGACGCTGAGCGTTACAACCCCGGCCTTCGCCCATGAGACGGCCCCGTCAGAAAAAGTCACCGTCCTGCAGGACCAGATGCTGAAAAATGCACCGGGCAAAAAAGCCTTGATGATCGAAGTCGATTACCAACCGGGCCAATCGTCCATCGCCCATAAACACCAGGGCACGGCGATGGCCTATGTGCTGTCGGGGGAGATCATTTCGCAAGTCAAAGGCGAAAAAGCCATCAACTACAAGGCCGGCGAGTACTGGTATGAACCGGCCGGCTCGGAACATCTGGTTTCGAAAAACGCCAGCGCTACCCAACCCGCCAAGCTGTTGGTATTCATGGTGTTGGCCCCGGATGAGCAAGTGTTGATTCCTTTGGAGAACTGATCGCTGCACATAAAAAAGTCTCGGCGCGATTGATGACCTCTTCGCGGGCAAGCCTCGCTCCTACAGTTTTTTGTGTTGAACGCCGATTTTGTGGACACCCGCAATCCCTGTAGGAGCGAGGCTTGCCCGCGAAGAGGCCGACCAGACACTCCAAAACCATCAGACAAAAAAAAGCCCCATCTCTTTCGAGACGGGGCTTTTTCATTCAACGCCTATCAGGCAGCCGGTTCCAGCTCGGTGCTGACAGCGGCAGGTGCAGTGGCAGGCACCACCGCTTGACCACTCAACGCCACATCCAGCAATTCACGGTTGGCCACCGCGTACATGGCGTAGTCGGTGCCGCTGGCGGCACGGATTTCCACCAGCATGGCGCGCCAGCGTTCGATCATGCCTTCGTGCTCTTCCATCCACAGCGCCAGGCGTGTTTCCACGTCCTGGGTGCCGTCGCCCTGTTGCAGGACCGAGATGGTGATCGCACGTTGTTGCCAGTCGACGTCATCACGGAACGCTTCACGGGCCAGGGCCTGCCAGTTGTTCTCAACCGGCAGGGCGCTGATCTGTTGCAGGTACCAGGTGATGTCCAGCGCACTGCCCACGGCGAAGTAGGCCTTGGCCACGTCCGCCGGGTCCTGGCCGGTCACGTCGGAAGCTTCGATGATCGGCAGCAGGGTGTACAGGTGCGTGGTGCCAGCCACCATGCGTGCCAGCAACTCCGGCACACCGGCTTCGACGTACGCCTGATAGCGGCCCTGCCAGGTTTCGCGAATCTCGCCACTGAGCAGTTCGTCAAGCTTGAGGCCCAACTCCTTCAGGTGCGGACCGAAATGCGCGACGTCACGGGCAGCGTTCTGCTCGTTGCGGCGGGCACGCAGGAACCAGCGGGTGGCGCGGCGGCCCAGACGCATCAGTTCGTCCATCAGCTCCAGTTGCACATCAGCGGAGACCTGGTAGTCCAGGCCTTCAATCTGCCGGAACCAGTGCGGGAGATGGAAGATGTCACGCACGATCACGTAAGCGCCGGCCACGTTCGCCGGGCTCATGCCGGTGGACTCTTTGAGTCGTTGAACGAAGGTGATGCCCATGTGGTTCACCAGATCGTTGGCGATCTGGGTGCTGACGATTTCGCGCTTCAGACGGTGACGGCGCATGGCGGCGGAGAACTTGCTGACCAGCGTCGGCGGGAAAGCGGTTTCCATGTCGCGGGTCAGGTAGTCGTCGTCCGGCACCAAGGAGTTGAGCAGCGCTTCCTTGAGGTCGATCTTGCTGTAGGAAATCAGCACCGACAGCTCGGCACGGGTCAGGCCATGGCCCGCCGCGACGCGCTCGTTGATCGCCTCTTCGGACGGCAGGAACTCAATGGCGCGGTCCAGCTTGCCGCGGCCTTCCAGATCGTTCATCAGACGCTTGTATTCAGCGATCCGCGCATAAGCACGGCGGGCCGCCAGGGACAGTGCCTGAGTCTGCTTGTAGTTGTTGCCGAGCACCAGGTTACCGACTTCGTCAGTCATGCTCGCCAGCAACTGGTTACGTTGCTTGTCGGTCATGTCACCGGCATGAACCACTTCGTTGAGCAGGATCTTGATGTTCACTTCGTGGTCGGAGCAGTCCACACCACCGGCGTTGTCGATGAAGTCGGTGTTGGAACCGCCGCCATTGAGGCCGAATTCGACACGACCCAGCTGCGTCATACCGAGGTTACCGCCCTCGCCCACGACTTTGCAGCGCAGTTCGTTGCCGTTCACGCGCAGTGCATCGTTGGCCTTGTCGCCGACATCGGCGTGGCTTTCGGTGCTGGCTTTCACGTAGGTACCGATACCGCCGTTCCACAACAGGTCCACCGGTGCCTTGAGCAAGGCATTGAGCAGTTCGGTCGGGGTCAGCTTGTCAGCCTGAATATCGAAGCGCTCTTTCATCTGCGGGGAAATCGCGATGCTTTTTGCGCTGCGCGAGAAGATCCCGCCGCCTTCGGACATGATGCTGGTGTCGTAGTCCGACCACGCCGAACGCGGCAGATCGAACAGACGCTGACGCTCGGCGAAGCTGTTGGCTGGCTCCGGGTTCGGGTCGATGAAGATGTGCAAGTGGTTGAACGCAGCGACCAGTTGCAGCTTGTCGGACATCAGCAAGCCGTTACCGAACACGTCACCGGCCATGTCGCCGACGCCCACCACGGTGATGCTGTCTTCCTGGACATTGATGCCGCGCTCGCGGAAGTGACGTTGTACGCCGACCCACGCGCCCTTGGCGGTGATGCCCATTTTCTTGTGGTCGTAACCGGCCGAGCCACCGGATGCAAACGCATCACCGAGCCAGAAGCCGTAGTCGATGGCGATGCCGTTGGCGATGTCGGAGAACGTCGCGGTGCCCTTGTCCGCCGCCACTACCAGGTAAGGGTCATCATCGTCATGACGCACGACGTTGGCCGGCGGTACCAGTGCGCCGTCTTTCAGGTTGTCGGTGATGTCCAACAGGCCCGAAATGAAGATGCGGTAGCAGGCGATGCCCTCGGCTGCGATCTCGTCACGGCTGCCGCCCAGTGGCAGGCGACGCGGCAGGAAGCCGCCCTTCGCACCCACCGGTACGATGACCGAGTTCTTCACTTGCTGGGCTTTTACCAGGCCCAGGACTTCGGTACGGAAGTCTTCTTCCCGGTCAGACCAGCGCAGACCACCACGAGCAACGTTGCCGAAGCGCAGGTGCACGCCCTCGACACGAGGCGAGTAAACGAAGATTTCGAACTTCGGTACCGGCTTGGGCAGCTCCGGAATCAGGTGCGGGTTGAACTTGAAGCTGAAGTAGGACTTGTTCTGACCTTGGGCATCGGTCTGGTAGAAGTTGGTCCGCAGGGTCGCTTTGATCAGGTCCAGGTAACGACGCAGGATGCGGTCTTCGTTGAGCACCTGGACATCGTCCAGTGCTGTCAGAATCGCGTGTTCCAGGCGTTGTTGCTTGTCTTCCAGGTCATCGCTGGCCAGCTTGCGCGCCAGATAGAAACGGGTCTTGAACAACCGGGTCAACTCGCGAGCGATGTCGGTGTGGTTGTTCAGGGTGCTGGCGATGTAACCCAGGTCGAAGCCCAGACGGATCTGCTTCATGTAACGGGCGTAGGCACGCAGCAGCGCCACATCGCGCCATGGCAGGCCGGCGGTCAGCACCAGGCGGTTGAAAGCATCGTTCTCGGCATCGCCACGCACGATGTGGACGAAGGCATCCTGCAAGGTGTCGTTGAGTTGCTGGATGTCGAGTTCCAGGCCTTCGGCGGCGGTGAACGCGAAGTCGTGGATCCAGAATTCGCGGCCATTGTTATGACGCAGGCGATACGGGAACTCACCCAGTACGCGCAGGCCGAGGTTTTCCAGGATCGGCAACACGTCGGACAACGCCAGCGGGGTGTCGGCGTGATACAGCTTGCAGTGCAGCATGCGCTGACCAGAGACCTGGGCCAGCGGCTGATAGAAGCTCATGACCAGCGGATTTTTTTCGCTCAGGCTCAGCAGGTGCTGCATATCGACCACCGCCGAGTGGGCGGCGAAACGCTCACGGTAACCGGCCGGGAAGCCTTTCGGGAAGTCGGCCAGCACGTTGGTGCCCTGGGCTTCGCCGAAGCTTTCGATTACCAGGCTCGCGTAGTCGTCCTGCCAGCTGCGGCAGGCTTGCACCACTTCTTTTTCCAGCAGAACCGGGTCGATGTCCAGACGGTTCTTCGGATCGACCCGCAGAATCAGTTGTACACGGGCCAGCACGGACTCGGAGAAGAATGTCCAGAATTCGCAGTCCGAGGCTTTCAGGCGATCCATCAGCACTTGCTGGATCTTCTGGCGCACTTCGGTGGAGTAAATGTCACGCGGCACGTAGGCCAGGCAATAGCAGAAACGGCCGTACGGGTCTTTGCGCAGGAACACGCGGATCTTGTTGCGCTCCTGGATCTGTACGATCGACATCACGGTGGTGAACAGCTCATCCACCGGAGTCTGGAACAAGTCGTCACGCGGCAGCACTTCAAGCACCTGGGCCAGTTCCTTGCCCAAGTGAGCCTTGGCCTGGAAGCCCGAACGCTGTTCGATGATCTCGACCTTGCGACGGATGTAAGGAATGACCCGCACGCTTTCGCCGTACACCGAGGAGGTGTACAGGCCCATGAAGCGGCATTCTTTAACGACGTTGCCATCGGCATCGATCTGGCGGATCGACACGTAATCCGGGTAAGCCGGACGGTGAACACGGCTTGGGTGTGCAGCCTTGGCGAACGACAGCGGCGTCGGTTCGCGCAGGTAGTTCACGGCGTAGTCTTCGATGCGCAGGTCGTCGACGGTGAGGCCGGCGCGCAGCAGCTTGGTCAGGCCGAGGAACGAGTTCTGGTCATATTCGATGTGACCGCCGTTCTGATCCTCGCCCACCACGAATTCTTCGTAGCCCAGGAAAGTGAAGTGGTTGCCCACCAGCCATTCCAGGAAGCTCTTGATCTCGGACTTTTCGTCGGCGTTGATGATGAACTGGCTGTTGTCGATGCCTTCGATCAGCTCCTGGACCTTGGCTTTCATCGGTTCGAAATCGGCGACCGCGACGCGGACTTCACCGAGAACCTGCTCCAGCTCTTTGGTCAGGACGTTCAGTTCGGCCGTGTTGGCGCAACGGTCGATTTCCAGGTACATCAGCGATTCTTGCAGAATGCCTTCGCCCTGGGTGCCTTTGGGCAGGATTTCCAGCAGCTCGCCCTTGCTGCCGCGACGCACGCTCAGCACAGTGGTTTGCAGGGTATGAATGCTGTAGCCGCGACGGTTCAGCTCGGTGCGCACCGAGTCCACCAGAAACGGCAGATCGTGGTGCAGCACTTCGACCGCGGTGTGGGTCGACTGCCAGCCGTGGCGTTCATAATCGGGGTTGTAGACGCGCACTTGCGGATGCGCGTGATCGAAGCGCTCAAGCAGGCGCCACGCAGAAAGAGTGCAGCCGGCGAGGTCGGACAACCGACGCTGGGTCAGCTCGTCCAGGGAAATAATGCCGAAGAATTGTTCAGCGAACAGCGCCACTTGTGGCAGTGCCTGTTCACTGATGTGCTGCGCCAGTGCCGCTTGCAGTTGGTGCTGGAAGTCGGCTTTGCTGGCTGCGGTGAAGAACGCCATCTGTGGTACTCCGCTTGGGCTTGTTATTGATGGAAGCGTCGCGTGCAAACCCCTTTCGGGGCAATCCGTCACCCTGTTCCTGATTCTCGGGCAGAGGAAACAGGATGACAGGTGGGTGAAGCTGGACGAGACACTCAGGTCACATTCACCTTCCATTGAATGGGCATCTGCAAAAACGACTGGCCCGGGTAGCGGCGCAATGCCTTTACGGGTGCTCATCCGTTGCGCAGCTTAACGACTGCGGCAAGGGCCATGCTTGCAGCGCTGCGACATATTCGGTCAACGGTACGCAGCGCGCGGCAGGCGCCTCGAACAACATTAGCAGCCGTGTAGAAAATCGGGCACTTTATGCCCGGTTTTACGGCACCTGCGTGCCAGAAGTGACCAGCAACACCCCGAATGTTCACGACACATCTTCTGACACTCAGCCGAGCAGAAATTCCCGAGGGCTGGCAGAATCGTCTTTTATTGCGTTCACCACGCTCGCCGAGCCAGGATTTTCCCCATGCAAATGACAACCGACCTCTTGATCGCCAACCCGTGCGACGAAGAAGAAGACAACTTGGCCATGCTCTGCTGCACCAGCGCTGACGGCGAAATGTTCCTGATGAGCCGCTTTCCGGACGAGGATGAGCTGGAGATCATCTTCCACGACAAGCCTTCGGCCCTTAACGGCGTGAAAGTCACCCTCAGTCCTGACCGCCTGCTGATCGAAATTGCCGCCGCGGACGCCGATGTGCTGGGTGGCGAAGATTCGCTGGAAATTCTGCACAGCACCGATGCGCAGGATCTGGCTGAAGTGCAAGAGACCTTGCAGAACATCCTCAAGGGGACGGGTACTTACATCAGCAAGCTCTGATGGTGTTTGAACTGTGGCGCCTTCGCGGGCAAGCCTCGCTCCTACAGGTTTTGCGTAAGACGCGGCGCCTCGGTTCCTGCAGGAGCGAGGCTTGCCCGCGAAGGCGTCCAAAAGAACACCGCAACACCCACCCCCTACAAAATTCCAACAGTTTCACCCATCAATTCCCGCACTTTGCACAAAATGCCGTTAGTCGGCGCACCCTGCGATGGATTAAAGTAACGCCCCCAGCCCTGGCGTTATTCGAACGTCTTCGGTCACCCTTTCCAGGAACAGTCATCGATGGAACATCGTGAAGCGCTGCTCGCGCTGCGAACCTTTCTTTCAACGCAGATTCTCGGCCAGGAAAAACTCATTGAGCGCTTGCTCATCGCCTTGCTCGCCGACGGCCACATGCTGGTCGAGGGCGCTCCGGGCCTGGCCAAGACCAAGGCCATCAAAGAGCTCGCCGAAGGCATCGAAGCACAGTTCCATCGCATCCAGTTCACCCCCGACCTGCTGCCAGCCGACATCACCGGCACGGAAATCTATCGCCCGGAAACCGGCAGTTTCGTATTCCAGCAAGGCCCGATCTTCCACAACCTGGTGCTGGCGGACGAAATCAACCGTGCCCCAGCCAAAGTTCAGTCAGCCCTGCTCGAAGCCATGGGCGAACGCCAGGTCAGCGTGGGGCGCAGCACCTACGACTTGTCGCCGCTGTTTCTGGTCATGGCCACGCAAAACCCCATCGAGCAGGAAGGCACCTACCCGCTGCCCGAAGCCCAGCTCGACCGTTTCCTGATGCACGTGAAAATCGGCTTCCCTGATGCCGCCGTCGAACGGCGGATCCTGCAACAGGCTCGCGGCGAAGCGCTGCACGGCGAAACCAAGCCCGAGCGCCGGGTCAGCCAGCAGGCGATCTTCGCCGCACGCAAGGAAATCCTCGGGTTGTACATGGCCGATGCCGTGGAGGAATACCTGGTGCAACTGGTCATGGCCACACGCATCCCGGCCAAGTTCGACCCGGAAATGGCCGAATGGATCGCCTACGGCGCCAGCCCGCGGGGTTCCATCGCCCTGGACCGTTGCGCCCGGGCCCACGCCTGGCTGGCCGGTCGCGACTTCGTCAGCCCGGAAGACATTCAGGCGGTGCTGTTCGATGTATTGCGCCACCGCATCATTCTTTCCTTTGAAGCCGAAGCCGCTGGCATCGACCAGGACCGGGTGGTCCAGCGGATTCTCGACGTCGTAGCCGTCGCTTGACCCCGATGAACGTCCTTCTGCCGCCCGAGCCGGGCATCCGTGTCAGCCTTTCCGAGCTGATCCAGATGCGTCATCGCGTGCGCGAAGTGCAATTATTTTCCACGCCGAGCCAGCGCAGCCCGCTGATCGGCCTGCACCATTCCAAATTGCGCGGGCGCGGAGTGGATTTCGATCAAGTGCGGGTGTATCAGGCCGGCGATGACGTGCGAAGCATCGACTGGCGCGTCACCGCCCGGACCCAGGAGCCCCACACCAAGTTGTTCCATGAGGAACGCGAGCGACCGATTTTCATCATGGTCGAACAAAGCCGCCGGCTTTTCTTTGGCTCCGGGATGATGTTCAAATCGGTGCTGGCCGCCCAAGCGGCGAGCCTGATTGGCTGGGCCGCACTGGGCCATAACGACCGGGTCGGCGGGCTGGTGTTCGGCGACGACGAACACTACGAAATCAAGCCGCGACGCAGCAAACAGAGCCTGCTGCAATTGCTCAACCGACTGGTGCGGGTCAATCAGTCGTTGCACACTGAGCGCGAGCCGGATCGCGACGCCTTCGGCATTGCCCTGCGCCGCGCCCGGGAGGTATTGCGTCCTGGCAGCCTGGTGGTTGTGATATGCGATGAACGCGCCTTGTCCGACGGGGCCGAGCAACAGTTGAGCCTGTTGTCACGCCATTGCGACCTGTTGCTGCTGCCCGTGTCCGATCCGCTGGATCACGCCCTGCCCGCGGCCGGGCTTTTACGCTTCGCGGAACGGGGGGCGCAACTGGAACTCGACACATTGAATTTCGACTTGCGCCAGGCCTATCGCGCACAAGCGGAAGCGCGTATCGCCCGTTGGGAGCTGCTGGCGCAGAAACTGCGGGTATTGCTGATGCCGTTGAGCACCCAGAGCGAAATGATCGAGCAACTGCGCGAATACCTGAACCCGCAGCGGCCGGGGAAAAGTCGATGAGCAGCCTCGATCAACTGCAACCGCTGATTGCCCCGCCACCGATCGGCTTCTGGCCGCCGGCACCGGGCTGGTGGCTGCTGCTGTTATTGCTGCCATTGATCGGTTTCGGCGTGTGGCAATTGCACCGTTTCATTGCGAACAAACGCCCTGTCGTCCGCGCCGAACAACCCCTGGACCCGGTGCGCCTGGCAGCCCTGGCCGAACTCGCCCTGATGCCCAAACCCTACGACGGCGCCCCGGCCGGCGCCTGGCTGCAGCAACTCAATGGCTTGCTCAAACGCCTGTGCCGCAACCATTACCCCTACAGCCAGAGCCACACCCTTAACGGGCGCAAGTGGCTGGCGTTCCTTGATAACCGCTGCCCGGCCGCCGGCCTGACGCGCTGGATGGTGCTGGTGGAAGGCGCCTACAAACCCGAGTGCAAACTCGACGACAAGGCCATCGCAGGCCTGACTCAAGCTGTCGATACCTGGATTCGCAAACATGTTTGAATTCGCCTGGCCATGGATCTTCGCCCTGCTGCCATTGCCCTGGCTGATGCGGCTGTTGCTGCCGGTGGCCGACAGTGGCGAACCGGCGCTCAAGGTCAGCTTCCTCAACGAACTGGAAGGCCTCGCTCGCCGCCGCGCCCGGGCGAATCTGCCAACATGGCGCCAGCAAGCACCCTTCATTCTGCTATGGCTGTTTTTGCTGATCGCGGCCGCACGTCCGCAATGGCTCGGCGAGCCCTTGCCGATTGCCGCCAGCGGCCGCGACTTGCTGGTGGCGGTGGACGTATCCGGCTCGATGGATTTCCCCGACATGCGGTGGCAGGACGAAGAGGTCAGCCGACTGACATTGGTGAAACATCTGCTCGGTGATTTTCTGGAAAGCCGCGACGGCGACCGGGTCGGCTTGATCCTGTTCGGCAGCCAGGCGTATCTGCAAGCGCCATTGACTTTCGACCGGCACACCGTGCGCGTCTGGCTCGACGAAGCGCGGATCGGCATCGCCGGCAAGAACACCGCCATCGGCGATGCCATCGGCCTGGCCCTCAAACGCCTGCGGCAACGTCCGGCACAAAGCCGTGTGCTGATTCTGGTCACCGACGGTGCCAACAACGGCGGCGAGATCGACCCGCTGACCGCCGCGCGACTGGCAGCCAACGAAGGCGTGAAAATCTACCCGATCGGTATCGGCGCCGACCCGGAGCAAAGCGGCACCCTGGGTTTTCTTGGCATCAACCCCAGCCTGGACCTCGACGAACCGGCCTTGAAAGCCATCGCCCAGGCCACTGGCGGCCAGTACTTCCGCGCCCACGACGGTGAGGAATTGCAGGCGATCAAGCGCACCCTCGACAAACTGGAACCGGTGACGCAACAACCCACTCAGGCCCGCCCCGCCCAAGCGTTGTATCACTGGCCTCTGGCGATGGCCCTGCTGTTGAGCATGCTGCTGGTGATCCGCGAGCGCTGGCCCGACAACCCGTTGCAACGGCTGTTTACCGAAAAGCTGTTTAGCAAAGAGCGGTTTCTGCAAACCCAACTGCCCGACTGGCGGCAGCGGCTTAAACGCCTGCGTCTGCGGAGGCGCCGATGATTTCGCTCTGGCCGCACTGGTTCCGCCCCTTGTGGCTGCTGTTGCTGCCGCTGCTGGGCTGGTTGCTCTGGCAACTCTGGCACCGGCAGAAACGCGCCGGGCGCTGGCAAATGATTCTGCCACCGGCCTTCCATGCCGCGTTGCTCAGCGGTGGCAGCGGTCGCGAAAGCAAACTGCCATGGATCGCCCTGGGCCTGGCGTGGGTGCTGACGGTGCTGGCGCTGCTGGGGCCGAGCTGGCAGCGCGTCGAACAGACCAGTCAGAAACCCGCCGACCCACTGGTGGTGTTGCTTGAGCTGACCCCGGAAATGCTCGCCACCGACAGTGCGCCGAACAGGCTGGAACAAGCACGGCGCAAGCTGTTCGACCTGCTGCAAAACCGCAGCGACGCGCAGACCGCAATCATCGTCTATGCCGGCAGCGCCCACACCTTGGTGCCGCTGTCGGATGACCTGTCGACCAGTCGCAACCTGGTGGATGCACTCAAGCCGTCGCTGATGCCCCTGGCCGGTCATCGTGCCGATCTGGCGGTGACCAAGGCCCTTGCGCTGCTGGATCAGGGCGCCCTCGGCCAGGGGCGGATCCTGCTGATCGGTTCGTCGCTGACGGAACAGGAGCGCCAAGGGATTCGTCAGGCGCTGGACGACAAGCCCACACCATTTCTGATGCTCGGGATCGGCACCGCCGAAGGGGCGCCGGTCGCGCAGGATGACGGCAGTTTTCTCAAGGATGATGCAGGCGCAATTCTGGTGCCCCGCCTGGACGGCCCCAGCCTGAAAGCCTTTGCCAACGGCCTTGGCGGACGTTATCGGCAGGCGCGCCTGGACGATACCGACCTGCGTGGCCTGGGCCTTCTCGACGGCCCACGGGATCTGCGTAACGACGGTCAGACGTTGCGCCTCGACACCTGGGCCGATCAGGGCTATTGGCTGCTGCTGCCCCTGTTATTGCTGGCCGCCTGTGCCGGGCGCCGGGGGTGGCTGTTCTGCCTGCCGCTGTTGTTCGTGCTGCCGCAACCGAGCTACGCCTTCGATTTCGAGGACTTGTGGCTGCGTCCCGATCAGCAAGGCCTGCATTTACTCAAGCAAAAGCGCCCGGCCGAGGCCGCCCGGCGTTTCGACGATCCGCAGTGGCAAGGCGTGGCGCTCTATCAAGCCGGCGACTACGGTGGCGCCGCCCAGCGGTTTGCCCAAGGCAATGACGCCCACGCCCACTACAATCGGGGTAATGCCCTGGCCAAAAGCGGTGAGCTGGAAGCGGCGCTGGATGCCTACGATCAAGCGCTGGAACGTCAACCGGATCTGCGCCCGGCCCTGACCAACAAGGCATTGGTGGAAAGCCTGCTCAAGCAGAAAACCTCTGCGCCGCCCGTCGAGCCGGACAAAACCGCCGATGGCAAAACCGAAAGCATCACCCAGGAACCGCCGCCCGGCAGCGCCACCCAACCCAGCAATGGCGAGCCGAAAACCGATGCCGGGCAAACCCCGCCAGAGACCGGGCAGCCGCCCACGACGCCACCGCAACCGGGCGCCAATGAAGTCCCGGGCAGCGAGTTGGGCGATGAGCAAAGCACCACGCCACCGCGACGCCCGGCCAGCGACATGCTTGAAGGCGAGCAGCTCCAGGCGCTGGAGCAATGGCTGCGCAAGATTCCGGATGACCCCGGCGAATTGCTCAGACGCAAATTCTGGTACGAACAGCAACAACATCAGGATCAGGAAAAAACTCGATGACCCGCTTCACCGCCTTATTGCTCGCACTGTTGCCCGCCCTGTTGCTCAGCACCGCTCAGGCCCAGGCCGTGGGGTTGGTCGCCAGCGTCGATCGCAGCCGCCTGAATTCCGGCGAGACGGTCGAGCTGACCCTGGAGTCCAGCGACGTGACTCAGTTCGGTAAACCCGACCTGACCCCGCTGGAGCCGCTGTTCGAAGTGCGCGGCACCCGCCAGGTCAACCAATTGAACACCCTCAACGGCGACACTCAGGCAACCACTCGCTGGATCATCACTCTGCTGCCCCGGCAAAACGGCAGCGTGGTGATTCCATCGCTGCAACTGGGCGATGTCCAGAGCCAGCCGATTACCGTGCAAGTGATCGAGAGCGAAACCCAGGACAGCAGCAACGCACTGGCGCCGGTGTTCATTGAGGCCAGCCTCGACCAGAACAGCGTCTATGTGCAGGCTCAGGCGATCCTGACCTTGCGCATTTACCATTCGGTGTCGCTGTACGACGACAGCAGCCTGACCCCGTTGCAGATTCCCGATGCGCGCATCGAGCAACTGGGTGACTCGCGCACCTACGAGAAAGTCATCAACGGCCTGCGCCATGGCGTGATCGAGATGCGCTACGCGATTTATCCGCAGCACAGCGGTGAATTGATTATTCCGGCGCAGATGTTCAGTGCCACGCCCGTCGATACCCGACCGTCCCAGGACGCAACGCCACAAGGGCCGAAACCGGGCAAGCAGATGCGCGTCAAATCCGCCGAGATCCCGTTGACGGTCAAGGCCAAACCCGGCACGTATCCGGCCGATGTGCCCTGGCTGCCGGCCCGCAGCCTGAGCCTGAGCGAAAGCTGGAGCCCGGAGCCGGATCATTTGCAGGTCGGCGAATCGCTGACCCGCAGCCTGACCCTGAACGCCGAAGGCCTCGCCAGTTCGCAACTGCCACCGCTGCCCGCCACCGAGATCAACGGCCTGCGGCGCTATCCGGATCAACCGGTGCTGGACAACCAGAGCAGCGAACGCGGTTTGATTGGCAGTCGTGAAGACCGTGAAGCTCTGGTGCCGACCCGCACCGGCAACATCGAGTTGCCCAGCGTTGAAGTGGTCTGGTGGAACACCTTCGAAGATCACCTGGAACACAGCAGCCTGCCGGCCCGCACGCTGCAAGTGGCGAGCAACCCGAGCCTGATCGTCGATACCCCGGCGGGCAGCCCGCAGGCGACGTCCGGTGCCAACAACGAAGCCTTGTGGTGGAAACTCAGCACCGTGATGTTGGCCTGCACCACCCTGCTGGGCTTCGGTCTCTGGTGGCGCGCCCGTTCGCAGCCGGCAATCCAGCGTGCCGCGCAAACCGGCCCGAGCCCACGCACCCTGCTCGACGACCTCAAACGCGCCTGCCAGGCCAACGACTCCCACGCCACCCGCCAGGCCCTCGACGCCTGGGCCCGACAACAACCGGAAACCTTGGCCGACATGGCCGCGCGTTTTGTGCCGCTGTCCGATGCCCTGGACGGCCTGAACGGCGCGCTGTACAGCGAAACCGGGCAATATTGGCAAGGCGAAGATCTGTGGCGCGCGATTCGGGCAATCCCCACGGCCGAAGGGGTTCAGGATCTGGTTGGCGATACCGGGTTGCCGCCGCTTTATCCCAAATAGATCAAAAGATCGCAGCCTCCTGCCGAGGCACACCAATCCCCTGTAGGAGCGAGGCTTGCCCGCGAAGAACGATGACGCGGTCTGACAGATGCATCGAGTCATCGTTCTTCGCGGGCAAGCCTCGCTCCTACAGGGAACGTGTTCCACTCCAAGCTTCGACATCCCCCAAACCCGTGTTCCTTTGCACATTTGCCAGTAAACTCTCCTCCCTTTAGTCGCTGTCATTTTCTTCGCGGCCATTACCTTATTTCCTACGGAGTACGCCTTGCGTCTGTTTCATACCTCCGACTGGCACCTTGGGCAGAACCTGCACGGCCAGGAACGCGATTTCGAGCACGCCTGCTTTCTCGATTGGTTGCTGCGTCAGCTGCAGCTGGATCAGCCCGATGTGCTGCTGATCGCCGGCGATATCTTTGACACGGTCAACCCGCCGGTCAAAGCCCAGGAGCGCCTCTACGACTTCATCGTCAGCGCCCACGAGCAGCAGCCGTTGCTGACCATCGTGATGATCGCCGGCAACCACGACTCCGGCTCGCGCATCGAACTGCCCGCGCCGTTGATGCGGCGCTTGCGCACTCACGCCCTCGGTCGTGTGCTGTGGCTCGATGACGGTCAACTGGATGCCGAACGCCTGTTGTTGCCGTTGCCTGATGCCAGCGGCGAAATTGCCGCCTGGTGCCTGGCGTTGCCCTTCCTGCGCCCGGCCGAAGTGACCGGCGCGCATTTGGGTGATAACTACTTGCGCGGCATCGGCCAGGTTCACGAATGGCTGATCGAAGCAGCCCATGCCAAGCGCAAGCCGGGCCAGGCGCTGATCGCCATCAGCCATGCGCACATGGCCGGTGGCTCGGTCTCGGAAGATTCGGAGCGCAGCCTGATCATCGGCAACGCCGAAGCCCTGCCCGCCAGCCTGTTCGGGCCGAGCATCAGTTACGTCGCCCTCGGGCATTTGCACAAGCCGCAGAAGGTCAACGGTGAAGAGCGCATCCGCTACTGCGGCTCACCGATTCCGTTGTCGTTCTCCGAGATCAATTACCCGCATCAGATCCTCGACATTCAGCTCGATGGCGAAACATTGGTCAGCGTCGAACCGCGCCTGATTCCGCGTTCCGTCCACTTGCAACGCCTGGGCTGCGCGCCATTGGCGGAGATCCTGTTGCAACTGGCCGACCTGCCCAACATCGACCTGCTCGCCGACATCCAGCGCCAGCCATGGCTGGAAGTGCGGGTCCGTCTCGACGAACCGCAACCGGACCTGCGCCATCAAGTGGAAACCGCCCTGCAAGGCAAAGCCGTGCGGCTGGTGCGAATTGCCGCCGAGTACGCCGGCAACGGCAGCCGCGACGGCGTCGATGACGGCACAACCTTGATCGAACTGGATCAGCTTTCGCCCCAGGAACTGTTCAGCCGCGCGTGGCAGGACAATTACGGCAGCGAGGTCGACGAGCAAACACTCAAGGACTTCGCCGAGCTGTTGCAAGACGTGCAAATGGAGAGCGAACAACCATGAAGATTCTCGCGATCCGCCTGAAAAACCTCGCCTCCCTGGCCGGGCCGTTTGAGATCGACTTCACGGCGGAGCCTTTGGCCAGTGCCGGTCTGTTCGCGATCACCGGCCCGACCGGTGCCGGCAAAAGCACGCTGCTCGACGCGCTGTGCCTGGCGCTGTTTGGCGCTGTGCCGCGCCTGAACAATACCGGTCGCGACGCCAAGGTCCCGGATGCCGATGGCGAAATCGGCACCGGCGACCCGCGCACGCTGCTGCGGCGTGGCACCGGAGAAGGCTATGCCGAAGTGGATTTCGTCGGCATCGACGGTCGCCGCTATCGCGCTCGCTGGGAGGCCAATCGCGCCAGGGAAAAGGCCGGCGGCAAGCTGCAAGCCAGTCGCCAGAGCCTGCGTGACATCGATCAGGATCAACTGCTGGCCAGCCAGAAAGGCGAATACAAAGCGCAACTCGAAGCCGCGCTGGGCCTGAACTTCGAACAGTTCACCCGCGCCGTGATGCTGGCCCAGAGCGAGTTCAGCGCCTTCCTCAAGGCTGACGACAACGACCGCAGCGAACTGCTGGAAAAGCTCACCGATACCGCGCTTTACACCCGTCTCGGTCGCCGCGCCTTCGACAAGACCAAAGAGGCTCGCGAAGCCCACAAGCTGTTGCAGGATCAGGCCACCGGGGTCACGCCACTGTCGCCGGAAGCCCGGGCCGAACTCGATGAGCGCTTCAACGACGCTCAGCAGCAACTCAAGACCCAGCAGGCACAGCTTAAACAGTTGGAGTTGCAACACACCTGGCTCAAGGACCTGCGCCAGTTGCAAGACTCGCAACACAGCGCCACCGAGCAACTGCAATCTGCCCAGCAACACTGGAACAGCCTGGCCGGCGAACGCTTGAAGCTGACCCGCCTGGAGCAACTGGCCCCGCAACGGCATCAGTTCGCGCGCAAGACCGAACTGACCACCCAGCTCACGCCACTGGCGGCGCAGGTGCAGCAGCACACGCGGGAGCAAAGCGAGCTGACCGAGCGACAGACTCAACTCGAACAGAGCCTGAGCGCTGCGCAAACGGCGCTGACCCAGGCGCAAAGCCAACACACCTCCAGCACGCCCCTGCTGCGTCAGGCCTTCGAGGAGCAAAGCACCCTCGCCCGCCTGGCCAAGGACGCCAGCCTCAGTGCCGACCTCAAGCAGCAGGCGGAACAGGCCTGCACTCAGGGTCAGGGCACGATTCAGGGTTTGCTCGAGCAACAGAAACAGGTCGCCGAACGGTTGCAGCGGATTGCCGGGGAGCTTGAGCAGAGCACCCATCTGGCGCCATTGAGCGATGCCTGGAACGCCTACCGCGATCGCCTGCAACAACTGATGCTGATCGGCAATCGCCTGAACAAGGGCCAGGCTGAACTGGCTGCGCTGGAGCGAAGCGCCGCCCGCGCCGCCGAGGAACTGGCCACCCAGCACCAGAGCCTTGAGGTGCTGTACAAAGAGGCCGGCGCCGAGCCTGAAGCGGTGGCCGAGCAGATTCAGATCCTCGGCAGTTTGCTACAGGACAATCGCAAACAACTGCGGGCCGTTGAAGAGCTGACGCGACTGTGGGCCAGCCAGCAGGAACTGGACAAACGGGGCGCCGAGCTTCAGCAGCGGCAACTCGCCGCTCAACAAGAGCGCGATCGTCTGACCCAGGACGGCGTGAAGGCCAAGGCCGAGCTGACCGTCGCCGAACAGACCCTGACCGTCACCCGCGAACTGCTGGAACGTCAGCGTCTGGCGCGCAGTGCCAGTGTCGAAGAACTGCGCGCACAGTTGCAGGACGATCAGCCGTGCCCGGTTTGTGGCAGCCCGGACCATCCTTATCATCAGCCCGAAGCCCTGCTGCAAAGCCTCGGCCGGCATGATGAAAGCGAACAGGCCAACGCCCAGAAAGCCGTCGACCTGCTCAAGGAAAAACTCACCGACCTGCGTGCCGAAGTCGGCGGTTTGATTGCTCAGCAAAAGGAATTGCTGCAACAGCAGGAACAACTCGCGACTCAGCAACAAGGCCTGACGCCGAGCCTGGAAGCACACCCGCTGTCCGCGCAATTGTTGGCCCAGGACGCCAGTAAACGTGAGGCTTGGCTGATCCAACAAAGCCGCCAGTTGAACCAGAGCATCACGCAGGATGAACAACGACAAAGCGCCCTGCTCACCCTGCAACAGGATGCCGCGCGCCTGGCGCAACAACTGCGCAGCGCGGAAGCGGCGAGTCAGCAAGCCACCCTACACCTGACCAACCAACAACGTGAATTGAGCACTGATCGCCATCGTCTGGACGAAGAACTGAAGGCGTTCAGCACCCTGCTCCCGGCCGACACGCTGGAGGCCTTGCGCAACGAACCTGCCGCGACCTTCATGCAGCTCGATCGGCAGATCGCCCAGCGTCTGGAACAACTCGACCAGCAGCGCGAAGAACTCGGCGAACAGCAACAGCGCCAGCAGACGCTGGAGAAAGAACAATACCAACAGCAGACCCGCCTTGAGCAATTGGAAACTGCCCGGCAGCAATTCACGGCGCTGGCCGGGCAGCAACAGGCTTGCCAGGGAAAACTGACTGAACTGCTGGGCGAACATGCCAGCGCCGAACAATGGCAGCAGCAACTGGATCAGGCCGTCGACCAGGCGCGCACTGCCGAAGCGACGGCCAATCAGGAACTGCAAACCGTACGCACGCGCTTGGTGCAACTGGCCGCTGAGCTGAAGGCTCGCCAGGAACGACTGCTAGCGCTGGAAACCGAAGATCGCGAACTGAGCGCCAAGATCGCCGACTGGCGCGCACAACATGCAGAACTGGACGACGGTGGACTGGAAGATCTGTTGAGCGTCGATGACCAATACGTCAGCGATCTGCGTCAGCGATTGCAGCAGAGCGAAAAAGCCATCGAGCAAGCCAGGGTGCTGTTGCAGGAACGCGATCAACGCTTGCTCGATCATCAGGCGCAGCACAACGGCAATCTCGATGCCGAACAACTGGCCACGACGCTGGCCGAGCTGCAAAACCTGTTCGCCGCCAGCGAGCACCGCTGTGCCGAATTGCGCGCCGAACAGGCCGACGATCAGCGTCGACAGAATGCCAATCAGGCGCTGGCGCAGCAGATTGCCGACGCCTACGCCGAGTACCAGCGTTGGGCACGTTTGAGTGCGCTGATCGGTTCCGCCACCGGCGACACCTTCCGCAAGATCGCCCAGGCCTACAACCTCGATTTGCTGGTGCATCATGCCAACGCCCAGCTGCGGCAACTGGTGCGGCGCTATCGTTTGAAACGCGGCGGCAGCATGCTCGGGTTATTGGTGATGGACACCGAGATGGGCGACGAATTGCGCTCGGTGCATTCGCTGTCCGGCGGCGAGACATTCCTGGTGTCGCTGGCCCTGGCGCTCGGTTTGGCGTCGATGGCGTCGAGCACGCTGAAAATCGAATCGCTGTTCATCGACGAAGGCTTTGGCAGCCTCGATCCTGAATCCCTGCAACTGGCCATGGACGCTCTCGACGGCTTGCAGGCGCAGGGACGCAAGGTCGCGGTGATTTCCCATGTGCAGGAAATGCATGAACGGATTCCGGTGCAAATCCAGGTTCACCGTCAAGGCAACGGCCTGAGTACGCTGGAGGTGAAATGAATACGCTGTATTCGTTCCGCCGCTGCCCCTACGCCATGCGCGCCCGCATGGCGCTGCGCTATTCGGGCATTGCGGTGAATATCGTCGAGGTCAGCCTCAAGGCCAAACCTGACGAAATGCTCGCACTGTCGAGCAAAGGCACGGTGCCGGTGCTGAGTGTGGATGGGCGGGTGATCGATGAAAGCCTGGACATCATGCGCTGGGCACTGGCGCAGAACGATCCGCAGGACTGGTTGCTCAAGGATGACCCACAAGCACAGCAACACAGCGCGGCGTTGATCGAAGAGAACGATCAAGTGTTCAAGGTGCATCTGAATCGTTACAAGTACGCCGAGCGTTATCCCGAACGCCCGATGGCGTTTTACCGGTCGGAGGGCGAAGTGTTTTTGCGCAAACTGGATGGATTGTTGGAGGGGCGCGACTACTTGCTGGCCGACCACCCGAGCCTGGCGGACGTCGCCGTGATGCCGTTCGTGCGGCAATTCGCCCACGTGGACCGCGAGTGGTTCGGGCAGACGCCTTATGTGCGGTTGCAGGCGTGGTTGCAGTGCTTCATCGAGTCAGATCTGTTCACATCAGTCATGGCGAAAACTCGGTCCCCGTAGGAGCTGCCGAAGGCTGCGATCTTTTGATTTTGATTTTTAAGGTCAAAAGATCGCAGCCTTCGGCAGCTCCTACGGGGGGATTCATGTGAATACCGCGCACATCCCCAACACCGAGCAATCCACCTGGAACGGCCCGAAGAATTCGCCATTGGGTTTGATCGGCGGATTGCCCACCAACTGCTCCAGAGCCTTGGCGGTCTGAATGTTGTGGGCGATGTTGTGGTTGCATTCGATAGCCCGCGCCACCGACCCCGCCGAACCCTGCCCGATCCCAAGCAAAGAAGCGCCATTGGTCATGAATGCCAGGAAGGCGACGACCCACAATTTGCGTCCTTTCATGCCCCCACCACTCCCGCCACGTCCGCATGATCGACCACTACGTTTGGCGCGCGGTGTTCCAATTGAATGGCGGGATAAGCGACCTGGATCGGTGCTTGAATATTGTGTTGCGATTGGGCCGAAAGGCTGACGACCAACACCATGGCCACGTAAAGACCGATGGCCAGGTAGGCGCCGTGTTTGGCAGAAGTGATGATTGCACTGGCCATGGTGTTCTCCGTGGGCATGTTTCAGTGCCCACAGAATCGATCAAAAAACCAAAGATAACCAGCGAGCTTTATGCATAGTGGCTATCAGTTTTATTGATCATTCACCCGCATGTTTCAGTCTTCGATAAAACTCATCAAGCGCTCACGGGCCGCATCCGGCTCGTCAGGAACGGGCTGGGCAGCCGACAGAATCGGTGTGGAATAGAGAAACAGGAGAACCATTGCCAGACGCATCGCCATGCTGCCGATCCTTTTAGAGAAGGAGTCAAAAAATCAGCGTCAAATTTAAACTCATGGCCATGTGATATCAAGCAAGACATTGATAGCAATATGATGCTGTCGTAATCGCGTTATGCAGGAGCGACATCACTTCGATGCTTTTCGACGCCTGGGCAGCTCGATCGGCAAGTGAGTTCGCTCCTGCATAAAAGTGCAGGGTTTACGTTTCAGTGTTGGGATTTGTGATCCAGTGCGGCGTAGAAATTGGCGCTCTGTTGCAGGTATTTCGGGGTGTAGCTTTGGGTGTGGGATTTTTTGTCGCTGATTTCAACGTTGGCATTGGCGGGTAATGCAACAGTGGCGGAAATAGCGGAAGCGGCGATGACAGAGAAGAGATTGAAATTCATGGCGGTGTTCCTCGATTCAGTTGGCTTCATGCCCGGTAGGGCCGTGAAGCAAACTTAACTCCCGAGGGTCGGCATCTTGAAATGCTTTGCAACATTAGCCGATATCAGTCTCATTAATAGAAGGTTGCAGGCCCCATCAACCGGGGCCTGCGGTCTATTGACGCACCAGGAACTTGAGATCGCTTGGGGCATCCATCGGCAATTTCTGCACGGTTTTACCCAACAGCCCAGTCTTGGCATCGCGCTCGACGACGACAATCTGGTTGCTCTTCTGGTTGGCAATCAGCACGAACTTGCCACTCGGGTCGAGGCTGAACTCGCGCGGGTGATCTCCGTCCACGGAGCGGCGCTGAAGCTCCTTGAGATGGCCGGTCGCCGGGTCAATGGCGAACACCAGCAACTGATTGGTGGTGCCCCGGTTGCTGACGTAAAGAAACTTGCCGTCGGCCGAAGCGTGAAGCGCAGCCGCAGCCTTGCCCGACGTCGGCAGACCCGCCGCCAGATCGACCAACTGCGTTTGCTCAAGCGTGCCGTCGCGGTAATCGAACACGGCGACCTGCGCGCTCATTTCCAGGGTCAGCCAGGCGTGCTTGCCATCGGCACTGAACAGCAAGTGTCGCGGCCCGCTACCAGGTGGCAACTGGACGGACGCAGGTTTGGCGGCGGTCAACGGTCGTTCCGGATTGGCCTTGGGATCGAAGCGATAGACGAAAATCTTGTCCGCCCCCAAGTCATTGGAAAACACGTAGTGGCCATCGGGCGAAGAAACCACCGAATGCACGTGCGCTGACTTCTGCCGCTCGGGGTTGACCCGGCTGGACGGATGACTGCTCATCTGCACGACAGGTTCCAGTTTGCCGTTGCTGCCCACCGGTAACACCGCCAGGGTGCCGCCCGGGTCTTCAGCCACCGAGTAGTTGCTGACAAACACGTGACTGGCATCGCCGCTGACGCTTGAGTGCGTCGGCTCATTGCCCAGGGTTTGCACCTGACTGATCAGGTTCAATTCATTGGTCTTCGGGTCAATTGCATAACTGCTGATACGCCCTACCGGATCCGCCTGCCCCGGGCCGTTTTCGTTGACCGCAAACAGGCGCTGTTGATCCTTGGATACGGCGAGCCAGGACGGGTTGGCGCTCTTCACCACCTGCAGGGGTTTGGCGTCGATCTGCCCGGTACGGCTGTCGAAGCTCAGACGATAAATCCCCTGGCTCTGGCCGGCGGTGTAGGAACCTACCAGCAATTCGTGACTGTCGACCGGGGTCGCTTGGGCGCCCATCGCGCCGACACTGCCGGCGATCAACAGTGGCCAGAAGTTACGCATCCTCATTCGTTTCGTCCTCGTCATCCTGACCACCGAATGCTTCCATAGGCACCAACCGGTGCTCACCGGAATCGCCGGTGATGATCCAGCTCTTCAAGTCGGGATCGAACGTCGCCGCCGCGATCTGCGCCATGCTGAACTCCCAGCGCTTGAGCGCCCGACCGTCCATGCATTCGATGTGCAGGTTGTCGTCTTCATCGAGGGAAAAGTCGAACGCGTGCAGCCCGTCGATTTCAAGCATGTCGCAGACTTCGAGGGCGCTGAGCAAGGTGTTGGATACGGCAGTCATGGCAGTCAATCTTTGAATGGGAAAGACGCAATAATAACTCATCACACCGCAATGATCGTTCCCCCGCTCCGCGTGGGAATGCAGCCAGTGACGCTCTGCGTCACATCAACAGCCGAACGCAGAGCGTCCGTTGAGGCATTCCCACGCAGAGCGTGGGAACGATCAGTTCCAGCGGACCGAGCCAATCAGCTATGGGCGGCTAGAGCGCATCACGCGATGGCGCGCCATCGACCAGGCGCTGGATGCGCAGCGGATTGCCGTTCTTCAGCGCGTCCGGCAGCAGGCTGTCGGGGTAGTTCTGGAAGCACACCGGGCGCAGGAAACGGTCGATGGCCAGGGTGCCCACCGAGGTGCCGCGTGCATCGGACGTCGCCGGATACGGCCCGCCATGAACCATCGAGTCGCAGACTTCCACACCGGTCGGATAACCGTTGAGCAGGATTCGTCCGACTTTCTGCTCCAGCAATGGCGTCAGTTCGCCGAATTGTTCGAAGTCCGCCGGCTCACCGATGATCGTTGCCGTCAGCTGCCCATGCAGACCGTTCAATGCGGCACTGAGTTGCGCCTGATCTGCCACTTCGACGAACACCGTGGTCGGGCCGAATACCTCCTCTTGCAGCACTTCATCGCCATCGAGCAGCAGGCTGACATCGGCCTTGAACAGTTGCGGTTGCGCCTGATTGCCTTGCTGCGGGTTGCCGGCCAAATGCTCGATTTGCGGGTGTGCCAGAAGCTTCTGCAGGCCCTTGCCATAGCTGCTCAACGTGCCGGCATTGAGCATGGTTTGCGCCGGTTGATCGCCCATCAGCCCCGCCACTTGCTGCACGAACCCGCTGAACTGCGGCGAACGAATGCCGATCACCAACCCCGGATTGGTACAGAACTGCCCACAGCCCTGCACCACCGATGCCGTGAGGTCACGGGCGATACCTTCGGCACGAACTTCCAGCGCTTGCGGCAGCACGATCACCGGGTTGATGCTCGACATCTCGGCGAACACCGGAATCGGCTGCGCACGGGCTGCGGCCATGTCGCACAGCGCTCGGCCACCTTTGAGCGAACCGGTAAAACCGACTGCCTGAATGGCCGGGTGCTTGACCAGCGCTTCACCCACTCCGCCGCCGTAGATCATGTTGAACACGCCAGCCGGCATGGCGGTTTTTTCGGCCGCGCGGATCACGGCCTCGGCCACCCACTCGGCAGTGGCCATGTGACCGCTGTGGGCCTTGAACACCACCGGGCAACCGGCGGCCAAAGCTGAAGCGGTGTCGCCGCCTGCCGTGGAAAACGCCAGCGGGAAGTTGCTCGCGCCAAACACCGCGACCGGTCCGAGGCCGATGCGGTACTGACGCAAATCCGGACGCGGCAATGGCGTACGTTCGGGCAGCGCACGATCAATCCGCGCCCCATAAAAATCACCACGCCGCAGCACCTTGGCGAACAGGCGCATCTGGCCGCTGGTGCGCCCCCGCTCACCTTGAATACGACCGGCCGGCAACGCGGTTTCGCGACAGACCACCGCGACAAAGTCATCGCCCAACGCGTCCAGTTCATCGGCAATCACATCGAGAAATTGCGCACGTCGTTCGGCGCTCAGGCTGCGATAGGCCGGGTAAGCAGTGGCGGCGGCCTTCGCGGCGGCGTCGACTTCTTCAAGGGTGGCCTGATAGAAATCATGGGGCAAAGCCTCGCCGGTGCTGGCGTCGATGCTCTGGAGTTTGACCGCGCCAGCGGCGCTGCGCTGCCCGCCAATGTAGTTGTGACCAAGAATCCGGGTCATGGGTGTCTCCTTAAAGTGTGCCGACGGTGCCGGGTTCGAACGCCGCTTCAACGGGCTCAATGCCGTTGATCAAGGGCGCGCCGAACTCGGCCTGACTGATCTCGAACACGTCACCTGGTTGGGTGCGGATGCCGTCAGCGAAAGACAGGGTCGCGGTGCCGAAGAAATGAATGTGCACATCGCCGGGGCGCAGGAACTGGCTGTACTTGAAATGGTGATACTCGAGGTTTGCCAGGCTGTGGCACATGTTCGCTTCACCACTGAGAAACTCGTTCTGCCACAACACTTCACCATTGCGCAGGATACGGCTGGTGCCGGCCAGATGCCGGGGCAACTCGCCAACCCGAAGCTCCGGGCCATAGCTGCAACTGCGCAGTTTCGAGTGAGCCAGATACAGGTAATTCTTGCGTTCCATTACGTGATCGGAGAACTCATTACCCACCGCGAAACCGAGGCGATACGGTTTACCGTCGTGGCCGATCACATAGAGGCCGCTGAGCTCGGGCTCCTCCCCGGCATCTTCGGCAAACGGCGGCAGCGGAAATGGTTTGCCCGGACGCACAACGATGCTGCCATCGCCCTTGTAGAACCACTCCGGTTGCACGCCGGCCTGGCCGGAGGCAGGTTTACCGCCCTCCACGCCCCATTTGAAGATGCGCATGGTGTCGGTCATGGCGGTTTCGTCGCCGACCTGCTGATGCATTTTGTCCCGGGCCGAAGCGCTGCCCAGATGGGTCAGGCCGGTGCCGCTGACCAGCATATGCGCAGGGTCCGGGTGATCCAGCGGCGGCAGGATTTGCAGATTGGCCAGCAGCGCTGAATAGTCATGGCTGATGCCCAACCCCAGGGTTTGAATCTGTTGCTCAAGATTGACCCCTGCCTCAATCGCCGCCAGCGCCAGATCCCGCACCGAGCGTGCGTCCTGCACTTCGCGCACCAGGCCATCCTCGACCACGCCGACACGGCGTTCGCCATTATTCAATTCGAACTGAACCAAACGCATGATTTTCTCCTGTAAAACAATTCTTCAAAACACCGAAAAAACCTGTGGGAGCGGTCTTGCCCGCGATGACGCCGGCACATTCACCATTGATGCGTCAGGTAGATTGCTATCGCGGGCAAGCCCGCTCCCACAGGGTCGGTGGTGTTGGCCTATTTCGTGTCAGGTACGGCTAGCCCCACGCGCACTGGCCGCAAATTCATCGGCCGGCAGCACGTGCTTACGCTCCAGCAAGCGATAAACCACACCTGTCAGGACCAGGCCGAACACCATCACGCAGGACAGGAAATACAACCCTGACGCCAGGTTGCCGGTGTATTCCTTCAGCGCACCGATCACGAATGGCCCGATGTAGCCGCCGAGGTTGCCCACCGAGTTGATCAACGCGATCCCCGCCGCCGCGCTGGCGCCGGCGAAGAACCGACCCGGTAAGGTCCAGAACACCGCAGTGCAGGAAAACAGCGCGAACGCCACCAGGCACAGCGCCGCCAATTGCAGCACCGGCACCGACAGCCAGGCGCTGAGGAACAGACCGATGGCGCCCAACACATACAGCACCGCCAGATGGCCGTAGCGATCATTCAAGCGATCGGAACTGCGCGGGATGATCAGCAAACCGATGATCCCGAAGATGTACGGCACCGAGGACACGAATCCGGTCACCAGGTCAGTGCCGCCGAACTGCTTGATCAACGTCGGCAGCCACAATCCCAGACCGTAGATGCTCAGGGTCACCGGCAGATAGAACAGCGCCAGCAGCAACACGCGTTTGTCCTTCAATGCGTGCAGCGGATTGCCGTGGCGGGTCTGGCCGTATTGTTCCAGGTCTTTTTTCAGCTCGCCGGTCAGCCAGTCTTTCTCAGACTGGTCCATCCATTTCACCTGTTGTGGACCGTCCGGCAGGTAACGCAGTACCGGCCAGGTCAGCAGGATTGCGGGCATGCCGATGACGATAAACAGCCACTGCCAGCCGTGCAGGCCAAGAATGCCGTCCATGCCCAACAAGCCGCCGGAGACCGGGCCGGTGATCATCATCGCGATGGGTTGGGAAAGGATGAACAAGCCCAGAATCTTGCCGCGATGGCGGATCGGGAACCATTGGGTGATGTAGTACAGAACACCCGGGAAGAATCCCGCTTCGGCCGCACCGAGCAGAAAACGCATCACGTAGAAGCTGTTCGGCCCCTGGACGAACGCCATGCCGACGGTGATGGCGCCCCAGGTGACCATGATCCGCGCGAACCAGCGCCGGGCACCGAAGCGGTCGAGCATCAGGTTGCTGGGGATTTCCAGCAGGAAGTAGCCAATGAAGAACAGCCCGGCACCCAAGCCGTAAGCCGCATCACCCAGACCGATGTCAGCGCCCATGTGCAACTTGGCGAAACCTACCGCGGAGCGGTCCACATAGGCGATCAGGTACAGCAGGATCAGGAAGGGAATCAGTTTCAGCGTGATGCGACGAATAAGCCGCAATTCCTGGCTCATGAGTTCGGTCTCCGATTGTTGTTGTTATAGAACCTCGGGGGACACCTCTGGCAGAAAACCACCAGGGCCATCCCTCCGTTGAGAATGACTATATAGTAATACTATTTAACCAACAACCCTTCCAAACAGGCGAAATTGAGCTTATGTTACGCCGTAGCTCGAACAATATAGTCATACAATAAGAGAACCGATCATGTCTGATAAGAAACCCACCCTGCGCTCCGCCCAATGGTTTGGCACCGCCGACAAGAACGGCTTCATGTACCGCAGCTGGATGAAGAATCAGGGCATCGCCGACCATCAGTTCCACGGCAAGCCGATCATCGGCATCTGCAACACCTGGTCGGAACTGACCCCGTGCAACGCGCATTTCCGCCAGATCGCGGACCACGTCAAACGCGGGGTGATCGAAGCCGGCGGCTTTCCGGTGGAATTTCCGGTGTTCTCCAACGGTGAATCGAACCTGCGCCCCACCGCCATGCTGACCCGCAACCTGGCGAGCATGGACGTCGAGGAAGCGATTCGCGGAAACCCGATCGATGGCGTGGTGCTGCTCACCGGTTGCGACAAAACCACGCCGGCGCTGTTGATGGGCGCGGCCAGTTGCGACGTGCCGGCAATCGTCGTCACCGGGGGGCCGATGCTCAACGGCAAGCACAAGGGCCAGGACATTGGCTCGGGCACGGTGGTCTGGCAGCTCAGCGAACAGGTCAAGGCAGGCACCATCAGCCTCGATGATTTCCTCGCGGCCGAGGGCGGTATGTCGCGCTCGGCCGGTACCTGTAACACCATGGGCACGGCCTCGACCATGGCCTGCATGGCCGAAGCCCTTGGCACTTCCCTGCCCCACAACGCGGCGATTCCGGCGGTCGATGCGCGCCGTTATGTATTGGCGCACATGTCGGGCATGCGCGCGGTGGAGATGGTGCGCGAAGACTTGAAGCTGTCGAAAATCCTCACCAAGGAAGCCTTCGAAAACGCCATTCGGGTGAACGCCGCCATCGGCGGTTCGACTAACGCGGTGATCCACTTGAAAGCCATCGCCGGGCGCATCGGTGTCGAGCTGGACCTGGACGACTGGACCCGCATCGGTCGCGGTATGCCGACCATCGTCGACCTGCAACCGTCCGGGCGCTTCCTGATGGAAGAGTTCTACTACGCCGGCGGCTTGCCCGCGGTGCTGCGTCGTCTCGGCGAGGCCAACCTGATCCCGAACCCGAACGCCCTCACCGTCAACGGTAAAACCATTAGCGAGAACACCAAAGACGCGCCGATTTACGGCCAGGACGAAGTGATCCGTACCCTCGACAACCCGATCCGCGCCGACGGCGGCATCTGCGTGTTGCGCGGCAACCTGGCGCCACTCGGTGCGGTGCTCAAGCCCTCCGCCGCGAGCGCCGAACTGATGCAACACCGTGGCCGTGCGGTGGTGTTCGAGAACTTCGACATGTACAAAGCACGGATCAACGATCCGGAACTGGACGTGGATGCCCATTCGATTCTGGTGATGAAGAACTGCGGGCCGAAGGGTTATCCGGGCATGGCCGAAGTCGGCAACATGGGATTACCGGCCAAGCTGCTGGCCCAGGGCGTGACCGACATGGTGCGGATTTCCGACGCACGCATGAGCGGCACCGCTTACGGCACTGTCGTTCTGCATGTGGCACCGGAAGCGGCGGCCGGCGGACCATTGGCGACGGTGAAGGAAGGCGACTGGATCGAGCTTGATTGCGCTAACGGGCGTTTGCATCTGGACATTCCGGATGCGGAACTGGCGGCGCGCATGGCGGATCTGCAACCACCGCAACAGTTGATCGTGGGCGGTTATCGTCAGCTGTACATCGACCATGTACTGCAGGCGGATCAAGGTTGCGACTTCGACTTCCTGGTCGGTTGCCGCGGGGCCGAGGTGCCGCGTCACTCTCACTGACAGCAAACATCTTTTGTGGGAGCTAGCCTGCTAGCGATTACGGTCTGTCAGTTGACGTTCATATTGACTGGCACACCGCAATCGCTAGCAGGCTAGCTCCCACATTTGCTTTGTATCCGCCTCAAAGTCTGCGCCGCGCCTGCTATCATGCGCGGCACCCCATCGCACAGGATCGCGCCGTTCCCCATGGATTACCGCAAACCCTCCGACCGCAAAAGCATGCATTCGCGCATTGTCCAGGAATTGGGCATGCAGATCGTCTCGGGACGGTTCAAGCCGGACGACAAACTGCCCGCCGAAGCCCTGCTGTGCGAGGAATACGCGGTCAGCCGACCGGTGCTGCGCGAAGCCACTCGCGTCTTGGTGGCCAAGGGCCTGGTGTATTCGCGTCCGCGGGTCGGCACGGTGGTCAAGCCGCGCAAGGAATGGCACATGCTCGACCCGGATGTGCTGCACTGGCTGATGCAAAGCAGTCCGCAAAATGAATTCTTTGACCTGCTCACCAGCGTGCGCAGCATCATCGAGCCGGCCGCCGCTGCGTTGGCCGCGCAATTCGCCACCGACGAAGACATCGCCTCCATCGGTGAAGCCTACCAACGCATGGAAGCGGCACCGACGCCTGAAGCCTTGCTGCAGCCGGACCTGGATTTCCACAGCCGCATCGCCGACGCGACGCATAACGATCTGCTGGCGAACCTGTGCAACATGCTGTCGGTGGCGATTGCCGAAGCCTTGAAACATTCCAACCAACGGCCGAATCTGCATGAACTGGCGATGCCACGGCACAAGGCGATCCTCACCGCTATCGAGAATCGTGATGCGCTGGGCGCGCGTCATGCGACGCTGGTGCAGCTGGATGATGCGCGTAGTGCGTTGAATGTGGTGCTTGGCACCGATTTGTCGTAAAGCAAAGTCAAAAGATCGCAGCCTTCGGCAGCTCCTACAGGGACCGTGTATACCGTTGAATTGCGGATGTACTCAATCAATGTAGGAGCTGCCGAAGGCTGCGATCTTTTGATCTTCATGTACCTATAAAAAAGCCGCAACCAAGGTTGCGGCTTTTCTGTTTCTGCCAGGGATCAGTGAGCGAACAGCGAGTTGCCCTTCTGCCCTGCCAGTTTCTCCGGTTTGATCAGGAACCGCGCCAGCGCTGGCAGCAGCCACAGCGCACCGAACATGTTCCAGAGCAGCATGAAGGTCAGCATCAAGCCCATGTCGGCCTGGAACTTGATCGCCGAGAAGATCCAGGTGCATACGCCGATCGCCAGGCACAAACCGGTGAACAGCACGGCTTTACCGGTGGACTTCAGCGTCTGGTAGTACGCCTCTTGCAACGGCAGACCGGCACGCAGGAAGCTTTCCAGGCGGCTGTAGATGTAGATCCCGTAATCCACGCCTATCCCCACCCCGAGCGCCACGACCGGCAAAGTCGCCACTTTCACGCCGATGCCCATGAACGCCATCAGCGCGTTGCCCAGGACCGAGGTCAGTACCAGCGGCAGCACGATGCACAAGGTCGCCGCCCAGGAACGGAAGGTGATCATGCACATGGTTGCGACACAGATGTACACCAGGATCAGAATGGTCAGTTCGGAGCGTTTGATCACCTCGTTGGTGGCCGCTTCGATCCCGGCATTACCGGCGGCGAGGATGAATTCCAGGCCTTCCTTGTTGTTTTCCTTGGCGAACTCCTGCACCGCATGCACGGCGCGGTCCAGGGTTTCGGCCTTGTGGTCGTTGAGGAACACCAGCACCGGCGCCAGGGAACAATTGTTGTTGTACAGGCCATCGGCACGGGCGATGGAGTTGTTCAGCACGTCCGGGTTGCGCGACAGGGTTTCCCATTTCAGGTTGCCCTCGTTCATGCCCTTGATCATCTGCTTGGACACGGTCACCAGCGAGATCGCCGATTGCACGCCCTCGGTGTTCTGCATTTTCCACATCAGCTCGTCGATCGGCGCCATGGCCTCATAACGCGAGCAACCTTCGGACTTGGTCTTGACCATCACCACCAACACGTCGGAACTGGTGGAATAGTTATTGATGATGAAGCTGTTGTCCTTGTTGTAACGCGAGTCCGGACGCAGTTCCGGTGCGCCTTGGTCGAGATCGCCGATCTTCAGGTTCTGGCTGTACCAGAGGCCACCACCGAAAGCGATCAGCGCCAGGGCAATGGAAATCGGGGCGACTTTGGGGCTGGCAAAGTTCGACAGCAGGCGCCAGAACGGATGCTCGCGGTGCGCGTCTTTCTTGCTGCGTTCGACCGCGCGTTTACTGATGCCGACGTAGGAAATGGCTACCGGCAACAGGATCAGGTTGGTGAACACGATCACCGCCACGCCGATGGAGGCGCCGATGGCCAGCTCACGGATTACGCCAATGTCGATGATCAATAGCGTGATGAAGCCCACCGCATCCGCGAGGATCGCGATCATTCCCGGCAGAAACAGCTGACGGAAAGTGCGCCGCGCTGCGGTCAGCGCGTTCTCCGCTTCGCTGGACTGCAAGGCGATACCGTTGATTTTCTGCACACCGTGGGAAATCCCGATGGCAAAAATCAGGAACGGCACCAGCATCGAGTACGGATCAAGCCCGAAGCCGAAGAAGTGCATCAAGCCCAGTTGCCAGATCACCGCCACCAGCGTCGTGCTCAATACCGCAATGGTGCTGCGCATGCAGTGGGTGAACCAGTACAGCAGGATCAGGGTAATGACAAAAGCGACGCCGAAGAACATCACCACCATGACCAACCCATCGATCAGGTCCCCGACTTTCTTGGCGAACCCGACAATATGGATCTTCACGTTGGGGTTCTGGGCTTCGAACTTGTTGCGGATCTTGTCTTCAAGCTCATGGGAGAACTTGCGGTAGTCCAGCGCCAGCAACTTGCCCTGGTCCTGTGGGTCCGGGTAGGACTCCAGCAGCGGGATGTCGATGATGCTCGACTTGAAGTCGTTGGCCACCAGACGTCCGACTTGCCCGGACTTGAGCACGTTGTTGCGCAGCAGGTCGAGACTTTGCTGGGAGCCGTTATAGCTCTGGGGAATCACTTCACCACCAGCGAAGCCCTCCTCCGTCACTTCGGTCCAGCGCACGCTCGGGCTCCACAGCGACTTGAGACCGGAACGGTCGACGCCGGAAATGTAGAACACCTCGTCGTGGATCTGACGCAGGGTCTCCATGTAGTCCTTGGAGAAGATGTCGCCGTCGGTGGCCTCCACCGAGATCCGCACCGTGTTGCCCAGGTTCGCCAGATCGTTGCGGTGCTCCATCATTTTTTCAATGAACGGATGCTCGAGCGGGATCATTTTTTCGAAACTGGTGGACGGCCGGATCAACGTCGCCTGCCAGAACAGGAAAATACTGACCAGCAGGCAGATGACGATAACTGCCGGGCGGTTATTGAAAATCAGGCGCTCCAGAAACGTCGCCTTATCCTGATGAGGAGTGCTTAAGGATGTCATAGACCCGCCTTCTTGTTATTTTCCCGGCTCATTGGGACGACCCGTTTTTTCCATTCTCTGCGCCGGTGGGCGAAGTGACGCGAACGCCTCCCTGTCCTGCCAGAATCAGATTGCCGTTGCCTGACGCAGTGACCGCCGAGACGGAGATGCGATCCGGACGGTTGAACACGCTGAAGGTTTCGCCGTCATCGGTGCTGCGAATCACGCTGCCTCCATTGCCGACGATCACGATGGAACCGTCGTCAAGCAGTGTGGCGCCAGAGAGGCCAAATTCCAGTGTGCCACGGTCCGCCTTGAGCTCGATCTGCTCCCAGGTGCTGCCGAAATCCGTGGAGCGGTAGAGATTGCCGCGCAACCCGTAAGCCAGCAGCGTGGCCGGTTGCGCGGTGCCGATCACACCGAACAGCGAGCCTTCGTAAGGGCCTTCAAGTTTTTCCCAGGTCTGCCCGTCATCGGCGGAACGGAACATGCTGCCCTGCTCGCCAACAATGAAAATGCCGGAATCCTTGACCGCTGCAATGGCGTTGAGGTGGTACTGGTCTTCGTTGTCCAGGCGATCGCTGACGTCTTCCCAGTTTTTACCGCCATCGGTGGTTTCCAGCAAGGCACCGTAAGCGCCCACGGCAAAGCCGCTGTTAACGTCCTTGAACCAGACGTCGAGCAGCGGCGATTCGCGTGCAAGGTCTTCGAATTGTTTGCTCCAGGTGACGCCGCCGTCTTCACTGGCGAGGATCTGCGCGTCATGGCCAACAGCCCAACCGTGTTTGTCATCGACAAAAAACACCGCCGTCAGCAGTTGCCGGGTCGGCACCTTGGCCTGGGTCCAGGTTGCGCCCTGGTCATCGGAATACAGAATGTGCCCGCGATCGCCGACCGCCACCAGGCGTTTGCCCGCGTGTACGACATCGAGCATCAGGCCTTTGCTGGCCTTGGCGGATTCAACGGAATAAACCAGTTCGGTGGCCGACGCGGCAGCGGCCAGCGCAGGCGCCGACAGCACGGTACAGCCCAACAGCGAGAGCGCTGTAGCCAGCAACGCGAACCTGCGTAACGCCGGCGGGCGGCCAATACTCACACCCATGACAGGCTCACTCATAGACCTTCCCTCACATTATTATTGTTAGGTCGTTCAACCCTTCAGGGCGCCGTAAGGGATGCGCATCGGGATTGACCTATTCAAGAGCATAGTCCTGAAACCCGCAATCCAGAGCCCCTTCGGAAGCTGGCCTTATCCTATCGGGGTTTGGAAAGGTCTGACAATCGACGCCACGTTATGTTTTGTTAACTGGAGGGGATATGGGTTGTGGGTGAATGGGGAGGCATTCGGAGGGGTGATTGGGGTTTGGGGTTTGGGGTTTGGGGTACATATCCGTTTCTGTGGTCACGGCGGCTATTGGTTCCGCTCTTACAGCGGGTCACTTTGGAAAAGCGCCAAAGTAACCAAAACGCTTTTGCCCCTTTCGTTCGGTGCCTCGCCCAGGCTCGGCATACCCTCGCTCCGGCCCTGCTCCGTGGGCCCGCCGCCATCGGCCATCCATGGCCGGGGGCGGCTAACCCGGCATCCATGCCGGGTTGCCCACTGCGCAGAACCTCCTCTCGGCCTCTCGAGGGGGCGGTGCGTCAAAATCAAAAGCAAGGCGGCCTACCGGCCGGCCTGATCTCAAGCGAACGCATTTCCCTGTAGGAGCTGTCGAGCGAAGCGAGGCTGCGATCTTTTGATCTTGCATTTGCTTTGCTTGGCTTTTGATCTTGATCTACCCGCCCCTTCGGGAGGCAGAGCGGAGGTGTTCATCTGGGGATTGGCGCGCAGCGCCGTTCGACGCAGTCGAACCCATCGCATGTAGGTCGTAGCGAAGCAGACCGTAGGGCGATGCCCCCAGATGGATACCGGAGCGAAGGAACGCCGAGCCTTAGCGAGGGGCCGTACGCTTGGGGCGAGACCTTTTGGTTCCTTTTGGGGCGTTTGCCAAAAGGGACTCGCCGTAAGGGCGAAACCATAAGTAGCCGTTACCGCAACAACGGATATGTACACCACCAACCAAAGCATGGTCGGCCCAAAGGCCGCCATCGCAGGCAAGCCAGCTCCCACAATTTGATCGGCGTACAGGTCGGCTATCAGGCCGCCTTCGCGAGCAAGCCCGCTCCCACAGGGGCTCGAGTGAACCCTGAGGGAGCAAGGCCAAACTCAAGCCAGACTCTTGCTGACCACTTCAAACACATCGCTGGACAATTGCCCCGAAGCGCGAATGCGCTCCAGCTCGCCTTTCATCAACGCCTGACGGGCGCTGTCGTATTTGCGCCAGCGAGTCAGCGGCGCCAGTTGGCGAGAAGCGATCTGCGGGTTGAACCCGTTCAACTCGATCACCAGATCCGCCAGGAACCGATACCCCGAACCATCGGCCGCGTGGAAGTTGATCAGGTTCTGTCCGGCAAACGCACCGATCAGTGCCCGCACTTTGTTCGGGTTCTTGATGGTGAACGCCGGGTGTTGCATCAGGGCTTTGACCCGCTCCAGCCCGCCCGGCAACGGGCTGCCGGCCTGAACGCTGAACCACTGATCCATCACCAGCGGATTGTCCTTGAAGTGTTCGGCGAAGGTCGCCAGCGCCGTGGCTTTCTGCTCTTCGAACGGCGAGTTGACCAACACCGCCAACGCCGTCAGACGCTCAGTCATATTGTCACTGGTGTCGAACTGTTCAAGGGTTGCCGCCAAGACTTCCGGCTTGCCACTGAGCATCAGGTACGACAGCGCAATGTTTTGCAGTGCGCGGCGGGCGAAATGCTCGGCTTCGGCCACATACGGTGTTTTCTTCGAGAGATCGCGATTGGCCTGATAACGCAGCCACAATGCTTCGAACAAACCTTCAGCCAATTGCTTGCGGGCAAACTCGCGAGCTGTGTGGATGGCGTCTACGTCAGCCACTTCACTGATCTCGGTCAGATACGCCTCGCCCGGCAGCGAAAGCATTTCGGCGACCATCGCCTGATCCAGCGTCTCATCGGACAGCACAGTACGCAGTGCTGAAACCAGACGCTGATCCAGCACCAGCGCTTCACCCTTCTGCTGCTGTTCGATCAACTCTTGCAGCACCTGCACCGACAATTGCTGGCCGGCATCCCAGCGGTTGAAACCGTCGCTGTCATGCTGCATCAGGAACATCAGCTGATCGCGATCGTACGGGAAGCTCAGCTTCACTGGCGCCGAGAAGCCGCGCAGCAACGAAGGCAACGGTTTTTGCGCAATGTCGACGAAGGTGAAGGTCTGCTCGGCTTCCGTAACCGAAATGACCCGCGATGTGCCTTGAGCACTGGCTTCGCCAGCAAGACGCAGGGCAATCTCGGCGCCCTTGCTGTCCAGCAGGCCCAGTTCCACCGGAATCACGAACGGCAGCTTTTCCACCTTGTCCGGGGTTTGCGGGCAGCTCTGGCGGAAGGTCAGGCTGTAGGTTTTTGCTGCGCCGTCGTAGGACTCGCTCACCACCAGACGCGGTGTGCCGGCCTGGCTGTACCAGCGTTTGAATTGGGTCAGGTCAACACCGTTGGCATCTTCCATGGCCTTGATGAAGTCGTCGCAGGTCACGGCCTGGCCGTCATGGCGTTCGAAGTAAAGGTCACTGCCTTTGCGGAACCCTTCGGCGCCCAGCAAGGTGTGGATCATGCCAACCACTTCCGAACCTTTTTCGTACACGGTCAGGGTGTAGAAGTTGGAAATCTCGATGAAGCTGTCCGGGCGCACGGCGTGGGCCATGGGGCCGGCGTCTTCGGCGAACTGGTGGGTGCGCAGGTACGCCACGTCCTGGATGCGCTTGACCGTGGCCGAGTTCATGTCGGCGGAGAATTCCGAATCCCGGAACACGGTGAAGCCTTCCTTGAGCGACAGCTGGAACCAGTCACGGCAGGTCACACGGTTGCCCGACCAGTTGTGGAAGTATTCGTGGGCAACGATTGCTTCTACACGCTGGTGCGCGGCGTCGGTAGCGGTTTCGGCGCGGGCAAGCACGGCGCTGGAGTTGAAGATGTTGAGGCCCTTGTTTTCCATGGCGCCCATGTTGAAGTCGTTGACCGCGACGATCATGAAGATGTCCAGGTCGTACTCGCGACCGTAAACCTCTTCGTCCCAGCGCATGGACTTTTTCAAGCTGTTCATGGCGTGCTGGCACTTGTCGATGTTTTCTGGCTCGACGTAAATGCGCAGTGCCACGGAGCGCTCGGTCATGGTGGTGAACGTATCTTCGACGCACCACAGGTCACCGGCCACCAGCGCGAACAGGTAGGCAGGCTTCTTGAACGGGTCTTCCCAGGTCGCCCAGTGCCGGCCGTCTTCGCCGGGCCCCGAGGCAATCGGGTTGCCGTTGGACAGCAGCACCGGGTAGCTATGCTGTTCGGCGACCACCGTGGTGGTGAACGTGCTCATCACGTCCGGGCGGTCGAGGTAATAGGTGATTTTGCGGAAACCTTCGGCTTCACACTGGGTGCAGAACAGGGTGCCGGATTTGTACAGGCCTTCCAGGGCGGTGTTGGTTTCCGGGTGGATCCGCACGCTGGTGTCGACCGTGAAGCGTGTCTCGGTCGGTTGCAGGGTCAGATGGTTCTCGGTCAGTTGGTAATCGGCAGCGCTCAGCTCACGATCGGCCAATGTCACCGACAGCAGCTCGAGTTGCTGGCCGTCCAGCACCAGCGGCGGCAGGCCCGGGCCACGCTCAGGATTACGGCGCATCACCAGTTGCGCATGGACCAGGCTGTGGTCCTCGAACAACTCGAAGGTCAGGTGCGTCTCGTCGATCAGGTACTCAGGTGCCTGATAGTCCTTCAGGTAAATCATCTTCGGTTGTTCGGTGCGCATACTGGAATCCTTACTGATGCACGGCGAGCTGGTAAGCCGTGTATTTACGAATATTGATCACGCCGGTGTCGAAAATCAGGTACTGACCCTTGATCCCCAACAGCGTGCCTTCGGCAACCGGATTCTTGTCCAGGTTGAAGCTGACAATCTTGGCCGGGTATTGCTCGACCGGGTAGCGGATTTCGAGCGGCTCGACATCGGTAATGGTCTGGATTGCTTGCAGGCCAAATCGTTCCTGCAAACCTTGCAAACCTGGCGCACAACTTTCAAACAGCTGATCGCGAACCTGTGCCAGGTCCACCGATACCGCATCGCCCTTGAGTAAAGCACGCCAGTTGGTCTTGTCGGCTACCTGACTGCGGAACAGGTCTTCGACGAAACCTGACTGCTGACGGGTTGCGACGCGCATGATCGGCAGGGCCTGGCTGGCGCCCTGATCGAGCCAACGGGTAGGCAACTGCGTGGCGCGGGTTATGCCGACCTTGATCCCCGACGAATTGGCCAGATACACCACATGATCGGTCATGCAGAACTTTTCGCCCCACGCAGGCTCACGGCAGGTGCCGGCGTCGTAGTGGCAGCGTTCCGGGCTCATGATGCAAATATCGCACTGGGCCAGTTTGGTCATGCACGGGTAGCAATAACCCTGGCTGAAACTGGTTTTGGTCTTGCGTCCGCAATGGGTGCAGTGGATCGCCCCCAGGTATTCCAGGCGCACCGTGGTGCCGATCAACGGATTGACCGGTACCTCGGCGTCGCCCAGACGAAAAGCGTACTGAACGTTCGGCCCGTCAAGGCGCGCCGACATTTTGCTGATTGCACCGCGGCCAATCTCGATCAATGGACGGCATCCGATTTGAACAGAATGTTTGGCACTTCAATCGACTTCGACTGGCATTCCTGCGGGCCCATGTAGCCGGTGCGCTCTTCTTCGGGCAGGTTCTGGATTTCCCAGGCGATCATCGCTTGCAGGGACAGTTCGCGCTGCTCAGCGGTGAGTTTGCCACCGTCGGACCATTTGCCGATTTCCACCGCCAGTTTCAGGCTCTGGTAGATATCCGGGGTTATGTTTTTGATCATTTCATTAAAAGAGGACATCAAGGGCTCCGCGCTCTTTAATTCACATAATTTATCTGGAAGTCAGTTTACGGCGGTTGTACAAACCGCCCAACAATCCGGTGAAGCATCCGATGAGTAACCCGCTGACGTGGGCCGCGTTGGCAATCTGGCCGAAGCCGATCATCGAGATCAGCCCGGACAGGCACACCAGCAACCACACCAGCATCATCACCAACACCCCTCGGGGCAGGCGATACGTCGGGTTTGGCGCCAGAAGCTGGAAGATCCAGCAATGCCCGAGCAGACCGTACAGCACCCCGGACAACCCGCCAAACAGGCTCGGGCCGCTGAAAAGGAACTGGACATAATTGGACACCAGGCTGAACAGCAATGTCAGGCCGATCAGGTTGATGCTGCCCTGCCGCGATTCGATGCGCCGCCCCAATTCCCAGTACCACATGGCATTCATGGCCAGGTGCAGGATGCCGAAGTGGATCAGCATCGGCGTGACCAGACGCCACCACTGCCCCGCCGCCAGGCTGTCGGCCAGTGGCGTGAAATGGATGTACTCACCGACCACGCGGAAATCGAGGAAGGTCAGCCAGCGTATCGTTTCGAGGTTATCGCCCAGCAACGTCACCATGGCGACAATCAGGGTCAGCAGCAGCACGAACGCGGTAGCCTTGCTGTGGCGCAACTGCTCGACGAAGCCCGGACGCGGCTGGGTCTGAGCCATCGAAATATCCAGTTGCTGATCGGGGTCGCCCGCCGGAAAGCGTTCGTACAACGAGCGCACGTCTTCGCTGATGCTGGCCGGCACCCACAGCACTTGCTCGCCCGCCTCTTCGCTGACCCGATGGGGCACTTGCATGCGCTGCAGCAGTTTGACGAACCCGCTCAAATCCACCGCCAGGGGCAGACGCAATACCGCCACCGCCGTCATTGCAGCACCTCCGGCCGTTCGACATCGACCCAGACAAATTTGTGCGGGTCGAGACGGGTTTCCTGATCCAGACGATAAGCGACCAGTTTGCCGTAAAGCACCGCGCTGTAATCCAGGCACGCCAGGTTCGGACGGATCGGTGCCGGTTTACCGCTGCGCCAGTAGTGGCCGACGAACAACAGCGGCTCATCGACGCCGTAGCGCAGCAAGTTGTCTTTTTCGGTGGATGACAACGGCGTGCGGGCCACCGGTTCAGGCAAGGCGTCAGGCTGAAACACGATATCTCCGTAGGTTTGCGGGTCGTCTTCCCAGAACTTGGTGCGGAAAAACGAGCGCGTCAGGCCGTCGCCGCTGGTCATGGTCAACCCGTGGGGCAAGCGCATGTCAGTACCGCGCAACAGGCGATCGAACACAGTGCAGGCAAAACTGCCCGGCACCGCGGAGGCCTGGAGGAAATGCTCATCGATGCAACCGTCGGGAAACAATCCGCGCAACGGCTCGATCAGGCCGGCATCCCAACAGGCATGCACCACCCGGAAACGCCCGGCATCGACGAACAGAGGCAATTCATAGAACCATTGCAGAAAGTCATGCCACTCTGCGGGATGATCTTCGAACTGGGTCAGGGTTTCCTTGAGCAGGCGCGCGTGGCGCGGCGTATGTTCACGCACGAACTGCTGGCCACTGCCCGGCGGCGCTGGCGTGCTCCAGCCAAGAGCATTGAATTCATGGTTGCCCATGATGCACAGCGCCTGGCCCGCTTCGACCATGTCGCGGACGATGTGCAGCGCCTCGCGAATCCGCGGGCCGCGGTCGATGATGTCGCCCAGGAACACCGCCATGCGCGACGGATGCCGCCAGACGCCAGCCTGCTTGTGGTAACCGAGCCGGTCGAGCAAGTGCTCAAGGGTCAGAGCGCAACCGTGCACGTCACCGATCAGGTCGTAGCTACGCGCGGGATCGAGCATCAGTCGCCTCCGCCACCCAACTTGCTGCCCCAGCCGAGCTTCGTCCGGCAGACTTCATAGTAGTTGTGGTCGAGCGGGTGAATCAGCCGCAGCTTCTGCGCTTTCTTGCTAACGGTAATGGTGTCACCGGGCGCGCAGGTGAAGTGGTTCTGCCCGTCACAGGAAACTTGCGGGTAAATCTGCATATCTTTGGACACGACGATTTTCAGCTCACTGTTGCCATCGACCACGATCGGTCTACCTGACAAGGTATGGGGGTACATCGGCACAATCACAATAGCGTCGAGCTTGGGATGCATGATCGGGCCACCCGCCGACAGTGCGTAGGCGGTCGAACCGGTCGGCGTGGCGACGATCAGGCCGTCGGCCTTCTGGCTGCACACGAACTGGCCGTCGATGTACAACTCGAACTCGATCATCCGCGTCGATTTGCCGGGGTGCAGCACCACATCGTTCAGCGCATCGCCCTGGCCGATGGCCTCGGCGTGGCGCCGCACTTCGGCTTGCAGCAGGAAACGGTTTTCCACCAGATAGTGGCCGTCGAGCACTTCGGCGACTTTGACTTCGAGCTCATCGGGGCGGATATCGGTGAGGAACCCCAGGCTGCCACGGTTGATGCCGAGCACCGGGATATTGTGTCGGGCCAGCGCCCGTGCGGCGCCCAGCAGGCTGCCGTCGCCACCGACCACAATCACCATGTCACAGACTTCACCGAGCATCTTGCGCGACGAAGTTTGCAGGCCATGACCGGGCAGGACTTCGGCGATGGTGTCTTCGAGGATCACGTGCAGGTGACGATCGAGCAGAAACCGTTTCAGTCGGCGGACGGTATCCAGCACCTGAGAACTGCCCAGGCGACCGATGATGCCGATATTACGAAATTGCTCCATGGGGCTCCTATTAGGATGCGGGGGCCTGCGACGGCGAAAAACCCGATTATGGGCGAAAGCACGGCGTAGACAAAACCCTTTCAGCCACGACGGTGCGCTTACGTTTCGGGCTATGCTCGCAAGATGATCCTATTTCCAGATTTGCTCCAGTTACCTCACCAGTTGCGCCACCCTGAAGTGCGCGACCTGGCCTGGGTCATCCTCACGCCGCCGATGCTGGCCGTCACGCCTTGGCCGCAACGTCATCCACTGGTCGGCAGCGACTGGGTGCAGGCACCGGAGCGCCTGGAACACTGGCTCCGGCAACTGGATCGCGACAGTTACGACTTGTTGCACTGGCTGGCCCAGGCCAGGACCCGGCGACTGGGCCTGTACTATGAGCGGCTGTGGCAATACGCCGTACGGCACGCGCCTGGCATCGAACTGATTGCCGCCAACATGCCGATCCGCCGTGAAGGCCACACCCTGGGTGAGCTGGACATGCTGCTGCGCGATCGCGATGGCGTGCATCACCTGGAACTGGCGATCAAGCTATATCTGGGGCCACAGAACGGTGACGGCCACGACACCGCCCAGTGGCTGGGACCGGGTTGTCATGACCGGCTCGACCGCAAACTGAAGCACCTGAGCCAGCATCAATTACCGATTTCCGCGCGGGCGGAAAGCCGTGCAGTGCTGGCGTCGCTGGATATCCAGCAGTTCAGCGCGCACCTGTGGCTTGGCGGCTATCTGCTCTATCCGTGGCCGGGGCAGGCCGCGTCACCGAGCGGCGCGCATCCTCAACATTTGCGCGGTAGCTGGTTGCATCAGAAGGACTGGGCGGACTTTGTCGTGCAACGCCCGTTCGGCCGCTGGCAACCCCTGCCCCGCCATGCCTGGCTGGCGCCGGCGCACTATCCCGAAGAGCAAACCTGGAACACTGAACAGCTGAGCGCCTGGCTGAGCGATCTGGACCCGCTGGCACCGGCGCAATTGATGGTGCGGCTGACAGAGAATGGCAAAGGCGATTGGGAAGAAGCCGAGCGGCTGTTTCTGGTGTCCGACCTTTGGCCGAATGTGCCGGGTAATGGTTGAATTTATGTGGTGAATGGACTGGCCTCTTCGCGGGCAAGCCTCCTACAGGTTTTGTGTTGGTTACGACGCTTATCTGTAGGAGCGAGGCTTGCCCGCGAATGGGCCCGACGCGGTCTGGATGGGAACGGTCACTGCTTTTTATGCTGCTCAACCCAAAGCGCATACGCATCGATGAACTTCTGCAGAAACGGCCTGACCGACTCCGACAACTTGCCCGCCTCGTCAAACGCTGAACCGGCGCCGCCCAGGTAGGCTTCCGGCTGCTGCATGCACGGCACATTGAGAAACACCATGGACTGGCGAATATTGTGGTTGGCGCCGAATCCGCCGACGGCACCCGGTGAAGCGCTGATCACTGCGCCCGGCTTGCCGTTCCAGGCACTCTTGCCATAAGGGCGCGACCCCACGTCGATCGCATTCTTCAATGGCGCCGGTACCGAACGGTTATATTCCGGGGTCACGAACAGCACCGCGTCGGATGAACTCACTTGTTGTCGGAAAGTGCTGTAGGCTGCCGGCGGGGATTCGCCATCGATGTCTTCGTTGTAGAGCGGCAAATCGCCGATCTCGACGATGTTCAGCTTCAGATTGGCAGGGGCCAGCTCGGCCAGCGCCAGCGCGATCTTGCGGTTGATCGACGCTTTTCTCAGGCTGCCGACCAGAACGGCGATCTCGTAGACGTTGTTCATGGAGAATTCTCGACTGTCCGATGGAAAGAGCTACTAGTTATAGATGATCAAATGACGATTCAACCAGCGGACGACGGAAAAACGCCGCCCCTGACTATTTTTTTCCTGTAGGAAAACTTACCTCGCCCAACCACGGTCTACAGAACCGCAAATTGAGTGATTTATCTCCAGAGGTTCTAAGCAGATGGCAGCAGTACTCGTCGGTCAGTTCCATGCAAGAGACGCGGAAGGCCGCGTTTATTCCGTGCATGAGTTCCAGGAATCCACCCAGTCACACGACGGCCTTGCCGGCTCGGTGCCTGTCACCACTTATAAGCTGGCCATTGGCGACCGCCTCAACAAACTCGACGACAACGAATTTGTGCTAGTGCAGTCGGGCGTTACCCTCACTCGTGAACCTGAAACGAACGTGGCCTCATAACCCGCTGTTATGAGCAGAAGTCATAGGCGCGCACTTGGGTTAGGATTCAGTGACTGACTCCCTCACTTGCTGAACATGGACTTCACGCATGCGTTTACGTCATATCGAAGTGATCCAGGCGCTCCTGCAGACCGGTCACCTGGGCACCGCCGCCGAATGGCTGCAGCTGCCAGTGACCGAGGTTGAACGCACCCTGCGTGATGCCGAGGACCAGTTGGGGTTCATGCTGTTTGCCAGCGTGCGTGGTCGCCTGCAAGCCACCCGCGAAGCAGCGGAACTGAAAGTCGGGATCGCCCACGTCTACGAGGCCCTCGAGCCGGTGCAACGACTGGCCAGCAGCCTCAAGCAGTATCTGGCCCCGCCCCTGCGCATCATCTGCACCCCACCGCTGGCGCAACAGCTGTTGCCACACAGCATCGCGGCCCTGCGCCGACGCCTGCCCGATGCCCCTTGCACCCTCCTGAGCGAGCCGACCGGCGCGATTATCAGAAGCCTGCTGCTGCGTGAAAGCGATCTGGGCCTGAGCCTGCATGACCCGGACCACGCCGATATCCATTGCCAGGTCATCGCTCAAGGCAAGCTCCAGCTGCTGGCGCCCCATGGCTGGCTGCAGCCGAAACAGAAGTACATCTCGCTGCAGGACCTGGCCGGCCAGTCGATGGTCGGCCTGGAAGGTCACGACCCGTTAAGCCCGGCGCTGGACAACAAGCTGCATGCACTGCGCCCTGCTCCGGTTATTCAGACCCGGGTCCAGACTCATCAGATGATGCGCAGCATGGTCGAGGCCGGTGAAGGTTTGGCGATTGTCGACCCGTTTACCGCCCTCGGCGCCAAATCCGCCGGGCTCGATGCCTGCCCGCTGGCGCCTGCCGTACCGATCAGCGTGTATGCCTTGAGCCTGAAGAGCGCCGAACGCTCTTCGGCCGTTCAGACGCTGCTGGAGATCATCACGGAACAAGCCGTGGCAATGCTGGCGAGCTAAGCGGGTTTTCCAGCGGATTATCGAATAATCGATACCAGAACAGCGCCATTTCAGCGGTATTCGGATCGATTCCACGGTAACGCAGGTGATCGATACCGCCGACCACATAGCCACAGCGCTCATAAAGCCGACAGGCGCCCAGGTTGTTGTTCTGGGTTTCCAGCATGATCCCCGGCAATTTTTTCTTGCGACTCCAGAACTGCGCCACATCCAACAATGCCTTGGCCACGCCATGACGGCGCGCCGGCGCATGCACCGCCAATTCATCGATATGGGCGAAGCCGTTCCAGTTGGTGCTGACCACCAAATGCCCCACCGGCTCGTCATCCAGATAGGCCATGAAAATCTCGCTGTCGGCGGCATCGCGAAAACTGCTGAATTCCTCGGGATCGATGCCGTAACACTTTCGATAGGGGGTGATTGGCGTCACCGGCCACTGCGCCACCGGTTTGCCGATTTGTGCGGCACCATAGGCGGCGACTTCAAAACTGAAATCGCTGCCCCAGATATAAGCCGCAAAACCCTCATCGGCGACACGCACCGAGAGGCCCGGGTATTTGGGATTCATGACGGGTTGCATAGTCGCAAAGGTCCTCATTCCTTGATGCAATCGACGGTGTAATGCCGTCCATTGCCCTCGTCTTCGTGTTGCAAGCCATGCACATCGGCGACAAATCCGGGGAAGCTACTGTCGAACGTACGGGCAAACTTCAGGTAATCGATGATCGAACGGGTCGATTCTGTGAACCGCTCACCGGGCATGATCAATGGGATCCCCGGCGGATAGGGTACCAGCATCACCGCGGCAATCCGCCCGTCCAGAGCATCGATCGAAACAGCCTCAACTTCTCCGCGCACCAATTGATCATAGGCGTCCGCCGGCTTCATCGCGACTTCCGGCAAAACCGTGTACATGCGTTTGAGGTGTTTGGCCGTGGCGTTGCTGCGATAACAGGCGTGCAATTGATCACACAGATCGCGCAAGCCCATGCCTTGATAACGGGCAATATTGTGTTGCGCCACACACGGCAGGCAAGTGGCCAGGCTGATGTTGGCGTCGTAACTGCGCTTGAACTCCAGCAATTCCGTCAGCAGCGTGCTCCATTTGCCCTTGGTGATGCCCATGGAGAACAGCACCAGGAACGAATACAGCCCGGTCTTTTCCACGACCAGCCCACGCTCCCAGAGGAATTTACTGACCACCGCCGCCGGAATCCCGCGCGCGCTCAGCGCGCCACCCGCCGTCAAACCCGGCATCACCAGCGTGACCTTGATCGGATCGAGCAGCACATAGTCATCGGTCACATCGCCAAAGCCGTGCCAATCGGCGTCGGGTTGCAGCAACCAGTCTTTGGTGACCACCTGTTCGATCCCCTCAGCCGAGGGTGGTTGCCAGATGGAAAACCACCAGTCATCGGCGGCGATGTGCTGACGCAAATTGGCCAGGGCCCGGCGAAAACTCAGGGCCTCGTCGAACATTTCCTGCAACAGCGAACGTCCGGCCGGCCCCTCCATCATCGCCGATGCCACGTCTAGCGAGGCGATGATGCTGTACTGCGGCGAGGTCGAGATGTGCATCATGAACGCTTCGTTGAACCGGTCGCGATCCAACTGCCGCGCCCCACCGTCCTGAACATGAATCATCGAAGCCTGACTGAACGCCGCCAGCAATTTGTGCGTGGAGTGCGTAGTGAACACCAGCGGGCTGTCTTCGCTGCGGGAAGTGCCCATGCCGTAACGGCCGGCAAAAAACTCGTGAAACGCCGCGTAGGCGTACCAGGCCTCGTCGAAATGCAGCACCTCGACGCTGTTGCCCAGGCTCTGCTTGATCAGCTCGGCGTTGTAACAGAGGCCGTCGTAAGTCGAGTTGGTCACCACCGCCAACTTGACCTTTGGCTCGCGACCCTGGGTCAGCGGGCTGGCGTCGATTTTGGCCTGGATCGATTCAGGGCTGAATTCACTCAACGGAATCGGGCCGATAATCCCCAGCTCATTGCGCTCCGGACACAGGTACAGCGGAATCGCGCCAGTCATGATGATCGAGTGCAGCACCGACTTGTGGCAGTTGCGATCCACCAGCACCAGGTCATCGCGGGCCACCATGGAATGCCAGACGATTTTGTTGGCGGTCGAGGTGCCATTGATCACGAAAAAAGTGTGATCGGCGCCAAAATTACGCGCCGCTCTCGCTTCCGCCTCGGCCAGTGGGCCGGTGTGATCGAGCAGCGAACCGAGTTCCGGTACCGACACTGACAAATCCGAACGCAGGGTGTTTTCCCCAAAAAACTGATGGAATGCCTGCCCCACCGGGCTCTTGTGATACGCCACGCCGCCGCCATGGCCGGGGGTGTGCCAGGAATAATTGGAATCGGCGGTGTGCTGCACCAGCGCCTTGAAAAACGGCGGCAACAGACCGTCGAGATATTTACGCGCCGCGCGGGCAACCTGGCGGGCGAGGAAGGGCACGGTGTCTTCGAACAAATAAAGAATGCCGCGCAGTTGATTGAGCTCGGCCATGGCATCGGCCGGGGCATTTTCCAGCGTCACCTGCTCGCCCAGGGCAAAGATCGGCAGGTCCGGCGCCCGAACCCGTGCCAGGCGGATCAGCTCGGCCATATTATGCAGAAGATGAGCATTGCTGCTGGCGTCTTCGGCGGCAATCAACATGCAAGAGAGGCCATGATGGGTCGAGGCGACCAGACGTCCTTCGTTGTAATCGACCGCCGAGACGATGCTGAAGCCTTCCTGCTCCAGTTCCCGGGCGATGCCGCGCACACGATCACCGGCAACGGTGTCGGCCTTGATGTCGCGGTGGACGATCAACACCGGGAATTTCAAATCTTTATACATGGGGCTCGGTGTCCTGAGGCGGCAGACCGTAGCCTGCCAATCACCTCAGGGTAGAGGGTTGGAGCGCATGTGGCGAGGGGGCTTGCCCTGAAGTGGGTCGGCGGGCGCACCAGCAAGTGGCCTGACAACCCGAATGAGGGAGGATTTCCGTAATGGAGTTTTTTTGAGGGCAGGTTTTTTGTGGCGAGAGGGCTTGCCCCCGTTCGGCTGCGCAGCAGTCGTAAAACCTCCAATGCGGTGAATCTGACAAAATCCGGGGTCGCTTCGCGGCCCAACGGGGGCAAGCCCCCTCGCCACAGGCAAATCCCGTCGCCACAGGCAAGCTCCCTCGCCACAAAAGCCCTTCAGCTCGAAGGAAATCAGGCCTGAGCCTTGGCCTGCGCCAATTGTTGCCACAGCGACGGAGCACCCGCGGATTTGGCGATGGCTTCCAGGCGCGCAACGTGCTGGGCCAGGTCTTCTTCACTCGCACGGATGATCCGGATCGGCTGACGATCGGCGGGCAGACGACGGATTGCGGTGGCGGAGTTGTCCGCGCCTTCACCTGAACCATTGCCATCGGATGCATTACCGGCCAGCGAGAGACTGGTCTGGCCGCCGGTCATGGTCAGGTAGACGTCGGCGAGAATCTCGGAGTCGAGCAAGGCGCCGTGCAGCTCGCGGCCAGAGTTGTCGACGCCATAGCGTTTGCACAAGGCGTCGAGGCTGTTGCGCTGCCCCGGGTGACGTTCCCGGGCCATCATCAGGGTGTCGAGGATCGAGCAGTGTTGCGTGATGTCCGCCCGATCGTGATGCCCCATGAGGGCGAATTCGTTGTTGATGAAGCCAACGTCGAACGCCGCGTTATGGATGATCAGCTGCGCGCCCTTGATGAACTCGAAGAACTCATCGGCCACTTCATTGAAACGCGGCTTGCCCACCAGGAATTCGTTCGTGATGCCGTGAACGCCGATGGCGCCTTCATCACTCTCGCGATCCGGTTGCAGGTAAACGTGGAAATGCCGGCCGGTCAGGCGCCGACCGATCAACTCGACACAACCGATTTCGATAATCCGGTGGCCGTCGGTCACCGGCATGCCGGTGGTTTCGGTATCGAGTACAACGGATCTGGTGGCCATCAGTGCTCAGCTCTCAACGGGTCAATCGTGCAAAAGCGGCGATGTTAACACGCAACACGGCCCCTGTAGGAGCTGCCGAAGGCTGCGATTGATCGTTCCCACGCTCTGCGTGGGAATGCCTCAAGGGACGCTCCGCGTTCCAATGGGACGCAGAGCGTCCCGGGCTGCATTCCCACGCGGAGCGTGGGAACGATCAGGGTCTAGGCCTGCTTGTACCCACGCACTTCATCCACGCCACGGTTGGCCAATTGGTCGGCCCGTTCGTTGCCGTGATGGCCGACGTGACCGCGCACCCATTTCCAGGTGACGTTGTGGCGGTTGACCTGCTCGTCGAGCAATTTCCACAGATCGGCGTTTTTTACCGGTTCCTTGGCTGCGGTCTTCCAGCCGCGTTTTTTCCAGTTGGCCATCCATTCATTGATGCCTTTCATCACGTACTGGGAGTCGGTCACCAGCAGCACGTCACAAGAACGCTTGAGCTCTTCCAGACCACGGATCGCGCCCATCAACTCCATACGGTTATTGGTGGTGTTGGCTTCGCCGCCCCAGAGTTCTTTTTCAACGCCCTTGTACACCAGCAATGCACCCCAGCCGCCCGGGCCAGGGTTGCCCTTACAGGCGCCATCGGTGAAGAGTTCTACGCTATCGCTCATGCCAATCTATCCAGAAAATGCGGTGGCTCGCCGATCGATGACCGACGATGCCCGAGGCCGGATGAATCCGACCGGCAAAATAAAATGTGTATTACGGTTCGAGGTGACGACGGTTGACCTTGGCCATCGGTAACGGAATCAGCTTGCCCATTGGTTCGCGCCGTTCCTGGCGCACCGGCCGCAGGCCTACCACGATCTTGCGGGCGACCAATAAATAGAAGCCACCACCCGACAATTGCCAGTCACCGGCCTTGCGCTCCCAACCGGCCAGGCGGGCTTGCCAGGCAGGCGATGCAAGCGGCGGACGATAGCACCCGAAGCGGCGTTTCTCCAGCGCGAAGCCCAGTAGATTCAGCCAGTCGCCAACCCGCGACGGCGAAATGCAACGGGCCTTGCGCAAGGCGTCATGGGCGAACACATGACGCAGGCCCCAGCTGCTCCAGGGGTTGATCCCGATAATCAGCAGATGCCCGCCAGGCCGGACACTGCTCGCCGCTTCGCGCAGCAAACCGTGGGGCGAGAGGCAGAAATCCAGCCCATGCTGCAACACCACCACATCGGCGGCGTGCTCGCTCAAAGGCCAGGCTTGCTCTTCGCAGACGATCTCCACGCCCGGCAACGGCGCGCCGAGTCGCACGTTGCGCTGGACCTGCGGCGCCGACGGCGGCGTTTGCGCCGAAGGGCCGTAATGCACCAGGTAGCCGCCGAAGAAGCGCCCCAACTCGTCTTCGAGCATGCGTCGTTCTTCGTCCAGCAGAAATTGCCCGATGGGCCCGGACAGCCATTCACGGGCCGCGCTGATCAATGTCAGCCACTCAGGATCGGCCTGAGCGAACGCTTTATCGGTCATTGCATTCTCCAACGCGCCAGGAAGTTCTAAGATGCGCCAATGTTTTCCGCTTGGCGAATCCGACGATGATACAGATCACTGCCCTGCCCGCCTTCACCGACAACTACATCTGGTTGTTACAAGACCACAGCACCCAGCGCTGCGCCGTGGTCGATCCGGGCGATGCCGCGCCAGTACAAGCCTGGCTCGCCGCGCACCCGGGTTGGGTATTAAGCGATATTCTGATCACTCATCACCATCATGACCATGTCGGCGGCGTCGAGCGGCTGAAAAAAGCGACAGACGCGACCGTCTATGGCCCGGCCAGCGAAAGCATCCCGGGGCGGGATGTGGCGCTCAAGGATCATGACCGCATCAGCGTACTGGGCTGGGAATTCGATGTTATCCAGGTGCCAGGCCATACCCTCGGCCACATCGCCTTTTATCATCAGGGCCATTTGTTTTGCGGCGACACCCTGTTCGCCGCCGGTTGCGGGCGCCTGTTCGAAGGCACGCCGGAGCAAATGCATCACTCGCTGAGCCGCCTCGCGGCACTGCCCGCAGACACGCTGGTGTACTGCACCCACGAATACACCCTGAGTAATCTCAAGTTTGCCGCAGCGGTGGAACCGGGCAATCCGGATACCGCCGCACGTCTGGAAAAAGTTACCGCGCAACGTGAAGCCGGAATCATGACGCTGCCCTCTACGCTGGCGCTTGAAAAGCTTACCAATCCGTTTTTGCGTGTTGACGAAACATCCGTTAAAGAAAAAGTGGACGAACGGAACGGAACCCAAAACCGGGCTCCGAGTGCGGTTTTTGCTGCTCTGCGCGCTTGGAAAGATAAGTTCTAAGTAGCCATCACGTTGGTACAAAAATTCTGAATGGTTGACCGAAGGGGGTGCGCTTTCTAGAATCGCCCGACATTTTTGCCCGGAACTTACTTCCAGCCAATGTCGTCACCTATTCGTAAAGCCATCAATTCAGACGCATTGACCCGCTTGGCTCAAGCCATCGCGGTGGCTGTGTCCGCCACGTTGGCGGGCTGTTCCAGCCATGTGCCGCAGACCGAAGCGACACACACTCCGAACATCGCCGCTCGAGCCAAGCAAAAACCTGTCTGGCTCAGCGAAAAACCGACACCGCAAATTCCACAGGACGTCTGGGAACGCATGCGCCAGGGTTTCCAGTTACAGGACAACCTGGGCATCAACCCGCGCATCGAGCAACAGCGCCTGTGGTTCGCCAGTAACCCGTCCTTCCTCGAAAACGCCGGCGAACGCGGCAGTCTCTACATTCACTACATCGTCGAACGCCTTGAAGAACGCAACATGCCGCTGGAACTGGCGCTGTTGCCGGTGATTGAAAGTGCCTACAACCCGATGGCCTATTCCCGGGCCAACGCGGTGGGTCTTTGGCAATTCATTCCATCCACCGGGCGTTACTTCAACCTGCGTCAGACCCGCTTCTACGATGGCCGTCGCGACATCACCGCTTCGACCACCGCGGCCATGGATTACCTGACCCGCCTGCACGATATGTTCAACGGTGACTGGTTGCTGGCCCTGGCGGCCTACAACGCCGGCGAAGGCACGGTCAGCCGGGCCATCGAGCGCAACGAACGACTCGGCCTGCCGACCGACTACTGGAACCTGCCGCTGCCAGCGGAAACCCAGGCCTATGTGCCGAAACTGCTGGCATTGTCGCAAGTGGTCCTGGCGCCCGACGCCTATGGCGTGAACCTCAACCCGATCGCCAACGAACCGTACTTCCAGGTCGTCGAAATCAACCAGCGCATGGACCTGTCCAAGGTTGCCGCGGTGGCCAATATCGACGAAGACGAACTGTTCCAGCTCAACCCCGCCTTCAAGCAGCGCACCACCATCGACGGCCCCCAGCATCTGCTGGTGCCAACGTCCAAGGCACAACTGCTGACCGCCAGCCTGTCGACCATGCGCCCTGACGAGTTGATCAGCCAGCGATCGCTCAAGCCGGTATTCGAAGGGGCGGACGACAGCGAAATCGCCAGCCTCAAGCGCGCCTATCGAGTCAAACGTGGCGACAACCTGGGCACCATCGCCAAGGCCAACAAGGTCGACGTCAAGGACTTGCAACGCTGGAACAAACTGACCGGCAAAAACCTCAAGGTCGGCCAGACCCTGGTAATGCAAGACACCGCCAAGCGGAAATCCGGACGCGTCGACACGGTAGTCGCGGCGAACAGCAAGACCAACGGCAAGGTCACCAACAAGACGCAACAGACCCAATACAAGGTCAAGCAAGGTGACTCCCTGTACATGGTCGCCAAGCGCTTCAATGTTGAAATGCAGCACCTCAAGCGCTGGAACCCTCGGGTGGGCCAGGCGCTGAAACCGGGGCAGATGCTGACGGTTGCTTCACCGCATTAAGCAGCACGCCCTGTCGAGGGGCATTTGTGGTGAGAGGGCTGTTGTGGTTTGAGGGCTGTTGTGGCGAGGGGGCTTGCCCCCGTTGGGTCGCGAAGCGGCCCCAGCATTTTTTCAAGTCCACAGCATTCGTAGGATTTACGACTGCTGCGCAGCCGAACGGGGGCAAGCCCCCTCGCCACAGGCAAGCCCCCTCGCCACAGATTTTGCGCTTGCAGGCTAATCCCCCCGACAATTAACAACGCATTAACCCCCCGTCTTTTTCCTGTCGATACAAGCTGTTACTGTACGGCCCACAAAGCCCAAGCCGCCTGGATCGGATCTCTGACTTGAAGCGTCCCCTCCTCCTGCTCCTGATCAGCCTGGCCTTGAGCTCCCCCGCAAGCGCGACGATCAGCGAAAGCCATGGTTATGCGCAGTTCGGCACGCTCAAGTACCCGGCCAGATTTACCCACTTCGACTGGGTCAACCCGCAAGCGCCCAAGGGCGGTACATTGCGGGTGATGGCGTTTGGCACCTTCGATACGCTCAACCCTTACACATTCAAGGGCTCGAGCCCGGTTTCCACCGCCAACTTCCTGCAATACGGTATCAACGAACTCAATGAACCGCTGATGGTCGGCACCGGCCAATACGCGCCGTCGGGCGATGAGCCGACCTCCAGTTATGGCCTGATTGCCCAATCGGTGGAATACAGCGAGGACCGCAGCTGGGTGGTGTTCAACCTGCGCCCCGAAGCGCGTTTCCAGGATGGCACGCCGATCACCGCTTACGACGTGGCGTTCTCGTACCGTTTGCTGCTCAAGGACGGTCACCCGCAATACCGCACCAACCTTCAGGAAGTATCACGGGTGGATATTCTCAACCCACGGCGTATCCGTTTCGTCTTCAAGCGCGCCGGCAATCCGCTGCTGATCCTGCGCCTGGGCGAGTTGCCGGTGTTGCCCCAGCATTACTGGGAAGGTCGCGATTTCAAGGCCACCACGTTCGAGCCGCCATTGGGCAGCGGACCGTATCGCATTACCTCGGTAACGCCCGGGCGGCAGATCGTCTTCGAACGGGTCAAGGATTACTGGGGCAAGGACCTGCCGGTCAATCGCGGCAAATACAACGTCGATCGCATGGAAGTCGAGTTCTACCGCGACAGCGATGTGGCTTTCGAAGCGTTCAAGGCCGGTGAGTTCGACATCTATATCGAACACCAGGCGAAGAACTGGGCCAGCGGCTACAACTTCCCGGCCGTGCGCCGTGGCGATGTGATCAAGGCACAGATACCGCACCAGATCCCGACCCAGAGCCAGGGCCTGTTCATGAACAGCCGGCGGCCAACTTTCGCCGAGGCCAAGGTCCGCGAAGCGCTGGGGCTGATGTTCGACTTCGAATGGACCAACCGCACGCTGTTCAGTGGCGCCTATACGCGAGCCTTGAGTTATTACCCCAACAGTGAGTTTTCCGCCACCGGGCTACCGGTCGGTCATGAGTGGCTGTTGCTCAAGCCCTATCGCGATCAACTGCCCGCCAAGCTGCTCACCGAGCCGTTCAGCCTGCCGCAGACCGAAGGCCGCGGCATTCCGCGAGAAACCATGCGCAAGGCCCTGGAGCTGCTCGCCGAGGCCGGCTGGAAGCTCCACGGTCAGCGGCTACAGAACAGCATCGGCCAACCGTTGCGCTTCGAGATCCTGCTGGTCAACCCGAACCTGGAACGCATCCTTCAGCCTTACGTCGAGAACCTGGCCAGCATCGGCATCGATGCTCGGCTGCGCACGGTCGATCGCGCCCAGTACAAACAGCGCCTCGATCAGTTCGATTTCGACATGATCCTGATGACCCTCAACCAGACCCTCAGCCCGGGCCTGGAACAATGGCAGTACTTCCATTCCAGCCAGGTCGGGGTCAAGGGCAGCAAGAATTACGCAGGTATCGCCAACCCGGTGGTCGACCATTTGCTTGAACAACTGCTCGCCGCCCAGACCCGTGATGCACAAGTCGCCGCCGGCAAGGCGCTCGACCGGGTGCTGCTGTGGCAGCACTACATCATTCCCAACTGGTACCTCAATTATCACCGCCTGGCCTACCGCAACCGGTTCGCCTTCGTCACCACGCCGCCCTATACCCTGGGCCTGAGCGCGTGGTGGCTGAAATCTTCGGAGAAAGATCGATGAAACCCCTACGCGCCCTGCTCTTGCAGGCCAGCGGTCTGTTGGTCGCCGGGCTGGCCTTTGCCGCCCCGCAACATGCCTTGACCCTGTACAACGAGCCGCCGAAATACCCGGCCGATTTCAAACATTTCGATTACGTGAACCCCGACGCCCCCAAGGGCGGGATCTTCCGCCAGGCCGGATTCGGTGGCTTCGACAGCCTCAATCCGTTCATCAACAAAGGCGTGCCGGCCGACGACATCAGCATGATCTACGACACCCTGGCCAAGCAGGGCCTGGATGAGCCGTTTACCGAATACGGCCTGATCGCCGGCAAAATCGAAAAAGCCCCGGACAACAGCTGGGTACGCTTCTACCTGCGTCCCGAAGCACGCTTCCACGACGGTCATCCGGTACGTGCCGAAGACGTGGTGTTCAGCTTCCAGACGCTGATCAAGGATGGCGCCCCGCTCTTTCGCGGTTATTACAGCGACGTGGAGGACGTGGTCGCCGAAGACCCGCTCAAAGTGCTGTTCAAGTTCAAGCACAAAAACAACCGTGAGTTGCCGCTGATCCTCGGCCAGCTGCCGGTGCTGCCCAAGCATTGGTGGGCTACCCGCGACTTCAACAAAGGCAATCTGGAACTGCCGCTGGGCAGCGGCCCTTACAAAGTCAGCCAAGTGAAGGCCGGGCGCTCGGTGCGTTATGAGCGGGTCAAGGATTATTGGGGCAAGGACCTGCCGGTCAATCGCGGGTTCTACAACTTCGACGTGATGACCACTGACTACTACCGCGACAACACCGTCGCGCTGGAAGCGCTCAAGGCCGGTCAGTTCGACTTCTGGCTGGAATCGGCCGCGAAAAACTGGGCCAAGGCCTACAACATTCCGGCGGTGGCCGAAGGTCGGCTGATCAAGGAAGAAATCCCCAACGGCAACCCCACTGGCATGCAAGGCTTCGTGTTCAACCTGCGCCGCCCGGTGTTTCAGGATGTGCGCGTGCGTCAGGCGCTGACACTGCTACTGGATTTCGAATGGACTAACAAGCAACTGTTCAACGGCGCCTACGCGCGCACCCGCAGTTACTTTGAAAACTCGGAAATGGCCGCCACTGGCCTGCCGGACGCCGACGAGCTGGAAATTTTGAATCCGTTGCGCGGCAAGGTCCCCGAACAGGTATTCAGCGAGGCGTTCCAGAACCCGGTGACCGACGCCAGCGGCATGATCCGCACCCAGCAGCGCAAAGCCTATCAACTGCTGCAAGAAGCCGGCTGGCGAATCGTCGACGACAAAATGGTCGACGCCACCGGCAAGCCGGTGACCATCGAATTCCTGCTGGCCCAGACCGAGTTCGAGCGGGTGCTGTTGCCGTTCAAGCGCAACCTCAGCGACCTGGGCATCGACCTGGTGATCCGTCGGGTCGACGTCTCGCAATACATCAACCGCGTGCGCTCCCGGGACTTCGACATGATCGTCGGCAGCTTCCCGCAGTCCAACTCGCCGGGTAACGAACAGCGTGAGTTCTGGATGTCGGCCGCCGCCGACAAACCCGGCAGTCGCAACTCCATGGGCCTGAAAGACCCGGTGGTGGACCAACTGGTCGAGCAACTGATCAATGCTGATTCGCGCCAAAGCCTGGTGGCTCACGCCAGGGCCCTGGACCGGGTGCTGCAATGGGGTTATTACGTGATCCCCAACTGGCACATCAAGACCTGGCGCGTGGCGTACTGGAACCATATCGGTCACCCGAAGGTTTCGCCCAAATATGACATCGGCATTAACACCTGGTGGGTCAAGCCCGACGCGACATTGCCGATAGAAGTCGAAACCAAACTGCAAGCCGACCCTGCGGGCACGGAGTAATCAGATGCTGGCGTATATTTTTCGGCGACTGCTGCTGATCATCCCGACGCTGTTCGGCATTTTGCTGATCAACTTCGTGATCATCCAGGCCGCCCCCGGCGGGCCGGTGGAACAGATGATCGCCAAGCTCGAAGGCTTCGAAGGTGCCACCAGCCGCATCGCCGGCGGCGGTGCCGAAGTGTCGGTGGCAGGTTCGGCCTATCGTGGGGCACAAGGCCTGGACCCGGCGCTGGTCAAGGAAATCGAGCACATGTACGGCTTCGATAAATCGGCGCCGGAACGTTTGTGGATCATGATCAAGAACTACGCCACCCTGGATTTTGGCGACAGCTTCTTCCGTGACGCCAAGGTCATCGACCTGATCAAGGAAAAGCTGCCGGTGTCGATCTCACTGGGGCTGTGGAGCACGCTGATCATGTACCTGGTGTCGATTCCGCTGGGGATCGCCAAGGCGACGCGACACGGCAGCCATTTCGATGTCTGGACCAGTTCGGCGATCATCGTCGGTTACGCGATCCCGGCGTTCCTGTTCGCCATCCTGCTGATTGTGGTGTTCGCCGGCGGCAGCTATTTCGACTGGTTTCCGCTACGGGGCCTGACCTCGAACAACTTTGACGAGCTCAGTACAGGTGGCAAGATCCTCGATTACTTCTGGCACCTGGCGCTGCCGGTGACCGCCTTGGTGATCGGCAACTTCGCGACCATGACCCTGCTGACCAAAAACAGCTTCCTCGATGAAATCAACAAGCAATACGTCATCACCGCCAAGGCCAAGGGCCTGACCCGTCACCGCGTGTTGTACGGCCATGTGTTTCGCAACGCCATGCTGCTGGTGATCGCCGGTTTCCCTTCGGCGTTCATCGGGATCTTTTTCACCGGCTCGTTGCTGGTGGAAGTGATTTTCTCCCTCGACGGCCTCGGTTTGATGAGTTTTGAAGCAGCAATCAACCGCGATTACCCGGTGGTTTTCGGCACGCTGTTCATCTTTACCCTGCTGGGGTTAGTGGTGAAGCTGATCGGTGACCTCACTTACACCTTTGTCGATCCGCGCATCGACTTCGAAAGCCGGGAGCATTGAGATGAACCTGTCCCCTCTCAATCGCCGACGTTTCGAGCTGTTCAAGGCCAACAAGCGTGGCTGGTGGTCGCTGTGGCTGTTCCTGATTCTGTTCGGCGCAAGCCTGGGCGCCGAACTGATCGCCAACGACAAACCACTGGTGGTGCACTACGACAATACCTGGTATTTCCCGGCCCTCAAGCGCTACCCCGAAACCGCGTTCGGCGGCGAGTTCCCGCTGGAAGCCAACTACAAGAGCCCCTACATCCGCGAACTGCTCAAGGCCAAGAACGCCTGGGTCTTGTGGGCGCCGATCCCCTACAGCTACCAGAGCATCAACTACGACCTGAAAGTCCCGGCCCCCGCGCCGCCTTCGGCCGATAACCTGCTGGGCACCGACGATCAGGGCCGCGATGTGCTGGCCCGAGTGATTTATGGCTTCCGGATTTCGGTGCTGTTCGCTTTGACACTGACCATTCTCAGCTCGATCATCGGCGTGATCGCCGGGGCCTTGCAGGGTTTTTATGGCGGCTGGGTGGATCTGGCCGGCCAGCGCTTTCTGGAAATCTGGTCCGGGTTGCCGGTGCTGTACCTGCTGATCATTCTCGCCAGTTTCGTGCAACCGAATTTCTGGTGGCTGCTGGGGATCATGCTGCTGTTCTCGTGGATGAGCCTGGTGGATGTGGTGCGCGCCGAGTTCCTGCGCGGCCGGAATCTGGAGTACGTGCGCGCGGCCCGTGCGCTGGGCATGCAGAATGGGGCGATTATGTTCCGCCATATCCTGCCCAACGCCATGGTCTCGACCATGACCTTCATGCCGTTCATCCTGACCGGCGCCATCGGCACGCTGACCGCCCTGGACTTCCTTGGCTTCGGCCTGCCGCCGGGTGCGCCGTCCCTGGGTGAACTGGTGGCCCAGGGCAAATCCAATCTGCAAGCGCCGTGGCTGGGCATGAGTGCGTTTGCGGTGCTGGCGCTGATGTTGAGTCTGCTGGTGTTCATCGGCGAGTCTGCTCGCGATGCCTTCGACCCGAGGAAGTGAAATGAATCAGGACAATCTGATCGAAGTGCGCGACCTGGCCGTCGAATTTGTCGTCGGTGAACGCGTGCAGCGCGTGGTCGAGGGCGTCAGCTTCGACATCAAGCGCGGCGAAACCCTGGCGCTGGTGGGCGAAAGCGGCTCCGGCAAATCGGTGACCGCTCACTCGATCCTGCGACTGCTGCCCTACCCGCTGGCCCGACATCCGTCCGGCACCATCACCTATTCCGACCGCAATCTGCTGGATCTGCAGGAGAAAACCATCCGTCACATCCGCGGCAACCGGATCGCGATGATCTTCCAGGAGCCGATGACCTCGCTCAATCCGCTGCATTCGATCGAAAAACAGATCAATGAAATCCTGGGCATCCACAAAGGCCTGACCGGTAAAGTCGCGACCAAGCGCACGCTGGAACTGCTGGAAATGGTCGGCATCCCCGAACCGCAGAAGCGTCTCAAGGCCCTGCCCCACGAATTGTCCGGCGGCCAGCGCCAGCGGGTGATGATCGCCATGGCCCTGGCCAATGAGCCGGAGTTGCTGATTGCCGACGAACCGACCACGGCCCTGGACGTGACCGTTCAACTGAAAATCCTCGAACTGCTCAAGGAATTACAGGCTCGGCTGGGCATGGCGTTGTTACTGATCAGTCACGATTTGAACCTTGTGCGAAGAATTGCGCATCGGGTATGTGTCATGCAGCGCGGTTGCATCGTCGAACAGGCATCGTGCGAAGAATTGTTCCGCGCGCCGCAGCATCCGTACACACGGGAACTGCTGGCAGCGGAGCCCAGCGGCAAACCGGCGAGCAATGTGATTGGCCCGCCATTGCTGGCGGTCGAGGACCTGAAAGTCTGGTTCCCGATCAAGAAAGGCTTGCTGAAAAAGACCGTGGACCATATCAAAGCGGTCGACGGCATCAATTTCAGCCTGCCCCAGGGCCAGACCCTGGGGATTGTGGGAGAAAGCGGTTCTGGCAAATCGACGCTCGGCCTGGCGATTTTGCGGCTGATCGGTAGCAAAGGCGTCATCCGTTTTGAAGGCAAGCAGCTAGACTGCCTGACGCAGAGCGAAGTTCGACCGCTACGACGGCAGATGCAGGTGGTGTTTCAGGACCCTTTCGGCAGCCTGAGCCCACGGATGTGCGTGAGCCAGATCGTCGGCGAAGGCCTGCGGATCCACAAGATGGGCACCGAGGCAGAACAGGAACAAGCGATTATTGCAGCACTCAAGGAGGTAGGCCTGGACCCGGAATCCCGGCACCGCTACCCCCATGAATTTTCCGGTGGGCAACGGCAGAGAATCGCTATTGCCCGGGCATTAGTGCTAAAACCGGCGTTGATTTTGCTGGACGAGCCCACTTCGGCCCTCGACCGCACCGTGCAACGCCAAGTGGTGGAGCTGCTACGTTCACTGCAAACCAGGTACAACCTGACGTATTTGTTTATCAGCCATGACCTGGCTGTCGTCAAAGCGCTGAGCCACCAGCTGATGGTGGTCAAGCATGGCCAAGTGGTCGAACAGGGAGACGCGCAAAGTATCTTTGCCGCCCCCCAACATCCGTATACACAGCAGTTGCTGGAAGCCGCTTTTCTGGCACCAGCCACTGCGCAATAAACCTGAAAAGAGGAGCAACACATGGGTTTTCTCGCCGGTAAGCGCGTACTGATCGTCGGTGTCGCCAGCAAGCTGTCCATCGCATCCGGCATCGCTGCCGCCATGCATCGCGAGGGCGCTGAGCTTGCCTTCACTTATCAGAACGACAAACTCAAGGGTCGTGTCGAAGAATTCGCACAAGGCTGGGGCTCGAGCCCTGAGCTGTGCTTCCCGTGCGACGTGGCCAGCGATGAAGAAATCGCCAAGGTCTTCGAAGAGTTGAGCAAGAAGTGGGACGGCCTGGATTGCATCGTGCACTCCGTCGGCTTCGCCCCGGGCGACCAACTGGACGGCGACTTCACCGAAGCCACCACCCGTGAAGGTTTCCGCATCGCTCACGACATCAGCGCCTACAGCTTCGTGGCCCTGGCCAAGGCTGGCCGCGAAATGATGAAAGGCCGCAATGGCAGCCTGCTGACCCTGTCGTACCTGGGCGCCGAGCGCACCATGCCGAACTACAACGTGATGGGCATGGCCAAGGCTTCCCTGGAAGCTGGCGTACGTTACCTGGCTGGCTCCCTGGGCCCGGACGGTACTCGCGTCAACTGCGTATCGGCCGGCCCGATCCGTACCCTCGCCGCTTCCGGCATCAAGAACTTCCGCAAAATGCTGGCGGCCAACGAAGCGCAAACTCCGCTGCGTCGTAACGTCACCATCGAAGAAGTCGGCAACGCCGGCGCCTTCCTGTGTTCGGACTTGGCATCCGGCATCAGCGGTGAAATCATGTACGTAGACGGCGGCTTCAACACCACCGCCATGGGCAACATCGAAGAGTGATCCTCGGTTAGCCATTAAAAACCCGCCTCTTCAGGCGGGTTTTTAATGCTCGGAATTCAAGGCCAGACATAATTCCCTGTGGGAGCGGGCTTGCCCGCGATGACGGATTAACATTCAAAATGGATGTTGACTGATACACCGCTATCGCGGGCAAGCCCGCTCCCACAGGGTTTGAGTTTAGTCAGGGATCTGTGTGAGGCACCGCGCAAACAACTGCTGGATCGGCTGCATACGCTGGCTGTAACGCTGCAGCAACACGATCTCCCGATAGAACGTCAGTTCGCCCAATTCGATCACCCTCACCCTGGCGCCGTGTTCAAGCCACAGTCCGGCCTTGGGCAGCAGCGATACCCCCAATCCGCACTCAACCATTTTCACGATGGCTTCCAGTTCATCCAGTTCCAGCGCGACCTGCACGTCGATCCGCTGCTCGCGTAAAAATCGCGTGATCAAGCGCCCACCGAACGAATTGCGGTCGTAGCGTACGTGGGGATGGTTGGCGAGAATTTGCAACGGGTCGTCGCCCTCAAGCTCCGCCGGCACGATCAGCACAAACGGCTCGCGGCGAATGACTTGCACCGACAATTCCTTGGGTAATTCGAACGGCGGCTTGATCAGAATCGCCAGGTCCACTTCGCCGGTGTCCACCTGACTCAAGAGATTCAGCGATACGCCCGGCACCAGTTTCGCCTCCAGCAATGGCGCCTGCTGCCGGAGTCGCAACAGCGCGCGCGGCAATAACCCGGTCTGCACGGTGGCCACCGCGCCGATCTTCAATTCGCCACGAAACTCGCCGACACTCTCACTGACGGCCATGCGGCTGAAGGTCTCAAGAATGTCCCGAGCCATCGGCAACGCCCGCTGCCCCGCCGCGTTGAGAATCGCCTGACGTCCGGTGCGATCGAACAAGCGAATGCCCAACGTCTGTTCGAGATTGCGGATCTGCGCGCTGACCGCTGACTGGGTCAGGCCGATGTGCATGCCTGCGGCAGCGAACGTGCCGTGACGTGTCACGGCAATGAAGGTTTTCAGTTCCCGCAGCATCTGGCGCCCCAATTGATCGAAATAATTTGATCTCGCTGCAAAAACTATCGTCTTTCAATCAAAAAGCACAGGGCTAAACTCCTCAATACCCAATTCGTCGAGGTTACATCCCATGCAACTATCTCCTTTTCATTTGGCTATCCCGGTTTACGACTTGACCGCGGCCCGGCGCTTCTATGGTGAAGTGTTTGGCCTGGCAGAAGGTCGCTCCAGCGATCATTGGGTGGACTTCAATTTCTTCGGTCATCAACTGGTCATACACCTCGCGCCGAAAAACGCGTCTCAGGAAGCTGCCCACACCAATGCCGTGGATGGGCATGACGTACCGGTTCCGCACTTTGGCGTCGTGTTGGGAGTGGAGGAATGGGAAAACCTGGCCGAGCGCTTGAAGTCTCGGGGCACGCGATTTGTGATCGAACCGGGGATTCGCTTCCAGGGGCTGGTTGGCGAACAGGCCACGATGTTTCTCTTCGACCCCTGCGGTAATGCGCTGGAGTTCAAGGCATTCAAGAACATCGACCAGTTGTTCGCCAAATGATCGGCCGAGTCCCTGACGCCACCGCACTCAGCGAGGCGGTGGCCAGTGGCGAGACGAGCACTGCCACCATCGCCGAACACTTTCTTGAGTGCATTCAAACGCTGGAGCCGGACATCCAGGCCTTCGTCTCGTTCGATGCCCACCAAGTACGTGCCGCCGCCGCACAATGCCCCGGCCAAGGCGTGCTGGCCGGAGTGCCGGTAGGCATCAAGGACATCTTCGACAGCGCCGACCATCCCACCCAGTTTTTTTCACCCATTTACGCCGGCCATCAGCCGTCCCGGGACGCTCATGTGGTGACACTGCTGCGCCAGGCCGGCGCACTGATCATGGGCAAGACTCACACCACCGAGTTTGCGTACATGCACACCGGTCCCACCCGCAACCCCCACAATCTCGCCCGCACGCCGGGCAGCTCCAGTGCAGGCTCAGCGGCCGGCATGGCCGCGGGCTTCTTTGCCTTGGCGCTGGGCACCCAGACCGCTGGCTCGCTGCTCAAGCCAGCATCCTACTGCGGTCTCTTCGCCTTCAAGCCGTCATTGGGGCTGGTGTCGCTGGAAGGCGTAAAGCCGCTGGCACCCAGCTTCGACACCGTGGGTTGGTATGGACGATCGGTGCGCGACCTGCAGCTCGTGGCAAGTGTGTTGATTCCCGGGTTCGTGGCCACTGGCGTGGAACGGCGTCCGCTGCACCTGGGTTTGTGCCGCACCTCACGTTGGGATCAGGTTGAACCCGAGGTGGCTAACGCGCTGGAGCAGGCGCTGGATCAGTTGCGCAGCACCGGCCATCACGTCAGCGAAGTGCAGTTGCCGGATGAGTTTTCTGGCGTGTTCGATGATCATCAATTGATCAACGATTGCGAAGGAGCCCGCTCGCTGATGAAGGAATTTCAACAACACCGCACACAATTGAGCCCTTCGACATTGGCAATGTTTGAACGAGCGGCGGCGACAACCTGGGAACAGGAGTCCGCCGCCAAACACCGGCTGGCAGTCCTCGCTCCGCAACTGAACGAGCGTTGCCAACCCTTCGACGCCATGCTCGGCGCCTCCTGCGGGATGGTCGCGCCGGTGGGCCTGGAAAGCACCGGACCGTCGGACTTCATCAAATTCTGGGGGGCGTTCGGCTGGCCGCAAGTGAATATCCCGCTGCCTCGCGCTGACGCGCAATTACCGATTGGACTACAGATGATCGGGCGGTTCAGGCGCGACGGCGAATTACTGCGAGCGGCATCCCGGGTTGCAGCAGATCTGCAGGGAAGCCCTCAAAATTCGGCCTGGCCTTGATGCCGAACCTCATCGAGCGCCAGCATCAGGCCATCGACTGTCTTGTGATAGTCGGGATCGAATTCGATTTGCGCGACACTGAAACGAATGTCGTAGCCACGATGCACCGTGGCATTGCGCTCATCGAGTATTTCTTCAAGTCGCGCTCTGACCGCGCCAATCTCCACCGAGCTGGCGCCGGTCAACAAGGCGGCGAATTCATCGCTGCCCAGCCGGCCAATCACATCGCTTTCACGAAAGGCTATGCGCAGCACATCGGCAAAGGTTTTCAGGGCGTTGTCGCCCTCGGCGCGGCCGTAGAGCTGATTGATGTGTTTAAAGTCATCAAGGTCGAAGAACAATAGCGTCGCGGGTATGCCCAATTCCTGGCAGGCCTCCAGCCCTAACCGGGCCAAAGCCTCGAAGCCATGACGATTGGAGAGCAGCGTCAATTCGTCCATGCTCGCCATCTGCACGCCCGTCAGCTCTTGCTCGGCCTGTCGCGCCAGGTCGCGTAACACATCGCGATCCTGCGCGGCGCTGTCGAGAATATTCGGCGTGCGCAAAGCATCTGCGCCAGCGCCTTTGAACGGTTTGCCCGGGGTTAACATCATTCACTCCTTTGAGGGGGTATAAACGTTAGAGTCGCTCACCCCCGGTATGACTCCCAATAAACGTGCCGCTGGTCAGCTACCTGCCACCGGACACGGCCCACCGGCATCGGCCCAGAGTTTGAACCGGGTGACGAAGGTATCGTGGGGCACCGGCACCGGCGCCCGCCCCTCACCTGGATTCCAGCCCCAAAGCACCAGCTTGTCGTCACTGACGTGCTTGATCAGCGCCGCAAAATCACGATCGCCATTGCTGGAACGGTCTTTGATCATCGCGCACAATTTGTCGGCCGGCAGGCCAATCCAGGCCATTTTGTGCGCGGCCGGCGGCAGGCTCCAATGCGGTGCACCGGGTGGCGTGTTGGGGCCATAACTGGCCGGCGGATTGCTTTCGGCATGACAGGTAGCGCAAGGCAAACCGGCCGCGCCCTTGCCATCCAGGCCGCGAACCACATTCATTGCGTGAGGAACACCGGCGTCGAACTGCAACGGTGAATCGCCCGGAATATGACAGTTCTGACAACGGGGGCTCTGAAACACTTTCTGCACCGTATCGAACGCCTTTACCGCCTCGGTATCATCAGCGAACAGGTCTGAGGCATAACCCGCCAGGCCGATCAGCATGATCGCGCCAACCAATGCATGTCGTCTCATCTCACACCCCCGACAGTTGCAGCGGCAGTTCCCGCAGACGCTGTCCGGTCAGGGCAAACACCGCGTTCGCCACGGCCGGCGCCACCGGAGGCACACCCACTTCGCCGATACCGCCCGGTTTGTCGCTGCTGGGGACGATATGCACCTCGACCACCGGCATCTCGTTCAGGCGCAACACCTGATAATCGTGATAATTGGACTGCTCCACCTGACCGTGCTTGAACGTCAGTTTGCTGTGCAAGGTAAATCCGAGGCCGAAGGTAATGCCCGATTCCATCTGCGCGGCGATACCCTGCGGGTTGACCGCAATGCCGCAGTCCACCGCGCACACCACCCGATGCACACGAATCGCCAGATTCTCCTGCGACACCTCCGCCACTTGGGCGACGTAGCTGCCGAAAGACTCATGCACCGCCACGCCCAATGCGTGACCATCCGGCAAGGGGGCTTTCCAGTTGGCTTTTTCCACCGCCAGATTCAGCACGCCCAGATGCCGCGGATGCGCCTTGAGCAAGGTGCGTCGGTATTCCACCGGATCTTTGCCGGCTGCGTCTGCCAACTCATCGATCAACGACTCCATGACGAAGGCCGTATGGGTATGCCCCACCGAACGCAGCCACAGCACACTGATGCCGGTTTGCGGTGAATGCAGTTCGACCTGATGGTTGGCCAGTCCCACAAGATAAGGACTGTCGGCCACGCCTTCGACGGAGGTTTTGTCGACGCCATTCTTGACCATGGTCGCCGCGAACGAGGTGCCCGTCAGAATCGATTGCCCGACCAGCACATGCTTCCAGGCCACTGGCATGCCGTCGGTACCCAGGCCGATGCGCGCTTGATGCAGGAACGCCGAGCGGTAATAACCGCCGCGAATGTCATCTTCTCGAGCCCAGACGGTTTTCACCGGCGCGCCCGCCGCTTTGGCGACGTACACGGCTTCGCTGACAAAATCCGAGGTCGGATTGGCTCGACGCCCGAAGCCGCCGCCGAGGAATTGGGTATGGATCTCGACCTGTTCGGGTTTAAGCCCGGTGATTTTCCCCGCAATCATTTGATCCAGCGTCTGGAACTGCGTGCCGGTCCAGATTTCGCATTTGTCCTTGGAGAGTTTCACCGTGCAATTGAGTGGTTCCATTGGCGCGTGGGCCAGGTACGGCACGCTGTATTCTGCTTCAATCGTCTTCGCCGCTTTGCCTAGCGTCGCCGTCGCATCCCCGGCCTGACTGGCGGAAGCGCCGGGGGTGGCGGCGAGTTTACGGAAGCTTTCCAGCAGTTGCTGACTGTCGAGCCCGGCGTTCGGCCCAAGGTCCCATTCGACCCTCAGCGCATCGCGTCCCAGCTTCGCCGCCCAATAATGATCGGCAATTACTGCGACTCCCGTGGGCACCTGCACCACTTTATGCACGCCCGGCACCGCCAGCGCCTCGGCGCCTTCAAAGGATTTGACGCTGCCACCGAACACCGGTGGGCGTGCGACCATCGCGGTCATCAGCCCATCAAATTGCACGTCCATACCGAACTTTGCCTGACCGGTGATTTTCTCCGGGGTGTCGAGGCGCTGGGTGGGTTTGCCGATGATCGTCCAGTCTTTGGCCTCTTTGAGCTTGATCGTGGCCGGGTCAGGCACCGGTAACTTGCCAGCGTCATCTGCCAATTCGCCGTAAGTGGCCCGTTTGTCGCCGGCCATGACCACGCCCGACTCGGTGCGAATCTGCGAAGGCGCCACGTCAAATCGCTTGGCTGCCGCCTCGATCAGCATCAAACGCGCCGCCGCCCCGGCCTGGCGATAGCGGTCGAATTCCATCCAGGTCGACGTCGAACCGCCGGTAATCTGCATCCCGCCGAATCCCGGCAGGCCATAATCGGCCGCCGAGGCCGGCGCATGCTCGACACGGATTTTCGACCAGTCGGCATCCAGTTCTTCGGCGATCAACATGGTCAGGCCGGTCCAGATGCCCTGGCCCATTTCCGAATGACCGAGCAGCACGGTGATGCTGTTGTCGTTGCCAATGCGTAAAAAGGCATTGGGCGCGAAGACGTTTCCTTGATTCTCGGCGCCGAGGGCAAAGCGATTGGCACCCGGGATGACAAACGCCACCACCAGGCCGCCGCCCAGCACTGCGCTGCCCTTGAGAAAACCGCGACGCGAGACAGGATTGAGGTGGTCCATGACTCAGGCTCCTTTCGACGTGGCATCAACCGATTTCGGCGGCGCGTTTGACCGCGGCACGGATTCTTGGGTAAGTGCCACAGCGGCAAATATTGCCCGACAGCGCCTGGTCGATGTCGCTGTCGGAGGGCTTGGGGATCTTCGCCAGCAGCGCTGCCGCCGACATGATCTGCCCCGACTGGCAATAACCGCACTGAACCACGTCGAGCTCGGCCCAGGCTTGCTGGACCGGGTGCGAGCCATCAGCGGACAAGCCTTCGATGGTGAGAATTTTCTGCCCGTGGGCCACCGCCGTGGCGGGCGTAATGCAAGAGCGCAGCGGCGCGCCGTCGACGTGTACGGTGCATGCGCCACACTGGGCCATGCCGCAACCGAATTTGGTGCCCGTCAGATGCGCGACATCACGCAGTACCCAGAGCAACGGCATGTCCGCGGGGACATCCAGTTCCTGGTCCTTGCCATTGATATTAAGAGTCAGCATTGCGGATTTCCTCAGACTCACGGTGCTCTGAAGGGGCGCCTCGTGGCGAGGGGGCTTGCCCCCGTTCGGCTGCGAAGCAGTCGCAAATCCAGTGCATACCGGTGTGCTTGGCAGAACGAGATTGCAGGTTTCAGGACAGCTTCGCAGTCCAACGGGGGCAAGCCCCCTCGCCACAAGCTTCGCTCTTACAAGGTCGGCGTTACGCGCGCCTTGGGTTATCCCTACAGCTAAGCGCAATTTGCTCCGCAAGCCACCTTCATCGACCACCGGTCACTCCCGTCCCATAGCAGCTGCCGAGCTGCGCGAGGCTGCGTTCGGCGGCGCAGCCGTCGCAAACCCTACCTGCAAGTTCACCTGACACACCGCATTTGCTGATTTCACAGCCGAACGCAGCCTCGCGCAGCTCGGCAGCTGCTACGGACTTGTCGATCTACGGCGTCACCGGTCGGTCGCGGACTGACTACGCTGATAATCCAGCGTGTTCAACCTGCCGAGGACAACCGCCATGCAACGCTTTCCCAAACTCACCCCCTGCCTGTGGTTCGACGATCAGGCTGAAACGGCGGCGAAGTTTTATTGCTCGATCTTCGATCACTCGAAAATCACCGCCATCACTCATTACGGCAAGGCCGGTCAGGAAATCCATGGGCGCCCGGAAGGTTCGGTGATGACCGTCAGTTTCGAGCTCGATGGCCAGACCTTCACCGGGCTCAATGGCGGACCGGTGTTCACCTTCAACGAAGCAGTGTCGTTCCAGGTCAACTGCCAGAACCAGGAAGAGGTCGACCACTTCTGGGGCAACCTGTCGGCCGGTGGCCCGGTGCAAGCGCAGCAATGCGGCTGGCTCAAGGATAAATTCGGTGTGTCGTGGCAGATCATTCCGGTGGCGCTGATGCACATGATGCAAGACCCCGACACGGCAAAATCCCAGCGTGCCATGCAAGCGATGTTGCAGATGAAAAAGCTCGATATTGCTGAACTGGAACGAGCCTTTGCCGGCCAGAGCTAATACACTCGGGCTCTGGCCTGCCGAGGACACCGAGATGAAGCACACCGTCACCAAAGATGCAGACAAAGCCCCGCGCTTCTGGCGTGATGACGCCCTGCCCTTCATCGAAGCCCGCTCCATCGCCGACGGTCGCGAGGTCTGCTACAGCCGGCATTCTCACGCGCACTTTTCCATCGGCGCGATCACCGCCGGGCAGAGCATTTATATTCACGAGCAATCGGAGTTTCAGGTCAGTGCTGGCACCGTGGTGCTGATGAATCCTGGCGATGTGCATGCCTGCAATCCGATCGACGACCAGCCGTGGTCATACCTGATGCTGTACGTCGAAACGCCTTGGCTGACCGATTTGCAACATCAACTCGGCTTCAGTCAGGACTCGATGTTTCGCCGGTTTTCCATCACCCACAATCGTGACATTGAACTGTTCGCCGGCCTGAACAATTTGTACGAGGTGTTGGTCGATCCGCAGCAAGACGTGCTGTGCAAGCACAGCGCGGCGGTGGAGTTTTTCACCGACGTACAACAGCGGCTCAACCCCGTCGAGCAACCGCTGCGCGACCTCAATTTCAAACTGGAGCGGGCCGCCGACTTTATTCGCGACAACTGCACACAGATGCTCAAGCTCGAGGATATTTGCGAGGCGGCGCAATTGTCACCGTCCTACCTGATCCGCGCCTTCAAGCAGCATTACGGCATGACGCCCCATGCGTTTCTGGTCAATCGGCGCATTCAGTTCGCCCGGGATCGACTGCGCAGCGGCAAGTTGATCGCCGATGTGGCGCTGGAAGCCGGGTTTGCCGACCAGGCGCACTTTCAGCGCGCATTCAAACAGCATCTGGCCGCGACACCGGGGCAGTATCGCGGTTGATGCCAACACAAAATCCCCTGTGACGAGGGGGCTTGCCCCCGTTCGACGGCGAAGCCGTCGTAATCTATTGGATGCGGTGTAACTGAGAAAAAAGCAGGGCCGCTTCGCGACCCAATGGGGGCAAGCCCCCTCGCCACAAAAACCGGGCTGGTTTGTGTCTATGGCAACAGCAAATACCCCGCACTCACCGCCAGCAACAATGCCATGACCCGATTGAACAGGCGCATTCCCGCCGGATTGCTCAGGTAGCCGCGCAAAAACGTCCCGGCATACGCCCAGCAACCGACCGACAAGTAGCAGATCACCAGATACACCGCCGCAAACTGCCAAACCAGCCGCGCCTCGCCGTCGGCGACAAACGCCCCCATCCCCGCCACGCAAGCCAGCCAGGCTTTCGGATTGAGCCATTGCATCACCGCGCCATACAGCATCGACGGGGCCCGCCCCGGCTCTTGCGCATTCAGACGTCCGTCGTCGGTGGCCAGTTTGTAAGCCATGAATAACAGGAATGCCACGCCGGCCCCTTGCACGATCCGGGTCATGAACGGCCACAGTTTCAGCACCTCATGCAAACCCAACCCCATCAACACCAACAACAGCACGAACCCCAAGGTCGCTCCGGCCACATGGCGCTGACTGGCCCGGAAACCGAACCGCGCTCCGGAACTCAATGCCACAATGTTCACCGGTCCTGGCGTAATCGAAGCTGCCAGCGCAAACGCGGCCATGGAAAGAATCAGACTCATTGCATACCTTCTTCAATTCAGTTGAACCAGGCTTCAAGGTAATGAGCAGCCTGAACGCCGTATTGAAGAAAACTCCCCTCTGCGTCATTGCACGCCTGCCACGATACGCCGTGTAGCGAGGCCTATACTCTAAGAGTTGGCACACGCGATGCGACCTGCAATCGTGTTTGATGTAGGGGTATCGCATCGAGTGATCGTTCACGCAGGCCACAACCTGCCTTTATCGTAGGGAGGAAGAACAATCATGGCCCGTAAATACATCGACTGTCGTGAGTTTCCAAGCGATTCCAAATGCTCGGTTGCCCTGTGCGCAGATTCTGAAAACGAATTGCTCGAGGCCGCCGCCCAGCATGCGGTCAGCGTTCACAAACACACCGACTCACCAGAACTGCGTGCGCAACTGAAGACGATGTTTCACGACGGTACTCCGCCTGTTGAAGCACCGCGTCCCGCTTAAAAACAGCATGAAAGGGACAAGCCACCCTTTAAGGCATGCCTTGAAATCGTGGTCTGTCCCTGTTTTTCAGTCCAGATTGCCCGCCCCGTCAGCCCACAGAAAAGTGGCCGATGGTCGTTGCGCTTCGCTCCTCGCCAGCCTTTGGCTAAGCTGAGTTAATTGGACAGCCATCAATGGATCTGGATTGGCATCAAGACGGTAACTCCCAAAGGAGACGACCATGTATGCGGTTATAAGAACCTACCTGGGTACTGGAGCAAAGCAGCTTTTCGAGCTTTTAGAGGAGCGCAAGGCCGACGTCGAAGCGACGCTGCGCACAGTGCCTGGCCTGGTAAGTTACACCTTGCTGAATACGGGTGATGGCGGTACGTCGGTGACTGTTTGCACGGACAAGGCCGGCAGCGATGCGAGCTTGAAAGTCGCCCGCGACTGGATTCAAAAAAATGCCTCGAACATTAACGCAAACCCGCCGATCGTGACGGAAGGTCCGGTCATTGTGCAGATCAAGTAGCGCGCCATTCCAGTTGATCTTACGTTAGGTGGAGCCAGGTTTGCTGGCGAAGGTGCTCTTAAGGACGCCTTCGCCGGCAAGCCTGGCGCCTACATGGATTGCGCATGCCTTAACCAAGCCGGCACAAGTGTATGGCGATTTACGTTCACCGCTGTATGGGCAAGGCCACTTGTCACTCATGATAAAAATACGGTTCTCGTTACTGGAGCCGTCGTCATGGACCTCGCCACCCTCACGCTGTTTCTCCCGGCCTGCTTCGCCCTGAACATGGCCCCGGGCCCGAACAATCTGCTGTCGGTCAGCAACGCCACCCGCTATGGGTATCGTCGCGCCTGTGTGGCTGGCGTCGGTCGCTTGTTGGCGTTTGCCGGAATGATCGCCCTGGCCGCCGCCGGTTTGTCGGTGGTGCTGCAAACCTCGGAATGGCTGTTCTACGCGATCAAAATCATTGGCGCCGCTTACTTGTTGTACCTGGCCTGGCAATTGTGGCGCGCCAATCCCGAGGCCGAACAGCTTGAGACCGGCGCGCCAATTGGCATTGTCGCTCTGGCGCGGCAGGAGTTTCTGGTGGCCGCGGGCAATCCCAAGGCGATTTTGCTGTTCACCGCATTCCTGCCGCAATTCGTCGACCCGACTCGGCCGATTGCCGCGCAATTCGTCGTGCTCGGCGCATTGTTCCTGCTGCTGGAATGGATCGCTATCAGCGCCTACGCCTACATGGGCCTGCACATGCGCCGCTGGTTCGCCGAACCACGGGGCAAGCGGATATTCAACCGTTGCTGCGCGGGATTGTTGTCGGCAGCGGCCTCGGTGTTGTTGATGGCGAAACGGGCCTGAACATTACCCTTGGGACGGCCCTTTCAGTTCGACCTGGTTGCCGTCCGGATCGAAGCAATAGATCGACAGCCCGTGGCCTTCGGCGCCGAAACGCACGGCGGCTTTCTCGGGTGTCAGGCCGAAGGACTGCAAGTGACTGACCAGCGCTTCCTCATCGAACGGTTCGATGCGCAGGCAGAAATGATCGACATTGCGCCGTTCGTGGCCGGCGGCGGCACCGCCCTTGCGGCCGAGTTCGCCCTGGATGTCGACGAGGTCGATCATCGAAGTGCCCGCACGCAAATGCACCATGCCCAGATCGTCGCGGCGCTTGATCAGTTCGGCGCCAAAGACTTCGCCGTAAAAAGTGATGCTTCGTTCGAGATCCTTGACGCGCAGGACGATGTGATCGATATGTTTGATCGTGAACGGTTGCATAGGATGATTCCTGAAAATATCGTTTACAGCATTACCTCCGACCCGATGACTGTAGCTCACAACCATAAAAATTCATTGTCGATTCTCCGGTGGAGCCCCCCGGCGACACCGCATATGCTCAGTCCATGAACCTACAAAACGCTGTGCTTCCGCCCCACGCCGAGATGGTTCGCGCCATGCTCGAACGCGATACCGCCTACGAAGGGGTGTTCTTTACCGCGGTCAAAACCACTGGCATTTTCTGCCGCCCCGGCTGTACGGCGCGCAAACCGAAGCCGGAAAACGTCGAGTTTTTCGCCCATGCCGATGAGGCGATGTCGGCGGGCTATCGGGCCTGTCTGCGTTGCAAGCCACTGGACGCCGCCGCCATCGCGCCGGACTGGGTGCAGCGACTGCTCAAGTCCGTGGACGCCGACCCTGACCTGCGCTGGACCGACGCCCAGTTGCTGGCCGAGGGCATCGAACCGCTGAAATTGCGCCGCTGGTTCAAGCAGCATTTCGGCATGACCTTTCACGCCTGGCTACGCAGCCGGCGCCTGGGCATCGCCCTCGGTGGCATCAAACAGGGCGAATCCATTGACAACGCTGCCTTCGACTCCGGCTACGAATCCCTGAGCGGTTTTCGCGATGCGTTTCAAAAGTCGTTCCACATCACCCCCGGCCGCGCCGCCCACAGCGAGCCACTGCTGTTCACCCGACTGACCACGCCACTGGGGCCGATGATCGCCATGGCCGAACAGCGTGGGCTGGTGCTGCTGGAGTTTCTTGATCGACCGGCACTGACCAAGGAAATCGAAGAACTGCAGAACCGTTACGGCTACGCCGTGGCGCCCGGTCACAACGGACATTTGCAACAAATCGAAGAAGAACTGGTGCAATACTTCGCTGGTAAACGGACCGAATTCAATGTGCCATTGCACCTGCCCGGCAGCGCTTTCGCCCGGCAAGTGTGGGCCGAGCTGATGAAGATTCCGTATGGCCAGACCACAACTTATGGCGCCATCGCCGCGCAACTGGGCAATCCCGGCGCCAGTCGCGCCGTGGGCCTGGCCAACGGCCAAAACCGTTTGGCGATTATCCTGCCCTGTCACCGCGTGATCGGTGCAGACGGCTCGTTGACCGGCTATGGTGGAGGACAACCGCGCAAGGCGTTTCTGCTCAGGCTGGAAAGTGCAGCGGTGCAAATCACCGAACAACTCGCGTTCTGATCACGCCGCCATTTCTTCAGGATGCTCCATGCTCGATACCTACCCACTGGCCAGCGAATTTCTCTCAACCCTCGATGCCGACTGGCAACGCCACATCAGCGCCATCGGCCCCTGCCTGCATCAACCCCATGCGGCCCGCGATCCTTACGAATCGCTGGTGCGGGCGATCGCCTATCAGCAACTGCACGCCAAGGCCGGCGATGCGATTGTCGGCCGGCTGCTGGCGTTGTTTCCGGCGAACACCTTCCCAAGGCCTGAGCAGATTCTGGCGACAGACTTCGAGCAGATGCGCGGTTGCGGGTTTTCCGCCAGCAAGATCGCGACCATTCAGGGTATCGCTCAGGCGGCTCTGGACGGCGTGGTGCCGGATTACGCCACAGCCCTGGCCATGGACGATGAGGCCTTGATCGAGCGCTTGACCACGTTGCGCGGAGTCGGTCGCTGGACGGTGGAAATGCTGCTGATCTACAGCCTGGAGCGGCCGGACATCTTGCCGGCGGACGACTTTGGCGTACGCGAGGGTTATCGGCGGTTGAAGGGGCTGGAGGTGCAGCCGACTCGCAAGCAGATGATTGAGATCGGGTTGGCGTGGAGCCCATATCGGACAGTGGCGGCTTGGTACTTGTGGCGGGTGCCCAACCGTTAGACCGGGTTGTCGTTCATCGCGAGCCTGCTCGCGATAGCGCCGGCACATCCAGCATAAATCCAGGCCCAGGAATACGGACAGTCCAGGCTGTCTAGACCCGTCGGAGGTTCCCATGCAACTCGAAGGCTCTTGCCATTGCGGCGCGGTATCGTTCAGCCTGACCAGCGCCCACCCCTACCCTTATCAACGCTGCTATTGCTCGATCTGTCGCAAGACCCAGGGCGGCGGCGGTTATGCGATCAACATCGCTGGCGATGCCGCCAGCCTGAAAGTACGCGGTCGCAAACACATCTCGATTTACCATGCGCGGCTCAAGGAAAAAGGTGACAAACGCGCCCACCGCAGCACCGCCGAGCGGCATTTCTGTTCCGTTTGCGGCTCGGGATTATGGGTGTTCAGTCCTGAATGGCCGGACCTTGTGCACCCATTCGCCTCGGCCATCGATACAGCACTGCCAGTGCCACCTGAGAACACGCACGTGATGCTCGGTTCGAAAGCATCATGGGTAGAAGTCCAGATGCAGCCCGCTGATCGACGATGCGACAGGTGGCCTGAAGAGTCCATCGCCCAGTGGCATGAGCGCCTGGGTTTGAGCCGCTAACGCCGGATCAAAAGATCGCAGCCTGCGGCAGCTCCTACGCCGACCGTGTAGATACCCCGGTTCTGTAGGAGCTGCCGCAGGCTGCGATCTTTTGATCTCATGCCGCGACTGGCACGCCACTGTGAAAGCGAAACTCCACATCCGGCGACTCGATCAGCGCCTGCTCGGCGTCACGAACCTTGTCGATCACCTGGGCAATATCCTTGGCGTCACCGTACTGATAGGCCAGTTTCAGGTAACCCTGGAAATGCCGGGCCTCGCTTTTCAACAGACCGAAATAGAACTTGCCCAGTTCGTCATCCAGATGCGGCACCAGCGCCTCGAAACGCTCGCAACTACGGGCTTCAATGAAGGCGCCGACCACCAGCGTGTCCACCAGCTTCACCGGTTCGTGGCTGCGCACCACTTTGCGCAGCCCCGAGGCGTAACGCCCGGCGGACAGCTGACGCAGCTCGATCTTGCGCTTTTTCATCAGGCGCATGACCTGTTCGTGGTGCACCAGCTCTTCCCGGGCCAGACGCGACATCAGGTTGATCAGATCGACGTGGGAGTGATATTTGGCGATCAGGCTCAATGCCGTGCTGGCCGCCTTGAATTCGCAGTTTTTGTGGTCGATCAGCAAGGTTTCCTGATCGGCCAGCGCGGCCTGGATCCAGCCATCCGGCGTGCGGCAGCCGAGGAACTCGTGAATTTCGGGAAGGATCATGGGGCTCACGGATAAAAGGTACAGAACGAAAGGCGCCGATTATACCGGCCTGCCGACAGACCACCAGACGCCAACCGTTGATATGCATCAAGTCGCTGAATGCCGGCCAGCAACTATAGTTGTCCAACGCCGTGCTTTTTTTCTTCATGGAGATCCGCTCATGCAAGCCATTCGCAGCATCCTGGTGGTCATCGAACCCGAACACTCGGAAAGCCTGGCGCTTAAACGGGCCAAGCTGATCGCGGGTGTGACCCAGGCCCATCTGCACCTGCTGATTTGCGATAAAAAGCATGATCACGCTGGCATGCTTGGCGTGCTCAAGGCTGCGCTGATAGCGGACGGCTACAGCGTCACCACCGAACAGGCCTGGAACGAAAGCCTGCATGAAACCATCGTCGATGTGCAGCAAGCCGAAGGCTGCGGGCTGGTGATCAAGCAGCATTTCCCGGACAGCCCGCTGAAAAAAGCCCTGCTGACCCCGGCGGACTGGAAACTGTTGCGCCGCAGCCCTACTCCCGTGTTGCTGGTGAAAACCGCCAAACCCTGGACCGGCGGCGTGATCCTGGCGGCCATCGACGTCGGCAACATCGACGGCGAACATCGCACCTTGCACGCCAGCATCATTGATCATGGCTACGACATCGCCAGCCTGGCCAAGGCCCATTTACACGTGATCAGCGCTCACCCCTCGCCGATGCTGTCGGCGGCCGACCCGACGTTCCAGCTCAAGGAAACCATCGAGGCCCGTTACCGTGAGCAATGCAAGGCGTTCCAGGCCGAGTTCGATATCGATGATGCACACCTGCATATCGAGGAAGGCCCGGCGGATGTATTGATTCCGTACACGGCCCATAAACTGGGGGCATCGGTGACAGTGATCGGCACCGTGGCGCGGACCGGGTTGTCCGGGGCGTTGATCGGCAATACGGCGGAAGTGGTGCTGGATGCGCTGGAGAGCGATGTGCTGGTGCTCAAGCCGGATACGATCATGGATCATCTGGAAGAGATCGTGACCCAGCATTGAGATTTGTGGTGTCAAGTAGATCGCCATCGCGGGCAAGCCCGCTCCCACAAGGTCGATGAAGAACCTGTGGGAGCGGGCTTGCCCGCGATGCTTTTAGGCGCCGAAAGCGTCTTTGAGGAAACCAGGCGCAATGTAGCGCTGGTAATGCGCCTCGGACAGCAGGAAAAATTCCCGATCAATGGCATCGCGCAATTCCGGCAGGTTCCAGTCGCGGAACTCCGGCAGCAGCACCATCCCGTAGGCTTCCAGATTGTTGATGACCCGCGCGCCCCGGGCGATCAGCTGATAAGCCCAGCAATATTCCGACTGATGGGGCACAAAGCGGATCTTGCGCTGCTCCAGCTGCAAACGCAGCAACGCGGGATCGAAAATTTCTACCTTGCTGGCCATCACCTGCGACAACAGTTGCTCAAGACGCAGCCACACCGCGCGTTTTTCTTGCTCGTTGTAACCATTCCAGTGAATCACTTCATGGTGGAAACGCTTGCAGCCACGGCACACCAGATCACCGTAAACAGTGGAGCAGAGGCCGATGCAGGGGGTCTTGATGGTCTGATTGGGCATAGGTAGGCAAAACACGGGAAAGCAGAACAGATCGGCATGTTAGCCCTTTGTCCAACATTCATCACCCCTCAAAATTCAGGGCCCCAGGGTCTACTGGACGTTGGTGAGGACCGCAACGGATGCCCGCGCCTTGCCTCGCACACGTTGGCCCGGCAACTCGGCTCGCCACCAAAGTTCAATAGAACCCTGACTTACCTTTAATTTTTTTTTGCCGTAGAATCAGCCAGCCTTTTAAGGCGCCAATGTCCGTTAGAAGCTGTTTTCAAAGCGTCACGAGCACAGTCGTTCCTTCAGAGCGGTGTTGGCGAAGGGTTTTTCAGCGGTGAAAAACCTGACGCCAACCCTCATCAGCTCCCCGTTCTGCAGGCGTAAAACTTTGAAAGCAGCTTCTGTAAGGAATTGTCGGTAATTCTGGCTAAGCGGCCCACAACGCCACGCAGCGCATGAGTACGGCAATTTCGGGATGAGCGTCCCGGACACCCATTTGGGACCACTGATGAGGGTAATAACTGTGCTTGAAGCCTACCGCAAACATATCGAAGAGCGTGCAGCACTGGGTATCGTTCCCCAGCCGCTTAACGCCGAACAAACTGCAGGCCTGGTCGAGCTGCTGAAAAATCCCCCGGCTGGCGAAGAAGCCTTCCTCGTTGACCTGATCACCAATCGCGTTCCGCCTGGCGTGGACGAAGCAGCCTATGTCAAGGCCGGCTTCCTGTCTGCCATCGCCAAGGGCGAAGCCAAATCCCCTCTGATCGACAAGAAGCGCGCGGTTGAACTGCTCGGCACCATGCAGGGCGGCTACAACATCGTGACCCTGGTCAACCTGCTGGACGACGCCGAACTGGCCGCCGTCGCGGCCGAAGAACTCAAGCACACCCTGCTGATGTTCGATGCTTTCCACGACGTCGCGGAAAAAGCCAAGAACGGTAACGTCCACGCTCAAGGCGTCCTGCAATCCTGGGCTGACGGCGAGTGGTTCGTTAAGCGTCCGACCCTGGCCGACAAGATCAGCCTGCGCGTGTTCAAGGTCACCGGCGAAACCAACACCGACGACCTGTCCCCTGCTCCAGATGCCTGGTCCCGCCCGGACATCCCGCTGCACGCCCTGGCCATGCTGAAAATGGCTCGCGACGGCATCGTGCCTGACGCACAAGGCGTTACCGGCCCGATGAAGCAGATCGAAGAAATGCGCAATGCCGGCTTCCCGATCGCCTACGTCGGCGACGTGGTGGGTACCGGTTCTTCGCGTAAATCGGCGACCAACTCCGTATTGTGGTTCTTCGGCGACGACGTTCCTTACGTGCCGAACAAGCGTGCCGGCGGTTTCTGCTTCGGCAGCAAAATCGCTCCAATCTTCTACAACACCATGGAAGATGCCGGCGCACTGCCAATCGAATTCGACGTTTCCAACATGCACATGGGCGACGTGATCGACCTGTACCCGCATGCTGGCAAAGTCTGCAAGCACGGCACCGACGAAGTCCTGACCACCTTCGAAATGAAGACGCCGGTCCTGTTGGACGAAGTTCGTGCTGGCGGCCGTATTCCGCTGATCATCGGCCGCGGCCTGACCGAAAAGGCTCGCGCCGAGCTGGGCCTGCCACCTTCGAACCTGTTCAAGAAGCCTGAAGCACCGGCTGAAAGCACCAAGGGCTACACCCTGGCGCAGAAAATGGTCGGCAAGGCTTGCGGCGTGACCGGTATCCGTCCGGGCACCTACTGCGAACCGAAGATGACCACCGTAGGTTCCCAGGACACCACCGGTCCAATGACCCGTGACGAACTGAAAGACCTGGCGTGCCTGGGCTTCTCGACCGATCTGGTGATGCAGTCCTTCTGCCACACCGCGGCTTATCCGAAGCCGATCGACGTGACCACCCACCACACCCTGCCTGACTTCATCATGACCCGCGGCGGCGTTTCCCTGCGTCCGGGCGACGGCATCATCCACTCGTGGCTGAACCGCATGCTGCTGCCGGACACCGTGGGTACCGGTGGTGACTCCCACACCCGTTTCCCGATCGGCATCTCGTTCCCGGCCGGTTCCGGCCTGGTCGCGTTCGCAGCGGCCACCGGCGTCATGCCGCTGGACATGCCTGAGTCGATCCTGGTGCGCTTCAAGGGCAAACTGCAACCGGGCGTCACCCTGCGTGACCTGGTTCATGCCATCCCTTACTACGCCATCCAGAAAGGTCTGCTGACTGTCGAGAAGAAGGGCAAGAAGAACGCCTTCTCCGGCCGCATCCTGGAGATCGAAGGTCTGGAAACCCTGACCGTCGAGCAAGCATTCGAACTGTCCGACGCCTCGGCCGAACGTTCGGCTGCCGGTTGCACCATCAAGCTGTCCAAGGAATCGATCGCTGAGTACCTGAAGTCGAACATCACCCTGCTGCGCTGGATGATCGGCGAAGGCTACGGCGATGCGCGTACCCTGGAGCGTCGCGCTCAAGCGATGGAAGCCTGGCTGGCCAACCCTGAGCTGCTGGAAGCGGACAAGGACGCCGAATACGCCGAAGTCATCGAGATCGACCTGGCCGACGTCAAGGAGCCTGTGCTCTGCGCGCCGAACGACCCGGACGACGCCCGCCTGCTCTCCAGCGTTGCTGGCGAGAAGATCGACGAAGTGTTCATCGGTTCGTGCATGACCAACATCGGTCACTTCCGCGCGGCCGGTAAGCTGCTGGATCAGGTCAAGGGTCAGCTGCCAACCCGTCTGTGGCTGTCGCCACCGACCAAAATGGACGCTCACCAGCTGACCGAAGAAGGCTACTACGGCATCTACGGCAAGGCCGGCGCACGCATGGAAATGCCGGGCTGCTCGCTGTGCATGGGTAACCAGGCACGTGTAGAGCCGAACTCGACTGTTGTGTCGACATCGACCCGTAACTTCCCGAACCGTCTGGGTGACGGCGCGAACGTCTACCTGGCTTCGGCCGAGCTGGCGTCCGTTGCGTCCATCCTGGGTCGCCTGCCGACCGTCGAGGAGTACATGGAATACGCTGGCAAGATCGACAGCATGGCGGCCGACGTTTACCGCTACCTGTCTTTCGACCAGATCGCCGAGTTCCGTGAAGCTGCTGCGAACGCCAACATCCCGGTCGTTCAAGCTTAACGTTACAAGGCAATAAAAAACGCCGCCCATCGTGAGATGAGCGGCGTTTTTTTATGCCTTCAGGAAGACCGCGTTATAGATGATCGTTCCCACGCTCGGCGTGGGAACGATCAGAGTGGTGGTCAGGCAGTCAGGGAGTAGATCAACGCCGAAATCGCCACCAGGCCCACTGCCGTCACAAAGACGTTAGAGGCTTGACCACGAAAACGTGCCATCGCCGGAACCTTGCGCACGGCGTACATCGGCATCAGGAACAGGATCGCCGCGATAATTGGCCCACCGAGGGTTTCGATCATGCCGAGAATGCTCGGGTTCAGGGTCGCAACGATCCAGCACACTACCAGCATGAACGCCGCAGTCATGCGGTCCAGGGTCTTCGGTGCCGGGCGTTTGCCGCTCTTGACGATCAGGCCCTTCAAGCCTTCGCTGGCGCCAATGTAATGGCCCAGGAACGACTTGGAGATGGCCACGAAGGCAATCAACGGCGCCGCGAACGCGATGGTCGGGTTGCTGAAGTGGTTGGCCAGGTACGACAGGATCGACAGGTTCTGCGCCTTGGCATCCGCCAGTTGCGCCGGCGACAGGGTCAGCACGCAGCTGAAGACGAAAAACAGCACCATCACCACCATCAAGAGGTGGGCGCGGGACAGGATCTGCGAGCTGCGTTCCTCGGCATGCGCGCCGTAGCGACGTTTCTGGTCCACCGCGAACGCCGAAATGATCGGCGAATGGTTGAACGAGAACACCATCACCGGAATCGCCAGCCACAGGGTGTGCAGCAGCGCCGACGGCTCAGGCAGCGTGGAGGCAGTGCTGAGGATGCCGCCATTCCAGTGCGGAATCAGGAACACCGCCAAAAACAGCAGCGCAACGATGAACGGATAGACCATCAGGCTCATGGCCTTGACGATCACCTGCTCCCCGCAACGCACCACTGCCAACAGGCCGAGAATCAATACGAACGACAACACGGCGCGCGGTGGCGGCATGATGTGCAGTTGATGTTCGAGGAAACTGCCCACGGTGTTGGTCAGGGCTACGCTGTAAATCAGCAGGATCGGGAAGATCGCGAAGAAATACAGCAAGGTGATCAACGCGCCGGCCTTGATGCCGAAGTGTTCTTCCACCACTTCGGTGATGTCAGCGCCTTCACGGCCAGACAACACAAAGCGGGTCAGGCCACGGTGGGCATAAAACGTCATAGGAAATGCCAGTACCGCGAGGATCAGCAGCGGCCAGAAGCCGCCCAGCCCCGCATTGATCGGCAAAAACAGGGTACCCGCCCCGATTGCCGTGCCAAACAGGCCCAGCATCCAGGTGGTGTCGTGGCGATTCCAGCTTTCTAGGCTCGCTGGTGTCGCCGTTACATAGCGTTCGTCGACGCTATTGGCCTGATCATTCATCCGGTCGGATCTCCGCTTTCCGGTCACTTGCCACCCGGTCAGGACGAGTCGGAAAACCCGACAGGCAGCGCCCTGACCGAAACAGGGGCGCGATTGTCCGGGATTAAGCAACAGAAGCAAAGACTTAGCTGAGCAATGGTTATGCAGATCAGATGCGGCTAGTGTTAAGGCAACTTGCGTTCCCCTGCGTTCGCTGTAGCAGCTGTCGAGCTTGCGAGGCTGCGTTCGGCTGCGAAGCAGTCGTAAACTCTGGACCTGACGGACCGCAGCGCCTGATTTTACGGCTGCTGCGCAGCCGAACGCCGCCTCGCAAGCTCGACAGCTGCTACAGGGACGCGGCCGATAGCTGCAACACACTATTTCATTGCGGACAAATCCTCTCCATCTGCCCCGCTCTGATCTAGTGTTGTCATTAGAAGGATCGCAGGCTTCGCCAGCTCCGGACACCGGGAGCCTCCCTGGCCATTGCCTTGGAGTCAGACAACCTGAAGCGACGTTCACCCCCCGACATTCCGCTGCCCACAGGAGCCCAGCATGACCGCAACTGTTCTGGTACTGGTTGAAACCATCAACGAATACCTGCCGATCCTCGAACATCAGGGGTTTCATTTGATCCTGGCCCCGACCCCGGCCGAGCGCGCCGCTGCCATTGCCCGCCAGGGCAGCCAGATCGATGCAGTGCTGACGCGCGGTCCATTGGGCCTGCGTGCCGACGAAATGGCCGCCCTGCCCAATCTCAAAATTATCTGTGTAATCGGTGCCGGTTACGAACACGTCGACCTGCAAGCCGCTGCCGACCGGGGCATCACTGTCACCAACGGGGCCGGCGTCAATGCCTCTTCCGTCGCCGACCACGCCATGGCGTTACTGCTGGCCCTGGTGCGCGATATTCCTCGGGCCGATGCTGCCGTTCGTCGGGGCGAGTGGCCGAAAATCATGCGTCCTTCCCTGGCCGGCAAACGCCTGGGCATCCTCGGCCTCGGTGCCGTCGGCCTCGCTATCGCCAAACGTGCCGCCAACGGCTTCGATATGCGAGTGAGTTACCACAATCGCCAGCATCGCAGCGACGTGCCCTACAGCTTTTGCTCGACGCCGACCGAACTGGCACGCCATTCGGATTTTCTGATCGTTGCCGCGCCTGGCGGGCTCGGTACTCAGCACTTGATCAACAGGCAGGTACTCGACGCTTTAGGGCCTAACGGATTTATCGTCAACATCGCGCGGGCCAGCGTGATCGTTACGGCTGACCTGATCAGCGCGCTGGAACAACGACGGATCGCTGGCGCCGCGCTGGATGTCTTCGATAACGAACCCCACGTGCCGGACGCCCTCAAGGGGCTGGCCAACGTGGTTCTGACCCCCCATGTCGCCGGGTTGTCGCCGGAGGCCACCCAAGGCACCGTGGAACTGGTCGGCAAAAACCTGACGGCGTTTTTTGCCGGGCAACCGGTCCTGACCCCCATTGCTTTGCCGCCGCCGTCGACAGCTGCCCGGAACATTCAATAAAGGATGCCTAAAGGACGCCCAATAGCGTCCAGAGTCGCCGGGATTCGGCATCGGCGCTGATCAGTTCGCCAAGCAGCTCACTCAGGGGCTTGTTGCCCCACTCCACGCCCCGTTTGATCAAATAGGGCACCGGGCTGTGGGGTTCGGTGCGCGCCAGGTACTCGGCGATCAACAGTAATTGCCGGTAAGCTTCCTCACGATTCGCCGGCTCGCTGAACACCTGAGGCGCCGCAATGACGGGCGGCACGTCAGCCGGGCTCGATGCCGCCACCGCTGGAATTTCGACAGGCGCCGGGGTCGGTTTTCGTGGGTGCATGGCGATGAACTCCTGAACCAGCGTCAACAACGCTTCGATCACATCCTGCAACGCCTTGAAGCCCGGGGCCTGATCGCCGAGATAAGCGTCGCTCCATACCTCCAGACGTTGCAGGTGCTGCTGGCTGAGCAGCAGCGTGCCCTGGCTGCGCAACCAGAATGCCAATGGGGTGGCGCGAATCTGTTCGGTGAGTTTTTTCTGTTCGTTGCGCGCGTTCTCCGCCGAGGTCTTGGCCGTTTTAGTGTCGCTGGTTTGTACCTGTTGCAGTTGCAACCGGCGCCAGCTATCCAGACAGAAATTATCGAATTCACTGTTGCGCGGCGCGAACAACGGCACGCGGGTCAGCAATACTTCAGCGTAGCGTCGAGCCAGCCATTCGAGCGGAATCACCCGCCATGACTGATCGCCATCCTCCGCCTGGGGATGCAAGTGCTCGGGATAGCGTTCGCATAACCCGGCCACCAGCGCCAGGCTGCCCGGCAAACCTTCGAGCCCGTCCTGATGCAGCCAGGCCTCACCCAGCCAGGCGCTGAGCATCAAATCCTTGCTGCGTTCGAGCAACAGGCTGGTGGTCAGTTTTTCCAGTTCCGGCCATTGGGCACGCTTGATCGACGACTGCCACACCCCCGTGGGCAAACTGGTGTCGTCTTCACGGCGCAGTTCGCGCAAGCGGTCGAACTCAGGCTCGTAACGCAAATCCTGGCCACAGGGCGCCTGCTCGCTGATCGGCTCGAGCAGTTGGCTGATCAGTTCCGGCAACGGCGTTGAAGGTTGATTCACAGGCCCTCCTTTTGGGATTCGATGTCATGGGCTGCAATGCCTGCGGTCGATCGCGTCACCATGAATGGTGAGCGTGGGGCGCGGGTTGGCAAGGGCTGAATGGACAGCGGCAATTTCGAGCCCTGGGTCATCAACGACAGGCGCACGAACATCAGGGTTTGCTCGGCGGTGGTAGTGCTGGACTGCGTCGTCACGGGCAGGCGCAAGGTCAACGGAAAATCCGTGTAGTCCATGTTTGGCTGGCGCTGCACTGACACGTGCGAGCGCATCAAGCGCAGTAACGACCACGGCCCGCTGTACTCCCAGCCCGCTTCCAGATCCCGCACCACCAGGCTCGGCTGCAACGGATCGCTGGCCGGGCGCTGGTAGCCATTTCGGGCCCAACGCAAGGTCAGCCGGATCGGTTGGCCGACCATCCAGCGCAGGTTCGGCTGCGGCTCACCGGGATAGCTGAGCTGTTGATTGCCGGCATTCAAGCTCCAGGCGATCACCTGGTCGGCACCGCGCTCCTCCTCTCTATCGGTGCGCCAGCGCACGTCAACCTCCAACCCCAGCACACCGCTCTTGTCGCGTATAAACATCGGCCCCAACCAGGTGCTGGCTTGCTTCAGACGATTGAGGAAGTCTTCGGCGGCCAGGCGTTCCGGGGTCTGGCTCAGCAGCAATCCGGCCTGAGCCACCGGCAAACGCTTGTCGATCAGCTCCAGTAGATGCTGAACCCTGGCCGGATCGGCGTCGGCGGCTTGAAGGCCATTGGCAAACGGAAAGCGCTCCGCCAGGTACTGATTGAAATAATTGGCCAGGTCGTTCCATGCCGCCGCTGCCTGTTGCTGTTGCAGGAACTGACAGCGTTGCATGGCGGTTTGTTGCAGATCCACCGCCCGCAACGCCAGTGTTCCGCGCCCGGCGGTCAGGTTGGCGGTTTGCAGGATCTGGCCGCAGGACGTGGCGTCCATTTCGATGAAGTCGCGGCTGACCAATTGCTCGATCTGCGCCGGCGAACTGGCGGGGTTCTGCTCCTTGTACTTGAACAGTTCGTCGTTGAGCGCATTGAACTGCGTGACGCGCTCATAATCCAGCGCCGAGAGGTTCTGTTGCTGGACTTTGAGCCATTCCAGTGCCGAGGTGCGGCGCTCGGTGATGCCGAGCATGGTGTTGAATTGCTGCTTGAGGCTCAGTTTTAAATCCTGCACATCGTGGGCGCCATACAGTTGCAGGCCGAGGTTTTTCGAGCCGTCCCACTGGCTGATTTCGGCGCGACCGCTGAACAGCGGCTGGGCGACGATTTCGTCGAGGCCGCTGGCGATTTCTGCCAGGGCGCGGCGGTTCAAGGCCGTTTGAAAACGCGTGGCCAGGTCACTGCGACGCACCTCGATAAAGGCTTTTTGCAAAGCAATCGCCTGGGAGGCCTGCACATTGAAAACTCCGCCATGGACCTGAGCATTGTGCTCGCGCAGGCTCGACAACATGGCCTTGACCACTGCGCCTTCGGCCGCTTGCAACAAGGCCGCGCGATACGCCGGGGGAATGCGTGGCAACTCTTCGGCGGCGTAACTCTTGTAACTGGCGAAATAGTTCAACGCACTGTCGAGGTCGTCGCCATCAACGCCCTGCCCTTGCCCATTCGGGGCTTCGGAGCGATCCGCCTGTAAGGCGATGGCCACAAAGTCACGCTTGAACAGCGCCTGCACCGCGTTGTTGAGTTGCACCACATGCTCCTGCAAGACCAGTTGCCCGCTGCCTTGCTGAATCAATAAATTGTCCCGGGAGCCGGCCTGGACAATCCACTGATCGCGAAAACTCTGTTGCAGCTTGGCCGCCTGCATGTCCAACTGCTGTTCCGGTTGCGGCCCAAGCAAGGCGCTTTTGCGCACGTTGTCCAGCAACTCGCGATAGCCAGGCACCAGGTCCTGACCCTTGCCCCGTCCCCACGCCGAATTGGTCAAGCCGATCACCGTTTGCAGGTCATCGATCAATGCCCGCAAATCTTCGAGCTCGGTGAGGGAATTGCCACTGCCGGCTTCCAGCCGTTCCAGATGCAGCTTGAGATAACCGGCCTGACGCACGAAATTGTCGGCCAGGAAATACTGATCCAGCCAGCGTTCCATCAACCCGAGAAAATTGTCCTCGATCAGCGGGCGCTCGACGGTCAGATCCAGCGGGCGCAAGTCGCTGCCATCAGCATCGAACAACGCCCGGTTGTAAAAACCGGCGCGGTGCAACGTGCCGACATTGAGGTTCAGCGACAATGCGTTGTTGCTCAATAACACCAAGTCTTCAAGGGGTGCCTTGTGGTTATTCAGCGCCTGACTGAACCACTGGTTCTGCTGTTCCAGATTCAGCGCGCGCTCCACCAGATCCTTGGCCTTGACGTAGTTTTGCCATTGAGCCGGGTCTTCGCTTTCGACGTTGCCCCGTCGTTCGGTGTTGCGCAGGGTCTTGAGTTGCGCCAGCTCCGCGTTCAACAGGTCGTGCAACGGCAGCAACCAATGGCGCTGGGCGGTCAGGCGCAACTCGCTCGCCACTTGGGCATCCAGCGAAGAGAACCAGGACGTCGGAAATACCACGGAGGTGAAGCTCCAGCCCGGTGCCTTTTCCAGCACCCGCCAGAAACCCTGGACGTTGCGCCGGGTCGACTCCAGCCGATGAGATTCATCGGTGACCGCTGCGTAGTTTTTCTGCGCCCCTTGCAGCAAGCGCGAGAGTTCCTGAGCCTCCTTGACCGAATCCTGCCAGACCCACAGCATGCCCACGCCCCACACCACCGCGACCACCAGCGCCACCCCGCCAGTCACGCGTTGCCAGCGTTGACGCAGGCGTAACAAACGCGGCACCACCTGGGCCAGACCGCGCTCGGCGACCACTCGCCGCTGCCACAATTGCCGGGCGAAAGCACTCTGCTGCAACCCGGTGTCATAGGCCGAAAAGCCGTCGGTGCTGTCTTCCGAGGGCTGATTGGCCGTGAAATAAATACCGCGAAAGCGCGGCGCCTCACCTTGCGCATTGCCCTGGAAAACCGGCTCCAACAACGATTGCAGGTGGCGCCGCAAGGCTTCGAAACGTTCCGGCAAGCCATACAGCTCAGTGCTCAGTTGCCCGGACAAAGCGCCGATTTCGATGATCGATTCCGCCAGGGCCCGAATCATTTGATCCAGCGCCTGATCGCTCCATTGCGCTTGCCAGACTGCATCGGGTCCGTGGGGCGACGACCAGCCCAGCGTGCGTTCGCGGGCCTCGACCGGCAGCGCGGTGATCAGCTCCTGAAACCCCGGCAACTCTTCCATGCCAGTAATCACCACGTACACCGGCAGGCTCAGCCCGAACCGTTGCAACAGATCGATGAAGCGTCGACGCGCCGCCAACCCCAGTGTCGTGGCATGCTCGACGTTGCCTAGCCGACTGACCGGCACCGTCCAGATCACTCCGTCCAACGGACGTTGGCTGCGCAAGCGCAGGATTAGTCCCAGCAACCGCCACCAGCCGCCGCGTTGAAGGTGCATGCCTTCATCGGGCAAAAACAGCGCCTGTGGCACCACCAACACCGCCCCTTCAGGGTCCGACCACCAGCGGCCGAACCAGGCCGGTTTGTCGGTGGGCTGCAAGCGCCACTGAGTACACAACTGCGTGCCCTGGGTTTCGTTGCCGAGCATCAGCAGCCACGGAATCTGGTAGCGGTCCTGGGCGCCCTGCTCCTGCTCCATGTGCCGCACCGCCAGGTAAAAACTGCGAATCGCCGCACCGCTTTGCGTGCGCAACCACCAGACCGCCACCCCGACAATCGTCAGCAGCAACAGAACGGCGATCACGAGGCCGATAATCCCCAGCGTGCTCATGAGTCTTGCTCCGAGGCGGACACCGAATCGGTCAGTTGCAACACCGGTTCGAGCTCCAGACGAATGTCACGCCAGAACAACTGCCCCAACCCGGTCAGTAGCAGGACCATCGCGACAATCCCCAGGCCCAGGCGAAAACCGTCGGGCAACGAAAGGCGCACTGGCATTTGCAGTGGCGGCGCGGCCGAAGGTTGTTCGAGTCGGGCACTGACGTCGGCATAATCCGCCTCGTGCTGCCAGGCAAAAGTGAACAGCGCCAGACGCCATTTTTCATGCTGGGCCTGATTCGGTTCGCCGCGCAGACGCCCCTCAAACCCCAGCACCAGACACTGCAAATAGACGTTGGCCAGATCGCGGGTGGTGGGGATTTGCTCGTCCAGCAGTTCCTTGATCGCCAACGGTATCCGCTCACCGGCCTGACGGCTGGCGTACAACCTCGACTCCAGGGGTTTTTCCTGCCAGGCCGATTGGCCGGGCCAGGGCGTAAACAGCAAGGTTTCATCGACCAGCGCGACAAAGGCATAGACCAGCGCCTTGACCTGCTCGGTGGCGGCGTCACCGACTTTGGCGAATGCGGTTCGCCACAGTCGCTGGGAGATTTGCGTGGAGAGTTCGACCACCGCCTCCACCAGCGCTTCGTCCTCGCTGTCCTTGGGCAACTGGTTCCAGTCCTGGGACCATTGCTGCCAGGCCTGGCGAAAAGCACTGCTCAGCGGCGCTTCATGGAGGCCTCGTGTTCCCGACCCGACATTGCCCTCAGACATAGGACGTTCCTTCCTTGATCAAGCACTTTCACTCGCCTGGGCGACAAACAACACCACTTGCCATGGACTGCTGGTCAGCCTGGAAGCCGGGGCGGCAATCAGCAACGGCAACTGCCCGTCGAACCATGGGCCTTCGGCCGTCACCACGAACAGCCGCGTATCGTCGCCGACGCTGTAGGCCACTTGCTCGTTGCGACTCATGACCTGATGGGGCAAACCGCTCATGCGCTGGCGACTGAGCAACGCGATGTGCGGCTGCGAGGCAATGATCGCCCCGCGCAGCCATTCGCTCGCGGCTTGCTCGCTGGCACCGTTGGGCATGCGCAAACCGATGACCAGCCGTTGGCTCGGCTGATCGTCGGGCAGTTGAATCGAGAACGTTTGTTCATTGCATTCGAACGCCAGGCTGCGGTATCCGGCGCGGATCAGTTCGAGGGTTTTTTCAAGCCAGTCGAGTACCGCTTCATAGCCGCGCTGCAACTCCAGAAAATCCAGTGGAGCGAACGCCGGAACACCGGCCAATGGATCAAGTGCCGACCAGGCGCCGGCCAGCCCGAGCAGCAAGCCATACAGTGCCTGAGGCGTCGCTACTCGACTGTTCAGCAGGCCTTCGACTTCCGGCAGCCGCGCCCAGAGCGCCGTCAACTGGCGGCGAATTTCCAGCGCATCGTCTTGATTGCCGGCCTGCTGCGCCTGGCGCAAACGACCGGCGAGGAACATGCATTTCTCCCGCGCCCGGGCACACAGCCCGGCCACACGCCGCCCCAGTGCCGACTCGGGCAACAGGCACGGGGTCGGCGGGGTGTAAGGCAATTGAAGAAAGCCGCCGCCCTCCTTGCGAATTCTCAGCAGTGGCAGACAAATGGAATCCGCCTTGTTCAGTTGCGTGCACAAGCGCGGGTTCGGACGCCAGACCGTGATCGATTCGGGGTACTCGCCGCTCGTGAGATCCGGCAACGCATCGCCGACCACCGATTGCAATCGGCCCTTGAGCGGCAGCAACTGCCCGGCGCGCCACAGTGGACTGATCGCCAGGTAAACGGTGACGGTGGCGTTGTCCGTGGCGTCGATCGCCTCGCTGACGTCAAGCTCCAGTATCGGCCCCACACCGGCCTGCAGATTGATCGGCAAACCGTCCGGCAAGGTCGCCTGTAAATTGATCAGTCGTACCAGTCCGGCGCTCAGTGCCGAAGGATCGAACTCGACGCGAGTCACGCCCCAGAACCATGGATTACAGGCCTGGGCAAAATGCGCCACCAGCGCCTCGGCCCGCAGCCCTTGCAACTGAAAATGCTGGGGCAATAACTGCATGCCCTCATGCCAGCAAACCGCGTCAGGTAGCAGACTCATACGACTCCCTTCGACATCACTTATTGCCGCACAAAAATGGGCGGCCTGACTTGAACACCACAACCCCTGTGGGAGCGAGCTGTGTGGCGAGGGGGCTTGCCCCCCGTTGGGCTGCGAAGCGGCCCAAAAATCGCTGATGCACCAACAATCTTGTGAGTGCTACGCACTCAAACGGGGGCAAGCCCCCTCGCCACAATCCTGTGTTCAGTTCGGAGGGTCGCTGACCAGCGTCATCTCGCGACTGTCGAACTTGAGCCAGGCGTTGCTCTGATCGTCCAGCCTTAACCGGTGTGCTCCGGGAGTGTTATAGCTGGCGAAGACTAAAAGTCCAGCCGCCCGCTTGCCCTCCAGCGGGAAGGGTTGTTTGTCGATGAATTGGCCGGGCACCAGCTCCAGTCCCCAGACCGTCATCAGCTGCCGATAGTCGCGCTGAAACTGCTCGCGTTCGGCGAACCACTGGCGGGCGGTAATGCCCGACAATTGCTTGAGCAGATCCGCGTCATTCACCGCAATGAAATCCACCGCGATCGGCGTGTCATCGTTGGCGCGGGGCGCGACGTCCAGCGTCAGGTTATCGAGGTCGACACGAGGCCCGAACAACGAACACCCGGCGAGTGACAGGAGCAGAACCACAGAAAAAAAACGTGCGTACAAAATGAATTTTCCTTTTCTGGATACGGTCCAAAAATGCTTTTTGTTTGCTTTTTTATAGACCTGTTCTAGCGTCTTGGATAGTTCGGTCAGCACGACGAATGTGGAAGGTTCGTCAAAGGAATGACAGGTCCTCTGCCCTCCCTTTCTAACCTACGGTCCAGTAAGGGAATGCGATGAAACGGGCCTCCCGATGCATTGCGCCCGCCTCATGCATCGGAGTCAGCCACCATGGCAGAAAGTACTCAGCACAAGCTCGACAGGGTCCGCCCGCCCCGCGTGCAAATCACCTACGACGTCGAAATCGGCAATGCCATCGAGAAGAAAGAATTGCCATTGGTGGTCGGCATTCTTGCCGACCTCTCCGGCAAGCCTCTGGAGCCACTCCCGAAACTGAATGAACGGCGCTTCACCGAAATCGACCGCGACAACTTCAACGAAGTGCTCGCCTCGATCGGCCCGCGCGCCACCTTGCAGGTCACCAATACCCTCAGCGGCGACGACAGCAAACTCAACATCGAGCTCAACTTCAAACACATCGACGACTTCGATCCGGTCAAGGTGGTTGAGCAGGTCACGCCGCTGCGGCGTCTGTTTGAAGCCCGTCAGCGTCTGCGCGATCTGCTGACCAAGCTCGATGGCAACGATGATCTGGACAAGCTGTTGCGCGACGTCATTGCCAACACCGAGGGCCTGCAAGAGATCAAGTCGGCCCGCCCGGAAGCCGCTCCCCCCGCCCCCGCTGGCGATGCAGAAGTACCGGCCGAACCGCAAGCCTGATCGTTCATCCATTTAGGGAGAATCTGCCATGCCCGCCTCATCCACCGCCCAGAGCCAAGCCAGCGACAGTACCGCCCAGACCTTGTCTCTGCTCGATGAAATCATCGCCAAAGGCCGCATGGCCCATGACGACAGCCAGCAGGATTACGCCCGCGACATGCTCGCGGAATTCGCCACCCAGGTACTCGACGAAGGCATGGCCATCGACAAGGACACCGTGGCGATGATCAACGACCGCATCAGCCAGATCGACGAACTGATCAGTGCTCAACTCAACGAAGTGTTGCACCACCCGGACCTGCAAAAACTCGAAGCCTCCTGGCGCGGCCTGCACTTGCTGGTGCAGAACACCGAAACCAGTTCCCGGCTGAAACTGCGGTTGCTCAACGTGACCCAGAAAGAGCTGCAGAACGATCTGGAAAAAGCCGTCGAGTTCGACCAGAGCGCACTGTTCAAGAAGATCTACGAAGAGGAATACGGCACCTTCGGCGGCCACCCGTTCAGCCTGCTGGTGGGTGACTACACCTTCGGCCGGCACCCGCAAGACATCGGCCTGCTGGAGAAACTCTCGAACGTCGCCGCGGCCGCTCACGCGCCGTTCATTGCCGCCGCCAGCCCTCGGCTGTTCGACATGAACAGCTTCACCGAACTGGCCGTGCCCCGTGACCTGTCGAAAGTCTTCGAGAGCCAGGAGCTGATCAAGTGGCGCTCGTTCCGCGAAAGCGAAGATTCGCGTTATGTGTCCCTGGTGCTGCCGCACTTCCTGCTGCGTCTGCCTTATGGCCCTGACACGTCGCCGGTGGAAGGCATCAACTACGTCGAAGACGTCAATGGCAGCGACCACAGCAAATACCTGTGGGGCAATGCCGCGTGGGCCTTGTCGCAGCGAATCACCGAAGCTTTCGCCAAGTACGGCTGGTGCGCGGCGATTCGCGGTGCCGAAGGCGGTGGCGCGGTGGAAGGCCTGCCGGCCCATACCTTCCGCACCACCTCTGGCGATCTGTCGCTCAAATGCCCGACCGAAGTGGCGATCACCGACCGTCGCGAGAAAGAACTCAACGACCTCGGTTTTATCGCTCTGTGCCACAAGAAAAACAGCGACGTGGCAGTGTTCTTCGGCGGCCAGACCACCAACAAGTCCAAGCTCTACAACACCAACGAGGCGAACGCCAACGCGCGGATCTCGGCGATGTTGCCATACGTGCTCGCGGCCTCGCGTTTCGCCCACTACCTGAAGGTGATCATGCGCGACAAGGTCGGCAGTTTCATGACCCGCGATAACGTGCAGACCTACCTCAACAACTGGATCGCCGACTACGTGCTGATCAACGACAACGCGCCGCAAGAGATCAAGGCGCAGTACCCGTTGCGTGAAGCCCGGGTGGATGTGACGGAGGTTGCCGGCAAACCGGGTGCCTACAAGGCCACGGTGTTCCTGCGGCCGCACTTCCAGCTCGAAGAGCTGACCGCGTCGATCCGCCTGGTCGCGACACTGCCGCCACCGGTCGCCGCCTGACCGCTAGCCCCATGTAATGCCGAACACCATGTAGGAGCTGCCGAGTGCAACGAGGCTGCGATCTTTCCCCGGACAATTGAGTCGTGAGCGAAAGATCAAGATCAAAAGATCGCAGCCTGCGGCAGCTCCTACAGGGCATTGGCCTACTATTAACTTTCAGGAGTCTCATGCGATGGATGCAATCATTCTCGACCTCGGCGGCGACATCAAAGGCGATAGCCTGCTCGAGGGTTACAAGGACAAGATCGAAGTCATGTCGTACAGCCACAACGTGGCGATGCAGGTGACCAACGACGTCAGCAACTCGGAACGGACCTCCGGTAAGCCGCACATCGGCGAGTTCACCCTGACCAAATTCGTCGACAGCTCGACGCCCTCTCTCAACGAATATTGCTGCGCCGGCAAACCGATCCCGGAAGCCAAAATCACCATTGGTCGCAACGCCGCCGAAGGCAGCGGAAAGCTGATGCCATTCATCATCTACACCCTGACTAACGTCGTGCTGTCCAACGTCAGCGTCAGTGGCGGTACCGGTGGCAAACCGGTGGAAACCCTGTCGCTGAATTTCACCAAGATCAAGTGGGAGCTCACTGCCCAGAAAGACGACGGCACCAAGGAAGGCACGGCCGCCTCGACCTGGGACATGGCCGCCAACAAGCTCGTCAAGTAAGCGGACGCGTCGGCCATGGCAGGCACCGGCATGCTCCCACCGTTGTTCGAGCGCCTCGCTTCAAGCGAGGTCGACACCGTGCAGGTGTTCGATCGCCAGGGGCTGCTCGAGTCGGTGCACACGGAATTGCTGCGCCTGTTCAACACCCGACGCGGCCAACGTCCACTGACCTCCCCGCCGAGCATTCTCGACTACGGCATCGCTGACTGGACCGCCTTGCAACAGCAGCGCAGCGATGACCGTCGTCAGTTGGCGCGGGAAGTGCGCGAGGCCATCACCCACTTCGAACCGCGCCTGCAACTGGGCGAGGTTCAGGTCAATCCGGTCCCCGGCCATCCGCAGCAACTGAGCATTCGGCTACTGGGCGAGTTGCGCAGTGGCCAGCAGCATTGGCCCGTGGCATTTGTCATCGAGAAGGCCGGCGATGGCCTTGAGGTGCGTCATGAGCGACTCGATTGACCCGCAACTGCTCGATTACTACCAGCGCGAACTGACCTGGCTGCGGCACGCCGGGAGCCTTTTCGCCGAGCGTTACCCCAAGGTCGCCAGACGCCTGGAACTGTCCCCGGGGGAATGCCCCGACCCGCATGTCGAACGCCTGCTCGAAGGTTTCGCCTTGCTCGCGGCGCGCCTGCAACGGCGGCTCGATGACGATTACGCCGAATTCAGCGATGCCTTGCTCGAACAGCTTTACCCATTGGCCATGCGGCCGTTGCCCTCCTGCGCGATCGTGCAGTTCGAGCCGGACCCAAGCAAAGGCAACCTCGCCAGCGGTTACCCGTTGCCCAGGGACACGCCGCTGTTCGTCACCACAAGCAAAGGTGAAAGCATCCATTTTCGCACCAGCGCCGCGGTTCGCTTGTGGCCGCTGGAAATCAATGAAGCGCTGTTGCTGGGCAGCGATGAAGCCCAGGCCCTGACCGGTGTGGCGCAAGCGCGCTCGGCCCTGCGCCTGAGCCTGCGTTGCCTGGGTGAAAGCCAATGGTCAACGTTGGCGATCCAACAGCTGCGCGTGCATCTTGCCGCCTCCCCGGTGATCAACGCCTGCCTGTATGACCTGCTCGGCGCTCACGCCGTGAAGGTGCTGGCCGGCCCCGTCGGCAGCGTGCCGAAAGTGTTGGCGGGGCTGCCAGGCATCGTCGGTTTTGCCAACGACGAAATGCTGTTGCCGGACGAAGACGGCGTGCATCCGGGCATGCGCCTGCTCGCCGAATATTTCGCCTTTGCGGACAAATTCAGTTTCTTCGATATCCCCTTGGCCGGCGCCAGCAGCGACAGCCAGACGCTTTACCTGTACATCGTCTTCGACCGCGCCCCGGCCAACCGCCTGCACCTTCAGGCCAGCGATTTCGCCTTGGGCTGTACGCCGGTGATCAATCTGTTTCCACGAACCTCGGAGCCCCTGCGCCCGGACGGCACCCGCAGCGAGTACCGCCTGGTGGCCGACAGTCATCGGGAAAACAGCGTCGAGATTCACAGCATCCGGGCGATGCGTGCCAGTTCCAGTCAGGGTGTGTTGCGCGTTCCCGCTTATTACGGCAGCCAGCATATCGGCGGTGAAAAGCAATGCTACTGGCACGCGCGACGGGTCAGCGGCATGACTGCGAATCGTCTGGGCACCGACCTGATGGTGAGCCTGGTGGACACCCGGCTCGACCCAGTGTCCGAGGCCACCGAATACAGCCTGACCGCCGAACTGCTGTGCACCAACCGACACCTGGCCCAGAGCCTTCCGGCCGGAACGCCACTGGGCTTCGAACGACCCGGTCCCGTGGCCTGGGCTCGTCTGCGTAATTCGCCCAGCCCACAGAGTTTGCCGCGACTGGATGGCGAATCCCGCTGGCGGCTGGTGTCGCAACTGACCCTCAATCATTTGTCATTGGTCGAGGGGCCGCAGGCGCTGGATGCCCTCAAGGAAATCCTCCAGTTGCACAACCTGCGCGACGAGGCCAGCGCTCTGCGGCAAATCGAAGGCTTGCTCGGCCTTGGCTGTGAACGGGTGATCGCCCATGTCGGCGAAGATGCCTGGCGCGGCTGGCGCAATGGGCTGGAAGTTCAGTTGCGACTCGATCCGCAGCATTTCGTCGGCAGCAGCGCCGTGTTGTTTTCAGCGGTGCTGGCGCAGTTCTTTTCACTCTATGCCACGGCCAATCGCTTTGTGCGCACGGTTTTGGTCCAGTCAGACAAGGAGGTCAAGACATGGCAACCCCAAGCCGGCATGCCACTGAGCCTCTGAGTCCGAGCCTGAGTCAGAAGCTGCGGCGCGAGCCGCAGGCGTTCGAATTGTTGCAGGCATTGCTGCTGCTGGAACGCGAACACCCGCAAGCCGAATCCCTGGGCAGCGGCACCGCGCCTCAAGCGGAAGCCCTGCGCCTGCGCGGGCCGTTGACGGCGCTTTTTTCCGCCAGCCAAATCGAAAGCCTGACCCAGGAACCCGGCCAGCCACCGATGCTCAGCACACCGGTGTTTGGTCTTGGCGGACCCGACGGTCCCCTGCCCTACGCCTATCAGGAATGGCTGCAACAACGGGCACGCGCCAAGGATCATGCACCGGCCGAGTTCCTCGATCTGTTCCAGCATCGCTTGCTCAGTCTGCTGTACAAGGTGATGCGCAAACACCGAATTGCCATTGGCTTCACGGCCCCCGGCGCGTCCCCGGTGCAGGCGCAACTGCGGGCGCTGACCGGATTGTTGCCCAAAGCCTTGCAGGAACGTCAGGCCCTTCCCGATTCCGCCGTACTGGCGTGCAGCGCGCTATTTGCCGACGGTCGTCGCTCCCTCGCCGGCTTCGCCGCGATCGTGCGCGAGCACTTCGAATTGCCAGTGGCACTCAGCGCCTATGAAGGTGCCTGGCGGGAAATCCCGCCTGCCAGTCGCAGCCGCCTGCAACCGGGAGGCCGCAACCTGCAATTGGGCCGCAGCGCCGTGGCCGGCACCCGGGTCTGGGATGAACACGCCGGCATCCGCCTGACCCTCGGCCCGCTGACCTCGGCGCAGGCGGCGCGGTTTCTGCCCGATGGCGAATCCCATCCGGCACTGGCCAGCCTCAGCGCGCTGTATTTCGGCCCCGATCTGGACTGCACCCTGGTGCTGTTGGTGCGCGGTGCCAGCCCGATGAAACTCGGGCACCAGGCCCCGCCCTTGCTCAGCTGGAACGGTGGCCTGCAACGCCAGGCCAGCCTCGCCGTGCAACAGATCGAAACCCGCCTTCGTCAGCTGGAGATCACCTGAACATGGAACTGGCCAGCCTGATCGGACGCCTCAACCCGGACAACCGCCGCGCCCTCGAACGCGCCGCGCAACGCTGCCTGCAACGGGGTCATCATTACGTCGAAATCGAACACCTGCTGCTTGAGTTACTGGATATCGAGGGCGGTGACTTCGCCTGGCTGCTGCCGCGCTTTGGCCTGGAGCGTGATGCCCTGACGGCGGAAATCAACAAGGCCCTGGAACTGTTCAAATCCGGCAGCACCCGCACCCCGGCGCTCTCGGCGCAAACCATCGGCCTGCTCGAAGACGCGGTGGTTCAGGCCAGTGTGCTCGGTCTGGACAGCATCCGGTCCGGCTTGCTGCTGCTGGCCTTGCTCGACCGCGATGAACGCCGCAGCCTGCTGCTCAATAGCGCCTCGTCGCTATTGAAAATTCCGCGGGAAGCCTTGCGCAGTAACCTGCTGGAGTGGACCGAAAACTCTCGCGAACACGTCGGCGGCACGCGGCCTGTCAATGCCGCTGGAAGATCGCAGCCGAAACAGGATTCGGTGCTCGATCAGTTCACCCAGGACCTTACCGCCGACGCCCACGCCGGGCGCATCGACCCCATCGTCGGGCGCGACGGCGAGATTCGCCAGTGCATCGACATCCTGCTCAGGCGTCGGCAGAACAACCCGATCCTGGTCGGCGCGCCGGGGGTGGGCAAGACGGCCGTGGTCGAAGGCCTGGCGTTGCGCATTGCCGCTGGCGATGTACCGCCGTCGCTGCAGGACGTCAGCCTGCGGGTACTCGACCTCGGTTTGTTGCAGGCCGGCGCCGGGGTCAAAGGCGAGTTCGAACAGCGGCTCAAAGGCGTGATCGATGCGGTACGCAGCGCCGACAAACCGATCATTCTGTTTATCGACGAAGCCCACACCCTGATTGGCGCGGGCGGCGCGGAAGGCGGAAGCGACGCAGCCAATCTGCTCAAGCCAGCGCTGGCCCGTGGCGAGTTGCGCACCCTCGCCGCCACAACCTGGCTTGAGTACAAAAAATACTTCGAAAAAGACCCGGCCCTCGCCCGGCGTTTTCAGTTGGTGCAGGTCGAGGAACCGGACGAAACCACCGCCGTGGAAATGCTCCGTGGCGTGGCCGCGAAACTGGAACAGCACCACGGCGTGCAGGTGCTCGACGCGGCGATTCACGAAGCGGTGAAACTGTCCCATCGCTACATCTCCGGGCGCCAGTTGCCGGACAAGGCCATCAGCGTGCTCGACACCGCCTGCGCCAGGGTCGCCCTCGGTCAGCACGATGTACCACCGCCGCTGGAAAGCCTGCGCCATCGCCAGAACAGCCTCAAGGATGAAGTCGAACGCCTGCGTCGCGAACAAGCCACCGGGCTCGATCACCGCGAACGCATCACCCTGCTGGAAACCGAATCCGTCGGTAACGTGCAAGCCATCCGCGACCTGGAAACCCGTTGGAACGAAGAACGGATTGCCGTGCGCGAACTGCTGCAAACCCGCCGCGAGCTGCTCACCTTGAGCGAGCGCGCCGATAACGACAAACCGGACGAAGCCACCGACAGCCGCATCGATCATCTGGCCGCTGAACTGGTACGCCTGGAGGCCGGTCTGGACGCCATTCGCCAGGACGATCCGCTGGTGCCGGAACAGGTCGACGCCAAAACCGTCGCCGCCGTCATCGCCGGCTGGACCGGCATTCCAGTGGGCAAAATGCTCGCCGACGAAGCCCACGCCGTCCGCACCCTCGGCCAGCGCATGGGCCAACGGGTCATGGGCCAAAGCACCGCGCTGAACACCATCGCCCAACGCCTGCAAGCCTACCGCGCCGGCCTCACCGACCCACAAAAACCGGTCGGCGTATTCCTGCTGGTCGGCCCTACAGGCGTGGGCAAAACCGAAACCGCTTATGCGTTGGCCGACGCGCTCTACGGCGGCGAACGCAACCTCATCAGCATCAACCTTTCTGAATACCAGGAAGCCCACACCGTCAGCCAACTCAAAGGCGCCCCGCCCGGCTACGTCGGTTATGGCAGCGGCGGCGTGCTCACCGAAGCGGTGCGGCGCAAACCCTATTCCGTGGTGCTGCTGGATGAAATAGAAAAGGCACACCCGGATGTGCTCGAAGCCTTCTACAACGTTTTCGACAAAGGCGTGATGGAGGACGGCACCGGGCTGGTGGTGGACTTCAAGAACACTGTGATGCTCGCCACCAGCAACGTTGGCGCTGAGTTGCTGCTCGATACGCCCGTCGCGCAACTGGGCACCGATACGTTCAACGAAGCGTTGCACAAAGTGTTGCTGAAAGCGTTTCGGCCAGCGTTTCTCGCGCGCATGACGGTGGTGGCGTATCGGCCGCTGGATGAGGCGACGCTGGAAGGGATTGTGCTGGCGAAACTGGAAAAATTGCGCGGGCGATATAAGGCCGCGACCGGGAAACAGTTTGAGTTTGATGCCGGGATTGTGCAGGCGGTGTTGGCCAAGTGCAGTGCGGCGGGTGCGAGGGATGTTGAGAATGTGTTGATGACGCAGGTGACGGGGAAGTTGGCGGAGTGGGTTTTGGAATAAGTCAAAAGCCCCCTGTTTCGAACACTGAATTTCGAGAGAGCAGACATGACAGTTCAAGTGGTACTTCACACGTTAACGGCTATAAATAAAACGCCCCCCACCTGGAAACAGGACAAAACAACCTATGGAACGGGAAATAAAAAAAAGCCCTGTGAGCACGCTGAAATGCTGGCCTTCAATGCAAGAGGAGGTGCCAACATTATCTACCTGGCGCAAAACGCATTTCCCTGTCAAACCTGTCATGACTTTCTGATCGCCAATAGCGCGACGTGCAAAGTCATTATCAATATTCAGGCCGACGAAGGTTCGTACAGTCTGGATCACAAGAAAAAATTGGGCGTAGCAACAGTGACGGTGCCCTACACCTTCTATTACCCAGGCACCACTGCCGGGACAGCGAAAATGGTCGCGGGCAGCGATGTGGCGGATGCACCCGCCGGTTTCCCCACGCTTCCGGCCTTTACCGCCTATTGGTAAATACAAAAAGGACCAAAAGGGGACAGATTTATTTTTACTCAAAATCTGTCCCCTTTTCCGGAGTAAATCGATCGTTTTACTCCTATTTTGGAGAAAGCAAATGCCTATACACAGTGACTATTCGGATGAACAGTTTATAGCTCACGTTATCGATATAGCGGCACAACAACGAGCGGAAGACCCTGCCAAAGAGCAAACCAATGATAGAGGCAACGTCTGGGTCAGGGCCTATGCTGATTTGTGCATCGCTTACTCACGGGACTCTGGAGTCTATTACTTCGGCTACAACGGAGAAGCAGGAGGTATCACCCGGCTTGATAAACAAAAAAAACAACACGAAACACTCGATACAGAAATGGCGTATCGGCGTTTGCATCGATTGAGCGAATACATTGCCAGTCCAGCCATCAGTAGCGGCGACAACCCATTGCGGAGGCCCTTGGCTAACTGCGCGGAAGCAAATGCTGTCTCTATCGCCTTGGCCTATGACGAACGCGTAGATCGGCTGTTCCTCATGGCTTTCTATCCAGACGACGGCCCCTACAAGAAGCACCATAATTATCTGCCTCATCTAAAGCCGCCCTGTTCAAACTGCCAGACCTGGATCGGAATGACTTACGGCTATTGGATAAATGGCATCCATCTCAACGACTGAGCCCGATGAAGTTCATGCGATTAATGAGTTTGGCACGTTTGGCTGACCAACATTTTTTTCAACGGCTGCATTTCAATAACCAAAAACCAAGGTTAAACGATGCCCCGTACCACCGACAGCAACACCAGCCTCTCCCTCACCGCCACTTCGCTGTCGGCGCTTTACCCTGAGTCGCTGTCCGGCGAAGAAGCCCTCAATGCGCTAGGCACGCAAACCCTCAACGGCCTCAACGACGGCGCCTCCCTCACCCTGACCACCGCCGTCGCCACCCACGTCACCGCCACCCTGCACAACGACGCCCTGACCCGTCCAATGGACGCGCTGATCGCCGAAATCCGCCAACTCCCCGCCGACGCCACTGCCGAGCGCTATCAGCTTGTTCTGCGGCCATGGCTTTGGTGGCTGACCCTGGCCAGCAACAACCGGGTGTTCCAGAACCTCAGCACCTCAGACATCGTCACCACCATTTTCAACGCCCACGCCTTCACCGACTTCAAGCTATCACTCAGCGGCAGTTACACCCCGCGCGAGTACTGCGTGCAGTACGGCGAAACCGATTTCGCCTTCGTTTCACGGTTGCTGGAAGAGGAAGGGATTTTCTGGTTTTTCACCCACGAGGACGGCAAGCACACACTGGTGCTTGGAGATAGCAACGATGCCTTTGTGCCGATCCCCAACGGACCCAAGGTGAACTATCTCGGCCAGCAGTTGGTTGAGCGAGAACTGCACGGCATTCGCTCCGGCCAGGTCTGCGTGCAGGCGGTGGCCGGGGTGTACCGGGCAACGGATTACGAGTTCACCACGCCGACCACTTCGCTTTACGGCCAGGCCGAGGCGGTGGCCGGGCCGCGTTCGATGTACGAGCATCCGGGCGGCTATAACGCCAAGGCCCGGGGTGATGCGTTGACCAAGCAGCGGGTCGACGGCTTGCGCAGTCAGGAGAAGCGTTTTGTCGGCGAAAGCGACTGCCGCTGGCTGGTGCCCGGGCACTGGTTCACGCTCGCAGGGCACGATGATTCGACGTTGAATATCGATTGGGTGGTAACGGCGGTGACTCACGAAGCCAGCCATGACAGTTATCGCAATCGCTTCGAAGCCATCCCCAAGGCCACACCTTTTCGCCCGGTGAGAACCACACCCAAGCCGCGAATGCACACGCAAACCGCCATCGTCGTCGGCAAGTCCGGCGAAGAAATCTGGACCGACGAATACGGCCGGATCAAGTTGCAGTTCCCGTGGGATCGCGATGGCAAGAACGACGAAGCCAGTTCCTGCTGGGTGCGGGTGGTGTTGCCCTGGAGCGGCAAGGGTTTTGGCATGCAGTTCGTGCCACGGATCGGCCAGGAAGTGATCGTGACGTTTATCGATGGCGATCCGGATCGGCCGCTGGTGACCGGTTGCGTCTACAACGGCGACAATGCCCTGCCCTATGCGTTGCCAGCGAATCAGACCCAGTCCGGGATCAAGACTCAATCGTCCAAAGGCGGTGGCGGTTTCAACGAGCTGCGATTCGAGGACAAGAAGGACGCCGAAGAAGTGTTTCTGCAGGCGCAGAAAGATCTGAAGATCAATGTGCTCAACGACACCACCGCCACGGTCGGCCATGACGAAACCCTGACCGTACAGAACGCCCGCACTCGCACGGTGAAAGAAGGCGACGAGACCGTGACCCTGGAGAAAGGCAAACGCAGCGTGACCATTCAGACGGGCAGCGACACTCTGGATGTGAAGGACAGTCGCACGGTGACCGTGGGCGCGGACCAGACCCATAGCACCGGTGGCAACTACACGCACAAGGTCACCGGCGATTACAGCCTGACGGTGGACGGCAATTTGACCATCAAGGTGACCGGTACCCTGACCCTGCAAAGCGGTGGCAGTTTTGCGATCAAGAGTGGCGCGGATCTGGCGGCCGAGGCCAGCACCTCGATCAGCCAAAAGGCCGGTACGTCCCTGAGCAATCAGGCCGGCACTTCGTTGGAGAACAAGGCGGGCACGACCATGACCAACGATGCCGGGATCAGCCTGACCAACAAAGGCGCCGCGTCGCAGACCGTGGACGGTGGCGGCATGCTGACGATCAAGGGTGGTCTGGTGCAGGTCAACTGACAAGGAGAACCCATGGCCATCACGCCGCTGGATTTGCAGCAGAACGATAAACAGCTCAAAGGCCGCTTGCTCGATGGCCAGCTCGACGGTGCGTTGCACATCAAGGATGACGGGCGCGCGCAGGCCGATTTGCACTACAGCCAGGGCGAACTGCAGGGCACTACCCTGCTCTATCACCCTAACGGCAAGGTCTCGGCGCAGTTGCCGTTTGTCCGGGACAAGCTGCAGGGGGTCGCGAGTTTCTATGCGCCGCAAGGCTGGCTGCAGCGCAAGGCGACCTACCGCCGAGGGCTGCTGCATGGGGAGGCGTTCAATTACTTTCCCGACGGGCAACTGGCGGAGGCGGAGTTTTACCGCGATGGCGTGCGCGAGGGCCGGTATCAGCGCTTTCATCCCAACGGCAAACCCGCCGTCGAGGCTCGATACCTCAATGGTCAGTTGCTCGAACCGGAACAGGGTTTTGCCAGCGATGGGCGACCGCTGGATGCCGAGGGCAAGCCGATTTCCAGGATTCGCTGGTGGTTCAGGCGCTGGAGTTATCCCGAGCAGACCTGACCCCTGTAGCAGCTGTCGAGCCCCAGCGAGGCTGCGTTCGGCTGCGGAGCAGTCGTGAACCCGGCTAATGCGGTCTACCTGACGCACCGCAATCTCTGGTTTTACGACTGCTCCGCAGCCGAACGCAGCCTCGCCGCGGCTCGACAGCTGCTACAAGGATTGTGTGCGGTCAGGGAATGAGCATCTGCATTTGTCCCGGCATCACGATTTTTATTACCCCTGCCCAGTTGCACATCAGGGTGCTGTTGGCATCGATGGCCGGCATGCCGCCCAACAGCAGGGTCGGCGCGCCGCCGGGGATCCACGGGGTGGCGGTGGCCGGAATGCAGGGCATCGGCGTCAATACGCCAAGCGCCGCGGCGGTGGCGGCCGCAACCATGGGATTGGCCATGCTCATGCATGTACCGAACGGCATGATGTTCACCAACGGGATGTGATCCATGATGTTCGCCGCCGGCATGCCCCCGGTCAGCGTGCGATTCACCGGCAGCACGTTGAGTACCGCCGGTGCCGCGCCGAAACTGCATTGCAGGGTCGCGGTGGCGCAAACTTGCGGACAGCCCATGTCGAATCTCCTTCCTGGAAGCGACTTTCCTGAACCATAGTCCGCCGAGCCGGTTCGCGCACATCAGGAACGCTGATTGTCCGGCAACACGCTAACCTATAAGACCGTGCCGCGCTTGTGGCCATCCCGGCGCACCATTAGATTAGCCAATGATGTCTGGCCTCCAAAATAAGCAGAAGGGATAAGCATGGCGCTTACTGACCAGTCCACCCGTATCCGCTCCGGCGAAGAACTCGATGCCAGCCTGATCGATCCATACCTCAAGGCGCACATTCCGGGCCTGAGCGGCTTGCCGAAAATCAGCCAGTTTCCGGGCGGTGCGTCGAACCTGACTTACCTGCTGGAATACCCCGAACAGGAATTCGTCCTGCGTCGGCCACCGTTCGGTCACAAGGCCAAGTCCGCCCACGACATGGGCCGCGAATTTCGTATTCTCAATCAGCTGCGAGATGGCTTTCCCTATTGCCCCAAAGCCTATGTGCACTGCACCGACGAGTCAGTGATCGGCGCCGAGTTTTATGTGATGGAACGGGTCAAGGGGATCATCCTGCGCTCCGAACTGCCACCGGAACTGGGCCTTGATTCTGCGAAGACCGAAGCCCTGTGCAAAAGCTTTATCGACAAATTCGTGGAACTGCACCGGGTCGATTACAAGGCCTGTGGCCTGGGCGACCTCGGCAAGCCCGAAGGTTACGTCGCGCGGCAAATCAAAGGCTGGAGCGAGCGCTACGAAAAAGCCCTGACCCCGGACGCACCGAAGTGGGAAGCGGTGAAAGCCTGGCTCAATGACAAGATGCCGGCCGACCACCCGACGTCGAGCATCGTCCATAACGATTACCGCTTCGACAATGTGATCCTCGACCCTGAGAACCCGATGCAGATCATCGGCGTGCTGGATTGGGAGCTGACCACCCTCGGCGACCCGCTGATGGACCTGGGCAACACCCTCGCCTACTGGATCGAAGCCGACGACCCGGCGCCGGTGCAATTGATGCGCCGTCAGCCGAGCCACGCTCCCGGCATGCTGACCCGCCGTGAATTCGTCGATTACTACGCCGAACGCGCGGGCATCCAGATCGACAATTTCGACTTCTACTACACCTATGGCCTGTTCCGTCTGGCCGGCATCGTGCAGCAGATCTACTACCGCTTCTTCCATGGTCAGACCCAGGACAAACGCTTCGCGCAGTTCATTCACATGAACAAACTGCTGGAGCAGATGAGCCTGCAAGTCATCCAGAAATCCAGCCTCTGATCGCGGCCGCTGATCGGGCTCCATAACAAGGAAAAATCATGTCCAAGACTCAGTTGTTCGACCTCGACGGCAAGATCGCTTTCGTCTCCGGCGCCAGCCGCGGCATCGGTGAAGCCATCGCCAAACTGCTGGCGCAACAAGGCGCCCATGTGATCGTTTCGAGCCGCAAGCTCGACGGTTGCCAGCATGTTGCCGACGCGATCATCGCCGCCGGCGGCAAAGCCACCGCCATCGCCTGCCACATTGGTGAAATGGAGCAGATCACCCAGGTCTTCGCCGGCATCCGCGAACAGTTCGGGCGCCTGGATATTCTGGTCAACAACGCGGCGACCAACCCGCAGTTCTGCAACGTACTGGACACCGACCTGAGCGCCTTCCAGAAAACCGTCGACGTGAACATTCGCGGCTACTTCTTCATGTCGGTGGAAGCCGGCAAGCTGATGCGCGAACACGGTGGCGGCAGCATCATCAACGTCGCTTCGATCAATGGTGTTTCGCCGGGGATCTTCCAGGGCATCTACTCGGTGACCAAGGCAGCGGTGATCAACATGACCAAAGTCTTCGCCAAGGAATGCGCGCCATTCGGCATCCGTTGCAATGCCCTGCTGCCGGGTCTGACCGACACCAAGTTCGCTTCGGCGCTGGTGAAAAACGACGCCATATTGCAAACGGCGCTGCAGCAGATTCCGCTCAAGCGTGTAGCGGACCCGAGTGAAATGGCTGGCGCGGTGCTGTACCTGGCCAGTGAGGCGTCGAGCTACACGACTGGGGTTTCGTTGAATGTGGATGGTGGGTTTTTGTCCTGATTGGGTTCTGCGAATAAACCGAAGGCAGCCAAGTGGCTGCCTTTTTTGCTTCTCACGCGAGCACACCAACCCCGTGTAGGAGCTGCCGAAGGCTGCGATCTTTTGATCTATGGCGTCAGTTGAATCGTTAAAGATCAAAAGATCGCAGCCTTCGGCAGCTCCTACAGTGGGATCAGGCAGTGCCGGAGCCAACACAAGAATATTTATTCCATAATTTGCATATCGGGAATATTTATTCCATAAATAGCCCTCCTGAAAATAAAAACCCAAAGGACCCGGCTATGCGCGAACTCGGTATCGGACTTATCGGCACAGGTTTCATGGGCCGCGCCCACGCCTTGGCCTTTCGTAATGTCAGCGCCGTTTTTGAATTGCCGCTGAAGCTCAATCTCGCCGCCCTCGCCGACGCCGATCCGCAGCGCGCCCGACATTGCGCCGACGCGTGGGGCTTCGATGCCGCCCACAGCGACTGGCAACAGCTGATCAATGACCCCAAGGTCAATCTGATCGCCATCACCACGCCCAATCATCTGCACTACCCCATGGCCATGGCCGCCCTCGCCGCCGGCAAGCCGGTGTATTGCGAAAAGCCGCTGGCGGTGAACCTCGAACAGGCCAGCGCCATGCGTCTGGCCGCTAAAGCCGCGGGCGTGGTGACGCGGGTCGGCTACAACTATCAACACAACCCGATCATCGGCCTCGCTCGGGATTTGATTCAAAGCGGAGCGTTGGGACAGATCATCAGTTTCCAGGGCGAATTCAGCGAAGACTTCCTGGCCGATCCCGCTTCACCCTGGTCCTGGCGTTGTGACGCTGATTACGCCGGCGGTGCCTTGGCGGACCTGGGCAGTCACTTGCTGGCCATGGCCCGTCATCTGCTGGGCGAAATCGAGGCGGTGTGCGCGGACACCCAGACCGTGCATGCGCAACGCCCCGTTACGTTAGGAGGCCAGGAACGACGCGAGGTCGCGGTCGACGATCAGGTCCACGCGTTGCTGCGGTTCGCCAACGGCGCGCGAGGCACGTTCAGCAGCAGTTGGCTCAAACACGGTTACAAGAATCATCTGAGTTTTGAAATCAGCGGCACCCGGGGCACTTTGGCGTTCGATCAGGAACGCTTGAACGAACTGCGGATGTATCGCGCAGGGCAAGGTGGTTTCCAACGGCTGCTGGCAGGGCCGGATCTACCGGGTTATGCCGCCTTCAGCCCGGCACCGGGCCATCAGTTGGGTTACAACGAACTCAAGACTTTGGAAGTGCATGAGTTGGTGATGGCGCTGGCCGGCCTCGGTCAGGACGGGACAGATTTCGAGCAGGCATGGGAAGTCGAACGCCTGGCGACAGCGATGCGTCTGGCGGCGCGCGAGTCGCGGTGGGTCAGGATCGAAGAAGTCTGAATCGCCGCTCGGGCCACACACGCCAGTCGCGCAATAGGCAACTGGCGGTACACGCCATTGCTTACTGAGTGACGCAACGGGTCAGGGTGGTGGTCCGCGTCACCTGCCCTTCAGCCCTCATGTCACCCTGTACATCGGTGTTTTCGGAGGTCTGACAGGTGCGAACCGGTGGCGGTGGTGGCGCAGCGGGTGGCGGTGGCGGCGGACTCGCGCAACCACCCAGAATTGCCGCGCAAAGTAAGAGTGACAGTGGCGAAAAAATACGTATCCCAAGACTGTTCATAGGCTGACCCGCGGTAAGTAATCGACATTTTCCGCGACACAAAAACCACACCGCACAAAGGCGACCCCGTCACAGAAAAGAAATACCTCGCATTCCTTATAGCCCAGCCAGCCGCCAATGCCAGGAAAAGCAGCGGGAAACAAGCCTGCGCCTACAACGCACTGGACCGATGCAGGCCAATGCTCTCAAGCTCATACCGTAACTCTTCAATCAACGCCGTCACCGCCTCCGGCGTCCTGAGGTTCGCCATGTTCAACCCGCTGACCACCAGATCCACCTGCCCCGTCGCTGGATGATAAAGCTTCACCGTCAACGAATTATCCCCGGTGAGCGCACACTCACAGGCCAACGGCAAAAAACTGCGCTCCAGTTGCATACGCAATTGCGCCAGATGATTCATCCCGCTTCACCTTGGCGACGACCTGAAATCGCCTCAATGCTTGAATTGTTTTTACCCATGTGGCTGTTCCTTTAGCTGCATCGAAGAGGACGCGATACCGACCCGAAGCCACGTATCGCACCTTCACAGCCTAAAAAAAACAGCCCCTGAGCAGAACACCAAAATGCACCATCCCAACTAGTGCATTTGCATCTTAACGTTGCCCCTTGGGCCGCCTCTCGCTGGAGAACAGACCCCGTTCGCGAGCCCATACAATCGCCTCACTGCGGCTGTGCACGTCGAGTTTGGAATACACCGTCGAAACATGATTGCGCACCGTATTAGGCGCCAGTTTCAGGCGTGCGGCGATTTCCTTGTCGGCCAGGCCTTCACAGATCAAACCGAGCACATCGCGCTCTCGCGCGGTCAGTTGGGTGAACGACACCGTGGGCAACTGCGGTGAATTGACATTCTTCACGTTGGCGAGTTTTTCGATCAGCGTGCGGCTGAACCAGGAGGCATCTTTCATCACCTCTTCAATGGCCGACACCAATTCCAGCTCGGTGCGTTTGCGCTCCGTGATGTCCATCAACACCAGCAGGTAGCAAAGACTGTCCTGAATGTTCACGGTGTCTGCCGAAATTGCACAATCGATCAGCCCGGCCTCTTTCCTGCGCACTCGGACATCGACGCGATCCACGCTGCCGTTTTTCTCCAGGGCCGCAAACAATTGCGTGCGAGCGCCTGCATCATCGATGAAACCAAGCTGCGCCACGGTTTTGCCGAGCACCTCTTCACTCGGGCACGCGAGGGTATCGAGAAAGGCTTCGTTAACATCCATTACCACTTGATCGTCGGCGCTGCATATCAGGATCGGCACCGGGGTGAGGCGAAAGGCTTTGGCAAACCGTTCCTCACTCTGGCGCAGGGCAATTTCAGCCTTGTGCCGCAGCTCCATGTCGACGAAGGAAAACAGCATGCAAGCTTCGTCGTTGAGCTCCAGTGGTTGCCCGGCAACGATCACCTGTTTGCTGCCACCGTCGGGCAATTGCAGTTCGGCCTGCATTTGCGCAATGGTTACCCCGTCACGCAAACGCTGCTTGGCCAGTTCCTTGTTTTCAGCCCGCTCCAGCACATCCAGTTCATAGGTCGAAGCGCCGATTACTTGCTCACGGGCATAACCGGTCATTTCCAGGAAGCCCTGATTGACTTTGATGTAGCGCAAATCGCTGAGGCGACAGATCACCGCCGGGGCCGGGTTGGCATTGAAGGTCTTTTCGAAACGTTGCTCGGCGCTGGCCCATTCGGTGACGTCATTCATGATCAGCACCAACGACTCCGGCTCGCCGACGCGGTCGGTCAGTACCATGCTACGCACCCTGTGGACCCACGTGCGCTCGTCGTTTTTGACTGGCGTCAATTCAACCAGTACTTCGCTGAACACCTCGCCGCGGGCAACGCGGCTGATCGGATAATTCTGCGGCGCAACCGGATGATGGTTGCGATAGCGCAAGGCAAACCGCTTCGCATATTCCTTGGCATTGGCGCCCAGCTCACCGATCCGGCTGACCCCGTGCATGGTCAGCGCGGCGTCATTGGCCCACAGGATCGTCTGGTCGAGCTCCAGCAGAATCACTCCGTCGGAAAGACCGGCGATGATCTGCTGCAACTGGCGGCGATTGGTTTCGGTGGTCAGGACGTCCTGGCTCATTGGAGCTCCACGGTTGCGGGGGGCGCAGTTACGCGCGGCCCTGTGAAGATTACGACCATTGGTGGCTCTGATAGTGCGAATCAAGCGGGTGTCGGGACCAGAAGATAAAAAGATCGCAGGCTTCGCCAGCTCCTACGGGAGGGCGTACATCCGCGTGATCACGCGGTGTACCCAGTCACGGTTGCGTACACCCGCGTGATGACGTGCGTGCTCGGTCAACGTAGGAGCTGCCGCAGGCTGCGATCTTTTCGGCGGCTTCGAAATACTCCGAAAACGCTTTCATCCGCTCCACTCAAACTAACGACTAACGTTTATCTGACAACACACCTCATGGAGGCCAAGGAATGGCTATTGCTGCAAAAGGATGTCGCCTGCGCAAGGCTCGATTTTCCGAATCTGGTCGTATTTATCTACTGACCGTCGTCGTTCATCAACGAGAGCCGGTATTCGCAGATTGGCGGATGGGACGGCTTCTGGTCGACCAACTGCGCTGTGCCGATCAAGCCTCGATGGTCAACTCGTTGGCATGGGTAGTGATGCCGGATCATCTGCATTGGTTATTGGAGCTCCAGCACGGGACCTTGGCCGAGCTGATGTGCCGCATCAAATCCAGAAGCAGCCGATCGATCAATCTTGTGCGTCGCAGCCAAGGCCGATTATGGCAACGAGGATATTACGATCGGGCTTTGCGTCGCGATGAAGACATCAAGGATGCAGCGCGTTACATCATCATGAATCCCTTGCGCGCGGGATTGGTGAAACGGGTGGGTGATTATCCGTTGTGGGATGCCATTTGGATTTGAAAGCTCAAGATCAAAAGATCGCAGGCTTCGCCAGCTCCTACAGGAATTGGGTACATCCGCATGATCACGGGTGTACCCGATCAATGTAGGAGCTGCCGCAGGCTGCGATCTTTTCGCCTGACAAATCGGAAGATCAAAAGATCGCAGGCTTCGCCAGCTCCTACGGGGAATGCATGTATCCGCATGATCACGGGTGTACTCGGTCAATGTAGGAGCTGCCGCAGGCTGCGATCTTTTCGGGTCGATGCATTACCGCACGTCGAACCCCGCCTCCAACCCCGCCAACTTATCCGGATTACGCATGATGAAAATCCGGTTCACCTGCCCCGCTGCGTCAAAACCAAAACTCAGCGACGCGACGAGTTCGCCGTCAGCTTTGATGATCACGCCTTGAGCGCCATTGATTTGCGTGGGCAGCCATTCATACGTCTGCCAGTAGGCATGCAGCGACTGACCGATGAAATCCAGCACACTGTTGGTGCCCAAAAGGGTTTCGCGGATGGCCGAGGCCTTGCCGCCGCCGTCGGCGTAGAGTTCGACGTCTTCGGCCAGCAGCGCGGTCAGGGATGCGGTTGAGCCGCTGGCGATGGCGCTGCGGAAGGCGCTCAGCAATTGGTCCTGACGCGCCGGCTCCGGTTGATAGCGGATTTGCCCGTTACCCAGACCGGCCTTGGCTCGGGATACCAATTTGCGACAAGCCGCTTCCTGAACCCCGATCGTCTCGGCGACTTGCGCGTAATCCAGGTCGAAAATTTCGTAAAGCAGGTACGCGGCGCGCTCTTTGGGAGTCAGCCGTTCCAGCAAGAGCAGGAACGCGGTGGACAATGACGAGGCCAGTTCATGCAGGTGCTCGGGTGAATGCTGATGGGTGGTGTGAATCGGCTCTGGCAGCCAGGTGCCGATGTAATCGACCCGTGACGCGTGCGCCGAACGCAGCAGGTCAATGCAGTGCCGGGTGCAGGCTGTGGTGAGCCAGGCGGCTGGCGTGGCAATGGAAGCCCAATCGGCCTCCAGCCATTTGATGAACAGCTCTTGCACCACATCCTCGGCTTCGGTGCGCGAGCCGAGAATGCGATACGCCAGACCAAGCAAAAAGGGCCGGCGCTGCTCGAATACAGCGGCGGCGTTTTCAGCGGAGTTCATCGATCAGTGCCTCGACACCTGCAAACGGTTCCACAGGTTGATCATGCCGATCTCGGCCGTCAAGGCACCGATCTGCGCGTCGTTGAAATGCTCGCGCAAGTCGCCGCGCAGGCTGGCGTAATCGGTCTTCTCATCGAGTACGGTCAGGGCTTCGGTCCAGGCCAGTGCGGCGCGTTCCGAGGCGCTGAAATCGCTGACATGGCGCCAGACAATCAGGCGATCCAGGCGCTCGTTGGTTTCATTGGCCTCGCGCGCCTCGCGGGTGTGCATCTTCACGCAGAAACCGCATTGGTTAATCTGCGAGGCACGCAGGTGCAGCAGGTGTTTGAGGGTCGGGTCCAGGTCATGTCTGACAAGGGTGGCATGAACCTGGGTCAGGCTTTCGAAAACCTGAGGAATGGACTGCAGCAGATTGACCGGTTGGGTGTTGGACGACATCGTGTTGCTCCGTAATTTGAGGGATTCAACAGGATGACGATTGAGGATTCGGTTTTGTGACGCGGGTACCCAAAAGCAGCCCTATGCTCAAACAAAAAAGAGTGGTTTAGTGCCGTTCTTTGCCCGTCTGGAGAGTTGCCATGATGCTTGATTCGCTTCACTTCACCCCGTGGTCCGCTTTAGCCGGAGGTGTACTGATCGGTCTGGCGGCCAGCGTCATGGTTGTGGCCAACGGACGCGTTGCCGGAATCAGCGGGCTGATCGGCAGCCTGCTTGAGCGCAATGATTCGGGACGGGGCGAAAAAGCCCTGTTCCTGCTCGGCCTATTGGCGGCACCGTTGTTGTGGGCTTTGTTTCAGGTGTGGCCGGCCATCGAATTCAAAACCGGTGCCCTGGGCCTGATCGTCGCCGGATTGTGCGTCGGCGTCGGCACTCGTTATGGCTCCGGCTGCACCAGTGGCCACGGCGTGTGCGGTATCTCGCGACTGTCGCCACGCTCCATTGCGGCGACATTGAGCTTCATGTTCGCCGGTTTCGTGACGGTGTTCGTCCTGCGTCATTTGCTGGGGTTTTGAACATGCGCAAACTGATCGCATTCCTCGCTGGCCTGCTGTTTGGCATCGGCCTGTTGCTGGCTGGCATGGCAAACCCGGCCAAAGTGCTGGGTTTCCTGGACATTGCCGGTGTGTGGGATCCATCCCTCGCGCTGGTCATGATCGGGGCCATTGCCGTGGCCTGGGGGCCGTTTCATTGGGCCATGAAACAGCCGAGGTCCTTGCTGGGGGCGCCTATGCAGTTGCCCATCAGCCGAGAACTGGATCGGCGTCTGATCGGGGGCAGCCTGCTCTTCGGAGTCGGTTGGGGCATTGCCGGCATCTGCCCCGGCCCGGCGCTGGTGTTGCTACCCACGGGGCATTGGCAGGCCTGGATATTCGTCATCGCCATGCTGGCGGGGATGCTGATGTTCAAAGCATTGCAAACCCGCCGTTGAGCATCCCGCCAACCGATGACTCAAGCCGCTTGCTTGCCGCTGGCAATCGCCTGCGAAGCCGCCAGCATCGCCCGCAACAACACCGCACACCCGGCGGCCAAATCATCGGGGGTGGCGTTTTCGATTTCGTTGTGGCTGATGCCGCCCTCGCAAGGTACGAAGATCATCCCGGCCGGGCCGAGTTCGGCGAGAAAGATTGCGTCGTGCCCGGCTCCGCTGACGATGTCCATGTGCGACAAACCCAACCCTTGAGCGGCGCCGCGCACCGCTTCGACGCAGCCCTTGTCGAAGTACAGCGGCGGGAAGTCGGCGGTGGGGGTCAGTTCGAAGGTCAGGCCGTGTTCCTCGCAGGTGGTTTCGATGACTTCGCGAACCTCGGCGATCATTGAATCGAGTCGAGCCGGCTCCAGATGACGGAAATCCAGGGTCATGCGCACTTCACCGGGAATCACGTTGCGTGAGCCGGGGTAGGCTTGCAGGCAGCCGACGGTGCCGCAGGCGTGGGGTTGGTGGCCGAGGGCGGCGCGATTGACCGCGCCGACGATTATCGCGGCGCCGACCAGAGCGTCCTTGCGCAGGTGCATTGGCGTCGGACCGGCGTGGGCTTCGACGCCGCGCAGTTTCAGGTCGAACCATTTTTGCCCCAGCGCGCCCATCACTACGCCAATGGTTTTGTGCTCGTCTTCAAGAATCGGGCCTTGCTCGATGTGAGCTTCGAAATACGCGCCGACGGCATGGCCGCTGACCTTGCGCGGCCCGGCATAGCCAATGGCGTTCAGGGCTTCGCCGACGGTCACGCCCTGGGCATCGACCTTGGCCAGGGTTTCTTCGAGGGTGAATTTTTCCGCGAACACGCCGGAGCCCATCATGCAGGGAGCGAAGCGCGAGCCTTCTTCGTTGGTCCAGACCACCACTTCCAGCGGTGCTTCGGTTTCCACACCCAAGTCATTGAGGGTACGCAAGACTTCGACCCCGGCCAGTACGCCAAAGCAGCCATCGAACTTGCCGCCCGTGGGTTGGGTGTCGATGTGGCTGCCGGTCATTACCGGTGGCAGGTTCGGATTGCGGCCCGGACGGCGGGCGAAGATATTGCCGACGGCGTCGATGCTGACGGTGCAGCCGGCCTCCTCGCACCAGTTCACGAAGATGTCCCGGGCCTGGCGGTCGAGATCGGTCAGGGCCAGCCGGCAGACGCCGCCCTTGACCGTGGCACCTAGTTTGGCCAGGTCCATGAGCGACTGCCACAGACGGTCGCGGTTGATGTGCTGATGGGTGGATTGCAGAACGTCTATGGCCGCGTTCATGGTGATCTCCTCAGGCAGTTGTTATAGGTTTCTTCTGATAGTTCCCACGCTCTGCGTGGGAATTCATCCATGGACGCTCTGCGTCCGCTTCTGGGACGCGGAGCATCCCGGGCTGCATTCCCACGCAGAGCGTGGGAACGATCAAACTCACACCGCCGATTTCACAGCAGTCGGACTCGGTCGCATCACACTCAATCCGTAATAAATCAGCCCACCCAGGACCGAGCCGGTGAACCAGCCGTAGCTGTAGAACCAGCTGAACGCATCGCTGCCCAGCGATAGCAGGGTCAACGCCACTGGCACGCCGAACGCGATAAAACCGAACCAGTTCCACGCCGGGTAAACGTCATCACGGTAGAGGCCGGCCAAATCCAGTTGCTGTTTCTTGATCAGGAAATAGTCCACCACCATGATCCCGGCGATCGGGCCCAGCAGGCTCGAATAGCCCAGCAACCAGTTGGAATACACCGTCTCCAGGCTCAAATCCGAGACGATCAACCCCAGTTTTTTCAACAATTCATGAGCCATCAGCGCCAACCCGACCAAACCCGTGAGCATCACCGCTTTGGTGCGGTTGATGACCTTGGGCGCAACGTTCTGGAAATCGTTGGTCGGCGAAACAATGTTAGCCGCGGTGTTGGTCGACAACGTGGCGATGATGATCAGCGCCATGGCCAGTGCGACCCAGACCGGGCTCTGGATATGGCCGATCAGGGTGACCGGATCAGAGACGGTGACGCCCACCAGTTTTACCGACGCGGCCGTCATCACCACACCAAGGGAGGCGAACAGGAACATGGTCAGGGGCAAGCCTATAATCTGCCCGACGATCTGATCCTTCTGGCTTTTCGCGTAGCGGCTGAAGTCCGGAATGTTCAGCGACAAAGTCGCCCAGAACCCGACCATGGCGGTCAGCCCCGCGGCAAAGTAACTCACCACACTGGCCCCTTCCGGACGCTTGGCCGGGATCGCCATCAATTCACTCATCGATACGTTCGGCATCGCCCATACCAGCAACCCCACGCCCACCAATACCAACAACGGTGCCGAAAGGGTTTCCAGCCATTTGATTGAGTCCGCGCCGCGAATCACCACCCACAGGTTCAAGGCCCAGAACAGCATGAAGCCGATCACTTCACCGGTGCCGCCGAGGGCTTTCCAGTCATCGAACACTGACCCGAGAAACAGGTGAATCGCCAGCCCGCCGAACATCGTTTGAATGCCGAACCAGCCGCACGCCACCAGGGCACGAATCAGACACGGAATGTTGGAACCGAGGATGCCGAAGGAGGAGCGCAGCAACACCGGAAACGGAATCCCGTACTTGGTGCCGGGGAAGGCGTTCAGGGTCAGCGGGATCAGCACGATGATGTTGGCAAACAGTATCGCCAGCAGCGCTTCACCGACGCTCAGGCCGAAATAAGCGGTGAGCACGCCGCCGAGGGTGTAGGTCGGCACGCAGATCGCCATGCCGACCCACAGCGCGGTGATGTGCCATTTGTTCCAGGTTCGCTCGTGCACCTTGGTCGGTGCCATGTCGTGGTTGTAACGGGGACTGTCGAGCACGTCGCTGCCGGCTTCAAGCTCAAACAAGCCGTCGCGCTCGGTCACTTGCGATCTGATCTGTTGCATGGCCGCTCCACTGTTCTTTTGATTATTTTTGCTCATCAGGGGCTGGCACAACGTGCGCCAGCCGACGATGGCCGGAGAAACTGACAACGTTCATGGACCGGCCAAGGTGTCAGCGGCGGCATCAATAAACGTGCCGGGTGCCCCGCTTACGCATCGGGTCGAGCCATAAATTTTCGCTAACCAACTGATGTTAATCAGTTTTATTTATCTAACCATTGAATCCGCGGAAGTTGCCAAGTCACTCAGGCCGAATGTCAGGCAAGTTGTCCGAACAGTCAGGACTCAATCTGGTGCATCGATCTTTTTTCAATACTGCGCCTCAACCATAGACCATCCACAAGCGGCTGATTTCACATAGAAAATCTTGACCATATTTAGAACCTGTCAAGTGCGTCAAAATGGGGAGAGCCCTCACCATTTTGGTGATTTTCAGTTTTAATCATTAATTTTCAATAGGTTAAGCAAGCTATAAGCTTATAAAAAATATTCTTGCTCAATCGACAAACTGCAGCTAGCGTTTATTCTTGACAGCGCTGACAGGAATACACCGATTGGCGTCTGCTTCATATAAAACATTTAGAACCGGCATCAGTCGGTCAATGCCTGCGAGGAACTCGGAATGTCTCTGTTGATCCGTGGCGCCACCGTTATTACCCATGATGAAAGTTATCGCGCCGACGTCTATTGCGCCGACGGTGTGATCAAAGCCATCGGTGAAAACCTCGATGTTCCCGCCGATGCCGAAGTACTCGACGGCAGCGGCCAATACCTGATGCCCGGCGGCATCGACCCGCACACGCATATGCAGCTGCCCTTCATGGGCACGGTGGCCAGCGAAGACTTTTTCAGCGGCACCGCGGCGGGGCTTGCGGGCGGTACCACCTCGATCATCGACTTCGTGATTCCCAACCCGCAGCAATCGTTGATGGAAGCCTTTCATCAATGGCGCGGCTGGGCCGAAAAGTCGGCATCTGACTACGGTTTCCATGTCGCCATCACTTGGTGGAGCGAGCAGGTCCGCGAAGAAATGGCCGAGCTGGTCAGCCATCACGGGGTCAACAGCTTCAAGCATTTCATGGCCTACAAGAACGCGATCATGGCCGCCGACGATACGTTGGTGGCGAGTTTCGAGCGGTGTCTGGAATTAGGTGCAGTACCGACCGTGCACGCGGAAAACGGCGAGCTGGTCTATCACCTGCAACGCAAGTTGATGGCCCAGGGCCTGACCGGGCCGGAAGCGCATCCCCTGTCGCGCCCTTCGCAGGTGGAAGGTGAAGCCGCGAGCCGGGCGATCCGCATCGCCGAAACCCTCGGTACGCCGTTGTATCTGGTGCACGTCTCGACCAAGGAAGCCCTCGACGAAATCACCTACGCTCGCGCCAAGGGCCAACCGGTTTATGGCGAAGTACTGGCCGGGCATCTGCTGCTGGACGACAGCGTTTATCAACACCCGGATTGGCAGACCGCCGCCGGTTACGTGATGAGCCCGCCCTTCCGTCCTCGCGGCCATCAAGAGGCGCTTTGGCACGGCCTGCAAGCGGGCAACCTGCACACCACCGCCACCGACCATTGCTGCTTCTGCGCCGAGCAAAAAGCCGCCGGCCGTGACGACTTCAGCAAAATCCCGAACGGCACCGCCGGGATCGAAGACCGCATGGCGGTGCTCTGGGATGAAGGGGTCAACACCGGGCGTTTGTCGATGCAGCATTTTGTTGCCCTCACCTCTACCAACACCGCGAAAATCTTCAACCTCTACCCGCGCAAGGGTGCGATTCGTGTGGGTGCCGACGCCGACCTGGTGCTGTGGGATCCGCAAGGTACGCGGACGATTTCAGCCAAGACCCATCACCAGCAAGTCGACTTCAACATCTTCGAAGGCAAGACCGTACGCGGCGTGCCGAGCCACACCGTCAGCCAGGGTCGCGTGGTGTGGGCCGATGGCGATTTGCGCGCCGAGCGTGGTGCCGGTCGGTACGTCGAACGGCCGGCGTATCCGGCGGTGTTCGATTTGCTGAGCAAGCGGGCTGAGATGAATAAGCCGACGGCAGTGAAACGCTGAGCCGTACCCACGATCGTTCCCACGCTTTGCGTGGTAATGCAGCCCGGGACGCTCTGCGTCCCATTGGAACGCGGAGCGTCCCTTGAGGCATTCCCACGCAGAGCGTGGGAACGATCAGCCCATCAGAGGCAGAACCTCAAATAACCGTGAGGCCACCACCGTGATCAAGACTTTGAACCACCTCCCGCATCCCCATGAGGACGCGGCCGCCCTCGCCGGCCATTTCACCGATCTGGCGCCGCCGCTCAACGACCGTCAGGCCCATCTGGAAGCCTCGCGCTGTCTGTATTGCTACGACGCGCCCTGCGTGAATGCCTGCCCGAGCGACATCGATATTCCGTCGTTCATCCGCAATATCCATCAGGAAAACGTGCAGGGCGCGGCGCAAAAAATCCTCTCGGCGAACATCCTCGGCGGCAGTTGCGCCCGGGTCTGCCCGACGGAGATTCTTTGCCAGCAGGCCTGCGTGCGCAACAACGCCCAGGAATGCGCACCGGTGCTGATCGGCCTGCTGCAACGCTATGCCGTGGACAATGCCCATTTCAGCGAACACCCGTTCCAGCGTGCCGCCTCGACCGGCAAGCGCATCGCCGTGGTCGGTGCCGGCCCGGCGGGTTTGTCGTGTGCGCACCGCAGCGCCATGCACGGCCATGACGTGGTGATTTTCGAGGCCCGGGAAAAGGCTGGCGGCCTCAACGAATACGGGATCGCCAAGTACAAACTGGTGGACGATTACGCGCAGAAGGAGCTCGAATTCCTGATGGGGATTGGCGGGATCGAAATCCGCCACGGCCAGAAACTCGGCGAAAACCTGACCCTTAGCGAACTGCATCAGCAATTCGACGCGGTGTTCCTCGGCCTCGGCCTGGCCGCCAGCAAACAATTGGGACTGGCCCATGAGGAGGCCCCCGGCCTGCTCGCCGCCACCGAGTACATTCGCGAATTGCGCCAGGCCGATGACCTGACGCAACTGCCGCTGGCCGAGCACTGCATTGTCCTCGGTGCCGGCAATACCGCCATCGACATGGCCGTGCAAATGGCTCGCCTCGGCGCACGCGACGTGAATCTGGTGTACCGTCGCGGCGTCGAGGACATGGGCGCCACCGGGCACGAACAGGACATTGCCAAGGCCAATCAGGTGCGGCTGCTGACGTGGGCACAACCCGACGAAGTCCTGCTCGATGAGAAAGGCCAGGTGCGCGGCATGCGCTTTGCCCGCACCCGTTTGGTGGAAGGTCGACTGCAAACCACCGGCGAAACCTTCGAACTGGCCGCCGACGCGATCTTCAAAGCCATCGGCCAAACCTTCGACAACAGCGCCCTCGCCGATCCGCTGGCCCGTGAACTCAAGCGTCAGGGCGACCGCATCCTCGTCGACGAACAGCTGCGCACCAGCATTCCCGGCGTGTATGCCGGCGGCGATTGCACCAGCCTCGATCAGGACCTCACCGTGCAGGCCGTGCAGCACGGCAAGCTGGCCGCCGAGGCCATCAACGCCCAACTCATGCTTAACGTGGAGGCTGCGTAAATGGCCGATCTCTCGATTGTCTTCGCCGGCATCAAAGCCCCCAATCCGTTCTGGCTGGCCTCTGCGCCACCGACCGATAAAGCCTACAACGTGGTTCGCGCGTTCGAAGCCGGCTGGGGCGGTGTGGTCTGGAAAACCCTGGGTGAAGACCCGGCGGCGGTCAACGTATCGTCACGCTACTCGGCGCACTTCGGGGCCAATCGGGAGGTGCTTGGTTTCAACAACATTGAACTGATCACCGACCGTTCGCTGGAGATCAACCTGCGGGAAATCACCCAGGTCAAAAAGGACTGGCCGGATCGCGCGTTGATCGTGTCGCTGATGGTGCCCTGCGTCGAAGACTCGTGGAAAAACATCCTGCCGCTGGTGCAAGCCACCGGAGCCGATGGCATCGAACTGAATTTCGGCTGCCCCCACGGCATGCCGGAACGGGGCATGGGCGCGGCGGTCGGCCAGGTGCCGGAGTATGTCGAACAGGTCACCCGCTGGTGCAAGACGTATTGCTCATTGCCGGTGATCGTCAAACTCACGCCGAACATCACCGACATCCGTGTCGCCGCCCGTGCCGCTTACCGGGGCGGGGCCGATGCGGTGTCGCTGATCAACACCATCAACTCGATCACCAGCGTCAATCTGGAACGCATGGTCGCCAACCCTGTCGTGGGCAGCCAAAGCACCCATGGGGGCTATTGCGGCTCGGCGGTCAAGCCGATTGCCTTGAACATGGTCGCCGAAATCGCTCGCGATCCACAGACCCAGGGCCTGCCGATCTCGGGTATCGGTGGCATCGGCAGCTGGCGCGATGCGGCGGAATTCATCGCATTGGGCAGCGGTTCGGTGCAGGTGTGCACAGCGGCGATGCTGCATGGTTTCCGGATTGTCGAGGAGATGAAAGACGGTTTGTCCCGCTGGATGGACAGTCAGGGCTACGCCAGCGTGTCGGAATTTTCCGGGCGAGCGGTGGGCAATACCACGGACTGGAAGTACCTGGACATCAACTACCAGGTGATTGCGAAGATTGATCAGCAAGCGTGTATCGGCTGCGGACGCTGCCACATCGCTTGCGAAGACACCTCGCACCAGGCGATTGCGAGCCTTAAGCAGGCGGACGGGACGCATAAATATGAAGTGATCGATGATGAGTGCGTGGGCTGCAATCTGTGCCAGATCACGTGCCCGGTGCAAGATTGCATCGAGATGGTGCCGATGGAGAACGGCAAGCCGTTTCTGGACTGGAACCATGATCCGAGGAATCCGTACCACACCACCGTCTAACCGATCGTTCCCATGCTCCGCGGGAATGCAGCCCGGGACGCTCCGCGTCCCAAGAGCGGACGCAGAGCGTCCATTGAGGCATTCCCACGCAGAGCGTGGGAACGATCTGGTTACGGCTCCAACCCGATCCCTCGCAAGATCACGCTGGTCACCGTCTGCACCGCCCGCTCGAACTGCAAGTCCGACAGCGGCTGGTGATCATTAAGAATATTCACTTGGTGATCAAAGTCGGCGTAATGCTGGGTCGAGGCCCAGATCATGTACAGCAGGCAGGAAGGCTCCACCGGCAGGATGCGTTTGTCCTCCACCCACTGGCGAATTTTCGCTTCTTTCATCTTGGCCCAGTCGTACAGGCTGGCGTCCAGTTTCTCACCCAGCGTCGGCGCACCGTGGATGATTTCGTTGGCCCAGACTTTCGAGCCGTACGGTCGGCTGCGGGAATGGTTCATCTTGGCGCGGATGTAACTGCTGAGCACCACTCGCGGGTCATCGAACATCTCGAAGCACAAGGCATCCTGCTTCCACACTTCCAGCAAACCCAGCAAGACCGCGCTGTACAGCTCGCTCTTGGTGCTGAAGTAGTAATGCAGGTTGGAACGCGGCAATTGCACTTCGGCAGCGATGTCGGCCATGGCCGTGCTGCCGAAACCTTTTTCGGCAAAGACTTTTTCGGCCCCCAGCAGAATTTTTTCGACGTTACTGCGACGAATCTCGATCTTGTGATTGCCCATGAGGGCTCCCTGACAACAGCGTTGCTCAAGACTAGCATCCGCTCTGGATCGGGGCGACAGGGGAAAACGAAACTTCCTACGGTCGTCTTGCGGCTTGGTGACAGTCAATACTGAAGGGACAAGTCATCGTATAACTTGTGATTGACATTCCCTCAACGCCTCGCAAATAATCGCCGCCAATGTTGTACGACGACGTATAACAAAAATAAAAACAACAAAAAAACAACGGAGCGTTATCGTGAGCAGACTCGCCCGCAATTCCTTCGCCAGCACCCCTCGCCCCACCTTCGTCCGTCGCCATACGCTCAGCCTGATCGGTTGCAGCAGCCTGGCCTTCGTCCTGCCCATGACTAGCCAGGCCGAAGGTTTCGTCGATGACGCCAAGGCCACGCTGAACCTGCGTAACGCTTACATCAATCGCAACTTCACCAACCCGAACAATGCCCAGGGCAAGGCTGAAGAGTGGACGCAAAACTTCATCCTCGACGCCAGATCCGGATTCACCCCCGGCCCCGTCGGTTTCGGCGTGGATGTGCTCGGTCTGTACTCGCAGAAGCTCGACGGCGGTAAGGGTACGGGCGGTACGCAGTTGTTGCCGATTCATGATGACGGCCGCCCCGCGGACAATTTCGGCCGTCTGGGCGTGGCGCTGAAAGCCAAGGTGTCGAAAACCGAATTGAAGGTCGGGGAATGGATGCCGGTGCTGCCGATCCTGCGCTCCGATGATGGTCGCTCGCTGCCGCAAACCTTTCGCGGCGGCCAGGTCACCTCCACCGAACTCAGCGGCCTGACGCTCTACGGCGGCCAGTTCCGCGGCAACAGCCCGCGCAATGACGCGAGCATGGAAGATATGTCGATGAACGGCAGAGGCGCGTTCACCTCCGATCGCTTCAACTTTGGCGGCGGCGAATATGCGTTCAATGAAAAGCGCACTCAGGTCGGTGTCTGGTACGCGGAACTCAGCGACATTTATCAGCAGCAGTATTTCAACCTGAGCCACAGCCAGCCCCTCGGCGACTGGACCCTGGGCGCCAACCTCGGTTACTTCATCGGCAAGGAAGACGGCAACGCCCTGGCCGGTGACCTCGACAACAAAACCGCGTTTGCCTTGCTCTCGGCCAAATACGGCGGCAACACCTTCTATGTCGGCCTGCAAAAACTCAGCGGTGACAGCGCCTGGATGCGCGTCAACGGCACCAGCGGCGGCACGTTGGCCAACGACAGCTACAACGCCAGCTATGACAACGCCAGGGAACGCTCCTGGCAGGTGCGCCATGACTACAACTTCGTCGCCCTCGGCATTCCCGGCCTGACGCTGATGAACCGCTACATCAGCGGCGATAACGTGCACACCGGGGCGATCAGCGATGGCAAGGAATGGGGCCGTGAATCGGAACTGGCCTACACCGTGCAAAGCGGCGCGCTGAAGAGCCTCAACGTCAAATGGCGCAACGCGACCATCCGCCGCGATTTCAGTACCAATGAATTCGATGAGAACCGCATCTTTATCAGTTACCCGATTTCGTTGTTGTAAGGCGCGACGCCTGCGTTCAGCTGTAGCAGCTGTCGAGCTCGCGAGGCTGCGTTCGGCTGCGAAGCAGTCGCAAACCCTGAATGCATCGGTGTGTCTGACGGACCGCAGTGCCTGATTTTACGGCTGCTGCGCAGCCGAACGCAGGCTTCGCCAGCTGCTACAAAAGAGTGTCGCGAAATGCACTCACTGGATGAACATGACCCTCCGTCAATTTCAACCAAAGTCGCGTTGACAAGCGCCAGAAAGCCCAACAATATTCCACCAAGTCATACGACAACCTACAACAACCAATAACTATAAATTTTCTGTTCAGGTAATTACATGACGATCACATCCCCCTTCAATCGCCTGCTCCTGACCGGTGCCGCCGGTGGCCTCGGTAAAGTCCTGCGCGAGCGCCTGCGACCTTACGCCAACGTCCTCCGCCTGTCGGATATCGCCGACATGGCGCCAGCCATGGATGATCGCGAAGAAGTCGTGCCCTGCGACCTTGCCGACAAGCAAGCGGTGCATCAACTGGTGGAAGGCGTGGACGCCATCCTGCACTTCGGCGGCGTGTCGGTAGAACGTCCGTTCGAGGAGATTCTCGGCGCCAACATCTGCGGCGTGTTCCATATCTACGAAGCGGCCCGCCGTCACGGCGTGAAGCGGGTGATTTTCGCCAGTTCCAACCACGTCATCGGCTTTTACAAGCAGGACGAAACCCTCGACGCCCACTCCCCTCGCCGCCCGGATGGCTATTACGGTTTGTCCAAGTCCTATGGCGAAGACATGGCCAGTTTCTACTTCGATCGCTATGGCATCGAAACCGTCAGCATCCGCATCGGCTCTTCGTTCCCGGAACCACAGAACCGTCGAATGATGAGCACCTGGCTGAGCTTCGACGACATGACCCGACTGCTCGAACGCGCGTTGTACACCCCCAATGTCGGCCACACCGTGGTGTACGGCATGTCCGACAACAAGACCATCTGGTGGGACAACCGTTTCGCCGCACACCTGGTTTTTGCGCCACAGGACACGTCCGAAGTCTTCCGCGAAAAAATCGAAGCCCAACCCATGCCTGCCGAGGATGATCCGGCCCGGGTTTATCAGGGTGGCGCCTTTGTCGCGGCCGGGCCGTTCGGCGACTGAGCCCTCGCCAATCCCCCTAACAAACCAAGGGAATGCGTTGCCATGCAAGCCGAATTGATTGTCGATGCCCGCAATGCGGTCGGTGAAAGCCCGGTGTGGGTCCCCGAGGAAAACGCCCTGTACTGGGTCGATATTCCAGCTGGCGGGCTACAGCGCTGGAGCGCCGACAGCGGGCACGTTCACGCCTGGAAAGCCCCGCAAATGCTCGCCTGTGTCGCTCGTCACAGCGCGGGTGGCTGGGTCGCCGGCATGGAAAGCGGGTTCTTTCACCTGCAACCGCACAACGATGGCAGCCTCGACAGCGAACTATTGGCCCCCGTCGATCATGCCCGCCCCGGCATGCGCCTGAACGATGGCCGTTGTGATCGTCAGGGTCGTTTCTGGGCCGGCAGCATGGTGCTGGACATGGGCGCCAACGCCGCCGACGGCAGGCTTTATCGCTACAGCGCTGGACAGGCCGGGCCGCTCGATGCCTGGCTCAGCGGTTTCATCGTGCCCAACGGCCTGGCTTTCAGCCCGGACGGCAAGACGATGTACCTCTCCGATTCACACCCGAACGTGCAGCAGATCTGGGCCTTCGATTACGACATCGACAGCGGCATGCCGTCCAACCGTCGGCTGTTCGTCGACATGCATCACTTCCTTGGCCGCCCCGATGGCGCGGCAGTGGATGCCGACGGTTGCTATTGGATCTGCGCTAACGACGCCGGGCTGATTCACCGCTTCACCCCCGATGGCCGACTGGATCGTTCGCTTCCCGTGCCGGTGAAGAAACCGACCATGTGCGCCTTCGGTGGCAGCCAGCTCGACACCCTGTTTGTGACCTCGATCCGCCCCGCTGACGACCATGACGAACAGTCGCTGGCCGGCGGCGTGTTCGCCCTCGCCCCCGGCGCCAAAGGCTTGCCGGAACCGGTGTTCAACGTATTGCCGTAAACCCTCTGCTGCATCGCTGTGCCTTGAATAAAAACAACAAGACTGGAGACGCAACCCATGGCTTTCAAACGCACCTTGCTCGCCGCTGCACTTCCCATTACTGCAGCACTCAGCTTCACCCTCAGCAGCGCCGCCCAGGCGCTGGAAATCAAATTCGCCGACATTCATCCCGCCGGTTACCCGACCGTGGTCGCTGAAGAACAGCTGGGTAAAACCCTGGTCACCGACAGCAACGGCAAGCTGACTTTCAAGATGTTCGCTGGCGGTGTGCTCGGTTCGGAAAAAGAAGTCATCGAACAGGCTCAGGTCGGCGCCATTCAGATGGCCCGGGTCAGCCTTGGCATCGTCGGGCCGGTGGTGCCGGATGTAAACGTGTTCAACATGCCGTTCGTGTTCCGCGACCAGGCGCACATGCGCAAAGTCATCGACGGTGAGATTGGCGACGAGATCCTCGACAAGATCACCCACTCCGAATTCAACCTGGTCGCCCTGGCCTGGATGGACGGCGGCACGCGCAATATCTACACCAAGAAACCGGTACGCAGCCTCGCCGACCTCAAAGGCATGAAGATCCGCGTGCAAGGTAACCCGATGTTCATCGACACCATCAATGCCATGGGCGGCAATGGCATCGCGATGGACACCGGCGAGATCTTCAGTGCCTTGCAGACCGGGGTCATCGACGGCGCGGAAAACAACCCGCCGACCCTGCTCGAACACAACCACTACCAGAACGCCAAGTTCTACAGCCTGACCGGGCACCTGATCCTGCCCGAGCCAATCGTGATGTCGAAAATCACCTGGGAAAAACTCAGCCCCGACCAGCAAGTGCTGGTGAAGAAAGCCGCCAAAGCCGCACAGGCCCAGGAACGCATTCTGTGGGATGCGAAGTCGGCCAGCAGCGAAGAAAAACTCAAGGCTGCCGGCGTCGAGTTCATTACCGTCGACAAAAAACCTTTCCATGAAGCCACGGCGTCGGTGCGGGAAAAATACGGCGCACCTTACGCCGACCTGATCAAGCGCATCGAAGCGGTTCAGTAACCCTCCCTGTATTCATGAAAGGCCCGGCACCGTTGACGAGCGAATCGTCAGCGGCGCCCGGTTACGGTGAAATCCGATGAAGAATCTGCTGCTGCGCATCAACGACAGGATTTACATGACCTGCATCTGGGTCGCCGGCCTGTCGGTCCTGGCGATCTCCCTGATCATTCCCTGGGGCGTCTTCGCCCGTTACATCCTCGGCACCGGTTCCAGCTGGCCAGAGCCCACCGCGATCTTGCTGATGATGGTCTTCACTTTCATCGGCGCCGCCGCCAGTTATCGCGCCGGTGCGCACATGGCCGTGGCCATGCTCACCGACCGTATGGCCCCCGAACTGCGCAAAACCATGAGCCTCATTTCGCAACTGTTGATGGCGACCATTTGCCTGTTCATGGCCATCTGGGGCACCAAGCTCTGCATGTCCACCTGGAACCAGTTCATGAGCGCCTTGCCTACCTTGCGCGTGGGCATCACCTACATGCCGATCCCCGTAGGCGGTGTGCTGACGCTGATTTTTGTGCTGGAAAAACTCTTGCTCGGTGACCAGAGCAACCGTCGGGTCGTGCGTTTCGACCTGGTTGAAGAAAGCGAAGGTGCCGCCTAAATGGACGCTCTGATTTTGCTCGGCAGTTTTATCGCTTTGATCCTGATCGGCATGCCGGTCGCCTACGCCCTGGGGCTTTCCGCCCTGATCGGTGCGTGGTGGATCGACATTCCGTTCCAGGCGCTGATGATTCAGGTCGCGGGCGGCGTGAACAAATTCTCGTTGCTGGCGATTCCTTTCTTCGTGCTCGCCGGCGCGATCATGGCCGAGGGCGGCATGTCCCGCAGGCTGGTGGCATTTGCCGGGGTGCTGGTGGGGTTCGTGCGCGGCGGCTTGTCGCTGGTGAACATCATGGCCTCGACCTTCTTCGGGGCGATTTCCGGCTCTTCGGTGGCGGACACGGCATCGGTCGGTTCGGTGCTGATTCCGGAAATGGAACGTCGCGGCTATCCGCGGGACTTCTCCACCGCCGTGACAGTCAGCGGTTCAGTGCAAGCCCTGCTGACGCCACCCAGCCATAACTCAGTGCTGTACTCGCTGGCCGCTGGCGGGACCGTTTCGATCGCTTCGCTGTTCATGGCCGGCGTAGTGCCGGGCCTGATGATGAGCGCGTGCCTGATGGTGCTGTGCCTGATTTTCGCCAGAAAGCGCAACTACCCCAAGGGCGAAGTCATTCCCCTCAAGCAGGCGCTGAAAATCTGCGGTGAAGCGATGTGGGGCATGATGGCGATGGTCATCATTCTGGGCGGGATTCTCTCGGGCATCTTCACTGCCACCGAATCGGCGGCGATCGCGGTGCTGTGGTCATTCTTCGTCACCATGTTCATCTACCGCGACTACAAGTGGAGTGAGCTGCCCAAATTGATGCACCGCACGGTGCGCACGATCTCGATCGTGATGATCCTGATCGGTTTTGCCGCCAGCTTCGGCTATATCATGACGCTGATGCAGATCCCGGCGAAGATCACCACGATGTTCCTGACCCTGTCGGACAACCGTTACGTGATCCTGATGTGCATCAACGTGATGCTGCTGTTGCTCGGCACGGTGATGGACATGGCGCCACTGATCCTGATCCTCACGCCGATTCTGATGCCGGTGATTCTGGGCATTGGCGTGGACCCGGTGCAGTTCGGCATGATCATGCTGGTGAACCTGGGGATCGGCTTGATCACGCCGCCGGTGGGCGCGGTACTGTTTGTCGGCTCAGCGGTGGGCAAGGTCAGCATCGAAAGCACCGTGAAAGCGCTGCTGCCGTTCTACGGCGTGCTGTTTCTGGTACTGATGGCCGTGACCTACATTCCCGCCATTTCGCTGTGGTTGCCGCATTTGGTGTTGTGACCTCAAAAGATCGCAGCCTTCGGCAGCTCCTACAGAATTTGTGTTCCTCCGATATTTCACGGGTGTGCGCAATTCCAATGTAGGAGCTGCCGCAGGCTGCGATCTTTTCAACCATTCAACGCAGGGCGAAAATCATGACCCTCAACACCCTCGAACTGGAAGACGAACTCACCCGCCTCACCCTCGCCCCCGAACTCGGGGCGAGCATCGTCAACTGGACGGTACGCAGCACCGGCCAGGCGCTGTTGCGCCACACTGACCAGCACGCCTTGAACACCGGCCTGCCCGGCAAACTCGCCTGTTATCCCTTGGCGCCATGGTCGAACCGCATCGCCGAAGGCGGTTTCGAATGCCCCAATGGCTGGCTCGCGCTGACGCCCAACAGCCTCAGCGATCCGCTGCCGATCCATGGCAGCGCCTGGCAACAGCCGTGGCAGATCGTCTCCCACACCTGCAATGAAATCGTCCTGCAACTCGATAGCACCACGCCCTTCGCTTATCGCGCAAGGCAACGTTTCCATCTGAGCGAGGGCAAGCTGAGCATCGATTTGCAGGTCACCCATCTGGCTGAACACCCCGCCTGGCATGGGCTCGGTTTGCACCCTTATTTCCCGCGCACTGCTGGCACTCAGTTGCAGGCGCAGGCGCGACAGGTCTGGTTGTGCGACGGCGCAAAACTGCCGACCCGGCTCAGTTCGATTCCTGAGGAATGGGACTTCAGCCAGCCCCGGGCATTACCCGAAACACTGGTGGACAACGGCTTTTGCGCCTGGGACGGCCACTGCCTGATCCAGCAACCCGAGCTGGGTTATGAACTGGAATGCCAGGCCACCGGCAGCGACTACTACCTGCTTTACTGCCCCGCAGGCCTGGAGTTTTTCTGTATCGAACCGGTGAGCCATCCGGTCAACGCCCATCACTTGCCGGGGCGGCCCGGGTTGCGTTTGCTGGAGCAAGGTCAATCTGCCGGGCTGGGTTTCAGCCTGCGCTATCGCTACGTCAACAGCTGAGTCAGCACCGCGCGTAACTTGCCGGGCTTCACCGGTTTGTTCAGCAAAGGCGCTCCGAGGCGCTGCAATGAGCGCCGGCACTGGTCGGTGCGGTCGGCGGTGATGATCACCGCCGCAATCCTCTGGCTGAAATGCTCGCGCAAATGCCGAACCACTTCACAACCCACCACGCCGTGGTCCAGGTGATAGTCGGCCAGAATCAGTTCCGGCGCCTGTCCCTGCAAGGCCACCAGCGCGGTGGCTTCGTCGGTGGCGGTAATCACCTCGCAGCCCCACTGCCCGAGCAACGCGCTCATGCTTTCAAGAATGCTGACTTCATTATCCAGTACCAACAGCCGCCGGCCCGGCAACGGGTTACCGGTGCTCGGTTGCGGCGCGGCCTGACTGATCGGCAGTGGAATCTCCTGAGAAATCGGCACCTCGATGCTGAACATCGAACCGCGCCCCGGGCGCGAATGCACCTTGATTCTGTAGTCGAGGATCTTGGCGATGCGTTCGACTATCGCCAGTCCAAGGCCCACGCCCTTGCGATCGGCGGCACGCCCGACGTCCAGTTGGTTGAACTCCAGGAAGATCGATTCAAGACGATCCGCCGGAATGCCGCGCCCGGTGTCCCAGACTTCGATACGCAGCGCATCCCCCCGGCGTCGTGCCCCCAGCAGAATGCAGCCTTCGTCGGTGTAGCGGCAGGCATTGCTGAGGAAGTTGCGCAGGATTCGGGTCATCAGGCGCAAATCGGTATGAATGGCGTAATCGCCCATGTGCACCCGCAGCTTCAACCCGGCTGCCGCAGCCACCGATTGAAATTCCGAGACCAGCGGCGCGAACAATTCGTCGAGGCGGTACAGGGCAATGTCCGGCTTCACCGCAGCCTGATCGAGGCGGGAAATGTCCAGCAGATCGGTGAGCAAATCTTCCGCCCCTTCCAGCGCCTGATGCGTGCGCTCCACCAGCACTTGCTCGACGTCGGGCAGTTTGCGTTCGCGCAAGGTCGAGATCAGCAAACGCGCGGCGTTGAGCGGTTGCAGCAAGTCGTGACTGGCGGCGGCGAGGTATTTGTCCTTGCTGCGATTGGCCGCTTCGGCGGCATCACGGGCATCGCGCAAGGCTTCGGCGGCGTCCAGCAATTCGTTGGTGCGCGCGGTGACCCGTTGCTCCAGTTCGTCATTGAGTTGTTGCAGGCGCTGCTGAGCCAGTTTTCGCTCGGTGATGTCGGCGACGAAGCCCTCCACCAAACCTTCCTGATCCGGTTTGAGCAGCAGGTTCATCAACACATCGAGAACGCTGCCGTCCTTGCGTCGCAGCTGAGTTTCATAGCCCAGCAGGCTGCGCTCGCGCTGGAGGATTTCGCCGATGTTTTCCAGCTCTTGCGCCCCGCCAACGAACAGCGTGCCCGCCAGGTCCGTCAGGGAAAACAGAACCTCCTGCGGGTTCTGATAGCCGAGCATCCGCGCCAGCGCCGGGTTGGCAGCGCGCATGCCCTCCAGCAGGCTGGCCTGGAAGATTCCGTGGACCGCGTTTTCGAACAGCCATTTGTAGCGGTTGCGTTCGGTTTCCAGCTCATCCAGGCGCGCAGCCAGTTCCGGGTAATGACTCTTGCGCGCCGAATGGTTGCCTAACCCCAGTAACCCGGTCAGCGCCCGTTGTTGCTCGTCAGAGGGCTTCGCCATAGACGACCTCGACATCGCGCTGACTGGATTCGCGCGGGTTGGTCAGGATGCACGGGTCGTGCATGGCGTGTTGCGACAGGAACGGGATATCCGCGGTACTCACCCCGTGCAGGCCGAGGGTTTCGTGGAAGCCGATGGCGTGTTTGAGGGCGATCAGGTGGTCGACCAGCCGCCCGCAGATCTGCCGGTGATTGAGACCCCGGCAATCGATGCCCAAGGTCTCGGCAATCACCTTGAAGCGCTCCGGCGCCGAGCTGTAGTTGAACGCCACCACGTGTTCCACCAACACCGCATTGCACAGGCCGTGGGGCAGATCGAGGAAACCGCCGAGGCTGTGGGACATGGCGTGCACCGCGCCAAGAATCGCGTTGGAGAACGCCAGCCCGGCCTGCATGCTGCCGAGCATGATTTTCTCGCGCAGGGCGATGTCGCCTGGGTTGGCGATCATTTGCACCAGATTGCCGTTGATCAGCCGCATCGCCTCCAGCGCATGAGGGTCGGTGAGCGGCCCGTGACCGGTGGAGACAAAGGCTTCAATGGCGTGGACCAATGCATCGATGCCGGTACAGGCCGACAGGAACGGGTCCATGCTCAGGGTGGTTTCCGGATCGATCAGCGACACGTCCGGCACTGCGGCTTTGCTGACGATGGAGAACTTCATGCGTTCTTGCTGATTGGAGATGATCACGAACTGCGACACATCGGCCGACGTGCCGGCGGTGGTGGGGATCAGGATCAGCGGCGGGCTGGGCATGCGCAACATGTCCACGCCCTCGAATTCGAGGATGTTGCGCCCGTGGGCGACGACAATGCCAATGCCCTTGCCGCAGTCCATCGGGCTGCCGCCGCCGATCGCCACGATCACATCGCAGTGATTCTCCCGGTACAGCTCGGCACCGAGCATGACTTCTTCGATCCGTGGGTTGGGCGAAACGTCGCTGTACACAAAGAAATCAATGCCCAAGGCTTGCAGGCTGGCCTCGACATCGGCGACCCAACCGGCGGCAATCACACCGGGGTCGCTGACCACCAGCACTTTGCGGGCGCCGAAGGTCTTGGCGTAGTTACCGACGTTGTGCCGACAGCCGGCACCGAAGATGATTTCAGGCGAAACGAATTTACGCAGCTGGCTGAGATTCTGGCTCATTGGAAGCCTGTTTTTATTGTTTTGAAAGGTAAAGAACACACTAACGCATCCGGCTGCGAATGCAATCAGACCAATGGATAGCGAGCGAGCGCGGGTTGCTCCTCCAATTCTGTATTCACTGAAAATCCCTGTGGGAGCGGGCTTTTGTGGCGAGGGGGCTTGCCCCCGTTGGACTGCGTAGCAGTCCCGGAGCGTCTGGTTTTGGGGCCGCTTCGCGACCCAACGGGGGCAAGCCCCCTTGCCACAGAAGCTCGCTCAGGGGATTTGTGTTCATCACTCATCCGCGATAGATCAGCCGCGAAGCCTTTTCATTGCGCAAGGTCAGGTGTTCCATGCCCTGTCCCGGTGCGTCGGCTTCGTCCCGGGCCTTGAGAATAACGTCGTGGTGCGGTGACTTGCTGCACACCGGATCAGCGTTACTTGCGTCCCCCGTGAGCATGAACGCCTGGCATCGGCAGCCACCGAGGTCCTTGTGCTTTTCATCGCAGGAGCGGCACGGCTCTTTCATCCAGTCATCGCCGCGAAAACGGTTGAAACCCAAGGAATCGTTCCAGATGTGCGCGATGCTGTGCTCGCGCACGTTGGGAAACTGCACCGGCAACTGGCGGGCGCTATGACACGGCAACGCCGTGCCGTCCGGGGTGATGTCGAGAAACAGGTTGGCCCAGCCATTCATGCAGGTCTTGGGGCGTTCTTCGTAGTAATCCGGGGTGACGAAAATCAGCTTGCACGGGTGGCCCTCGGCCTCAAGCCGCTGGCGGTATTCATTGGTAATGCTCTCGGCGCGCTGCAATTGTTCGCGGGTCGGCAACAGGCCGATGCGGTTGAGTTCGGCCCAACCGTAGAACTGGCACGTGGCCAATTCGACGAAATCCGCCTCCAATTCCAGGCACAGTTCGATGATTTGCGCGATCTGGTCGATGTTGTGCCGATGGGTGACGAAGTTCAGCACCATCGGGTAGCCCTGGGCTTTCACCGCCCGGGCCATGGCCAGTTTCTGGGCGAAGGCCTTGCGCGAGCCGGCGAGCAGATTGTTCACCTGTTCGTCGGCGGCCTGAAAGCTGATCTGGATATGGTCCAGCCCGGCGACTTTGAAGTCGCGGACCTTCTGTTCGGTCAGGCCGATACCCGAAGTGATCAGATTGGTGTAGTAGCCCATGTCCCGCGCGGCCTTGATCAGCTCGGCCAAGTCCTGGCGCACCAACGGCTCGCCACCGGAAAAACCCAGTTGCGCAGCGCCCATCTCCCGCGCCTCGCGGAACACCCGTATCCATTCTTCTGTGCTCAACTCCTGGCCCTGTTGGGCGAAATCCAGCGGGTTGGAGCAATACGGGCATTGTAACGGGCAGCGATAGGTCAGCTCCGCCAGCAACCACAACGGTGGCCCGGGTGGCTGTTCGATCGGGTTCACAAGACGATCCCCCGGTGCCAGACCCGCTCGGTGGTGACGGTGTGATACGGCGGGCGATCCAGTTCGTAGGCCATGCTCATCGCGTCGAGCATGCTCCACAGCACATCGAGCTTGAACTGCAGAATCTCCAGCATGCGTTGCTGGCCTTCGACCGTCACGTAGTGCGCCAGGGTGATGCGCAAACCATGCTCGACATCGCGCCGGGCCTGGCTCAGCCGTGTACGGAAATAGTCGTAACCGGCCGGGTCGATCCATGGGTAATGGGTGGGCCAGGCGTCGAGCCGGGACTGATGAATCTGTGGTGCGAACAGTTCGGTCAGCGAGCTGCTGGCCGCTTCTTGCCAGCACGCACGACGGGCGAAATTGACGTAGGCGTCCACGGCGAAACGCACGCCAGGCAGCACCAGTTCTTGCGAGAGAATTTGTTCGCGCCCCAGCCCCACGGCTTCGCCCAATCGTAGCCACGCTTCGATGCCGCCTTCACTGCCGGGGATGCCGTCATGGTCGAGGATCCGTTGCAGCCATTCCCGGCGCACGTCGCGGTCCGGGCAGTTGGCGAGGATGGCGGCATCCTTGAGCGGGATGTTCACTTGGTAATAGAAGCGATTGGCGACCCAACCCTGAATCTGCTCGCGAGTGGCACGCCCGGCGTACATGGCTTGGTGGAAGGGGTGATGGATGTGGTAATAGGCGCCTTTGGCGCGCAACGCCTGTTCGAACTCGGCGGGGGTCATGGGCGTGTCAGTCATTGCGGTTCTCCGGGGAATAACCGTTGGGTTCTGCGGTGTCTGGTCTGGCCTCATCGCGGGCAAGCCCGCTCCCACAGGGTTTTGTGTACACCGCAGATCCTTGTGGGAGCGGGCTTGCCCGCGATGGGGCCATCCGCTTACAGCTCAATACTCATGCCGTCATAAGCCACTTCAATCCCGCGCCGCTCCAGCAACGCGCGCTCGGCCGAGTCTTCATCGAGGATCGGGTTGGTGTTGTTGATGTGGATCAGCACCTTGCGCTGGCGATTGAAGCCCTCCAGCACGTCAAGCATGCCGCCGGGGCCGCTTTGCGGCAGGTGACCCATTTCGCTGCCCAGGCTCTGGCCGACTTCGCACACGCGCATTTCATCGTCGCGCCACAGCGTGCCGTCCAGCAGCAGGCAATCGGCGCGTTGCATCCAGCTCAAGACCTCGGCGTCGATTTGCCCCAGCCCCGGCGCGTAGAAAACCGATGCACCACTGCGCAGGTCTTCGATGAACAGGCCGATGGTGTCGCCCGGCTGCGGGTTGCCGCGGTTGGGGGAATACGGCGGTGCATTGCTGACCAACGCAATCGCGCGAAATTGCAGGTGTGGGCAGGCCGCGATACTGAACGGCTCGCGATCCAGTCCGATGGGTTGCCACTGCAAGCCACCGTTCCAGTGTTTGAGCATGGTGAACAAGGGAAAGCCGCTGCTCAGGTCTTGATGAACCCGCTCGGTGCACCAGACCGCATGCGGGCAGCCTTCGCGCAAGCTCAACAGACCGGTGCAATGGTCGATCTGACTGTCCAGCAGCACGACACCGGCAATCGCCGTGTCACGCAAGCGTCGGGCCGGCTGCATGGCTGGAAAGCTTTCAAGTTGTGCGCGAATGTCCGGTGAAGCATTGCAGAGCACCCACTCCACACCGTCGTCACTCAGGGCAATGGAGGACTGCGTGCGGCGTTGCGCGCGCAGGTTGCCGTTGCGCATCGCGGCGCATTGACGGCAGTTGCAGTTCCATTGCGGAAAACCGCCGCCAGCGGCGGAACCGAGAACGCGGATGTGCATGGATGCCTCCAGAAGGCAGGCCCGGCCAACGCGACGGCTGACCGGGCAATCAAATCAACGGTTGGCGAAATACATCGTCACTTCGAAGCCAATGCGCAGATCGGTAAACGCGGGTTTATTCCACATGGGTCAATCCTCTTCTTGTGCCGGACGATTCCGGTAAAGCCATTAATGCACGAGGGTTGAGATGACCGAATGCTACTTTCGAAGGAGGTTGCGGGGTGCGTTGGTAGGGGGTATTGCGCAGATCTTTAGCACCACACAAAACCTTGTGGGAGCGGGCTTATGTGGCGAGGGGGCTTGCCCCCGTTGGGTCGCGGAGCGGCCCCAAAACCAGAAGTTCCGGGACTGCTACGCAGTCCAACGGGGGCAAGCCCCCTCGCCACATAAGCCCGCTCCCACAGGTTTCAATGGTGTTCTTGCGGGTTAGAAGAACCCCAGCGGATTGATGTCGTAGCTCACCAGCAGGTTTTTGGTCTGTTGGTAATGGTCAAGCATCATCTTGTGGTTCTCACGGCCGACACCGGACTTCTTGTAGCCACCGAACGCGGCGTGGGCCGGGTACAGGTGGTAGCAGTTGGTCCAGACGCGCCCGGCCTTGATCGCCCGGCCCACGCGGTAGGCGCGGTTGATGTCGCGGGTCCACAGGCCGGCACCGAGGCCAAACTCGCTGTCGTTGGCAATCGCCAGGGCTTCGGCTTCGTCCTTGAAGGTGGTGATTCCCACCACCGGGCCGAAGATTTCTTCCTGGAACACACGCATCTTGTTGTGGCCCTTGAGCAGGGTCGGCTGGATGTAATAGCCGCTCGACAAGTCGCCCTCAAGACGCTCGGCCGCGCCGCCGGTAAGCAGCTCGGCGCCCTCCTCCTGAGCGATTTTCAGGTACGAGAGAATCTTGTCGTATTGCTGCTCGGACGCCTGGGCGCCGACCATGGTCTCGGTGTCCAGCGGGTTGCCGCGCTTGATCTTGACGATCTTCTTCATCACCTCGGCCATGAATGGCTCGTAGATCGATTCCTGCACCAGCGCCCGGGACGGACAGGTGCAGACTTCGCCCTGGTTGAAGAACGCCAGCACCAGGCCTTCGGCGGCTTTCTCGATGAACTGCGGCTCGGCGTTCATGATGTCTTCGAAGAAAATGTTCGGCGACTTGCCGCCCAGTTCAACGGTGCTCGGAATGATGTTCTCGGCGGCGCAATGCATGATGTGCGCACCGATCGGGGTGGAACCGGTGAAGGCGATTTTGGCGATACGCTTGCTGGTGGCCAGCGCCTCACCGGCTTCGCGACCGAAGCCCTGGACGATGTTCAGCACGCCGGCCGGCAGCAAGTCGGCGATCAGCTCGGCGAACACCATGATCGACAGCGGCGTTTGTTCGGCGGGTTTGAGCACGATGCAGTTGCCGGCCGCCAGGGCCGGGGCGAGTTTCCAGGCGGCCATCAGCAGCGGGAAGTTCCACGGGATGATCTGCCCGACCACGCCCAGCGGTTCGTGGAAGTGATAGGCGGTGGTCAGTTCGTTGATCTCGGCGGCGCCGCCTTCCTGAGCGCGGATGCAACCGGCGAAGTAACGGAAATGGTCGGCGGCCAAAGGCACGTCGGCGTTGAGGGTTTCACGCACGGCCTTGCCGTTGTCCCAGGTTTCGGTGACGGCGAGGATTTCCAGGTTCTGCTCGATGCGGTCGGCGATTTTCAGCAGCACCAATGAGCGATCCTGCGCCGAGGTTTTGCCCCAGGCATCAGCGGCGGCATGGGCGGCGTCGAGGGCTTTCTCGATGTCGGCGGCGCTGGAGCGCGGGAACTCGGCAATCACTTCACCGGTGACCGGTGAGGTGTTGGTGAAGTACTCGCCGTTGATTGGGGCAACGAATTCGCCGCCGATGAAATTGCCGTAGCGCGGTTTGAAGGTAACGACGGCGCCGGGTGTTCCGGGTTGTGCGTAGATCATGGTGGGCCTCTGTCTGGGTCGATGCCTGTCAGGCCAACAGGCGATGAACCGATAGTAGAGAGCCCCGCCTGCCAGACGAATGCGCCGTTGGCAGGGGGATTCTCGTTATTTGGTAGTAGGTTCAGGTGATCCTTGTGGCGAGGGGGCTTGCCCCCGTTGGGTCGCGAAGCGGCCCCCAGCATTTTTCCAGACTCACCGAGTTGCCTGGATTTACGACTGCTGCGCAGCCGAACGGGGGCAAGCCCCCTCGCCACAAAAGCCCGCTCCCACAGGGGTTATGCGGTGGATTCAGGTTGATCAGTGTTTGGCAACGAGATCTTTAGGCAGCTTGAACGTCCAGAGCATGCCGCCCTGGTTGAAGTCTTTGACGCGCTTGGCCACTTCGCCGCCCCACAGCGGTACCGCACCGCCCCAGCCAGAGAGCACGGAGACGTATTGCTCGCCGTCCATTTCCCAGGTCACGGGCGAGCCGAGCACGCCGGAACCGGTCTGGAACTCCCAGACTTTCTCGCCAGTCTTGGCATTGAACGCTTGCAGGAAACCTTCCGGCGTACCGGTGAACACCAGGTTGCCCTTGGTGGTCAGCACTCCGCCCCACAGCGGCGCGAAGTTTTTGTGGCGCCAGACTTCCTTGCCGGTTTTCGGGTCGATGGCGCGCAACACGCCGATGTAGTCTTCATTCAACGGTTTGATGGTGAAACCGGCACCCAGGAACGCCGCGCCTTTCTTGTAGGCGATGCCTTCGTTCCAGATGTCCATGCCCCACTCATTGGACGGTACATAGAACAGGCCGGTGTCGCGGTTGTAGGCCATCGGCATCCAGTTTTTCGCCCCCAGGAACGCAGGCGCAACGAATACCGAACTGCCTTTGGCCTCGGAACCCGGGGCCCCCGGACGGCTGGCCTCGTTGTAGATTGGTCGACCGTTTTTATCCAGGCCGCTGGCCCAGGTGATCTTGTCCACGAACGGGAAGCCGCGGATGAATTTGCCGTTGGTGCGATCGAGCACGTAGAAGAAACCGTTACGGTCCGCGGTGGCCGCGGCTTTGATTTCCTTGCCGCCTTCGTTGTAGTTGAACGACACCAGCTCGTTCACGCCGTCATAGTCCCAACCGTCGTGGGGCGTGCTCTGGAAGTGCCATTTGATCGTGCCATCGTCCGGGTTCAGCGCCAGGCGCGATGACGAGTAGAGGTTGTCGCCAGGACGCAGGTGCGAGTTCCACGGCGCCGGGTTGCCGGTGCCGAACAGCAGCAGGTTGGTTTCCGGGTCGTAGTAGCCGCCCAGCCAAGGGGCCGCGCCGCCGGTTTTCCACAGATCGCCCGGCCAGGTCTTGCCGGCTTCGCCGCCGGAGATGCCGTTCTCCACAGCCTTGCCGTCCTTGTAGACATACCCCATGTGACCTTCGACGGTCGGCCGGCTCCACAACAGGCTGCCGTTTTTCGGGTCGTAGGCTTCGATCTTGCCCACCACACCGAACTCGCCACCGGCCACGCCAGTGATCAGTTTGCCGTTGATGACCAACGGCGCGGCGCTGATGGAATAGCCTTCCTTGTGGTCGGCGACTTTCTTGCTCCAGACGACTTTGCCGGTGTCTTTGTTCAGGGCTACGAGCTTGGCGTCGAGGGTGCCGAAAATCACCAGATCGCCATACAGTGCAACGCCCCGGTTGATCACATCGCAGCACGGGCGGATGTCATCGGGCAGGCGCGCGTCGTATTGCCAGAGCTTGCGGCCGGTGCGCGCATCCACTGCGAACACCCGCGAGTAGGAACCGGTCATGTACATGACACCGTCCTTGATCATCGGCTGCGCCTGCTGACCGCGCTGTTTTTCGCCGCCGAACGAAAAGGCCCAGACCGGTCGCAGGTCCTTCACGTTGTCGACATTGAGGGTGTCCAGCGGGCTATAGCGCTGACCCTGGACGCCCAGGCCGTTGGTGACGATCTGGTCCGGGTTTTTCGGGTCCTGGAGGATGTCTTGATCGGAGACTGCGGCCAATGCCTGGCCAGACAACAGCATGGCACTGAGCAGCAGGCTCAAAACGAAGGGTTGGCGACGTGCGGGTTGGGTCATGACGGCTGCCTCTGCGGTTTTTGTTATACCCGGGGAATTTTCCCGGTCTGGTGCAGATTCTTGGACGCCGCCGTCCTTGCAACAATTGCCCGCAGTGCGGAGATTGCTAGTTCCTTAGTACCGGGTCGGTCGCGGATTTTGTGATGACTGATCGTTCCCACGCTCTGCGTGGGAATGCCTCAACGGACGCTCCGCGTTCGGCTCCGAAGGGACGCGGAGCGTCCCGGGCTGCATTCCCACGCGGGAGCGTGGGAACGATCATCAATGCTGGCCCGAATCCACCCGCCTCATCTGCCCCCGTTCATAACGCGGGTACAAATGGCTGACGCTGCGGATCAGCTCATAGCGACTCAGGCTGATCCCGGCGAAACGTTCAGGGATGGGGCTGCGGATCATCTCGGCCATGTCGCTGCCATGGGCCGCGCCATCGCGCATCAGTTGGTCCAGCCAGGTCAGATAATCGTGCATCTGCTCGAACGGTTTTGTATCCGTGGCCACCGGCCCATGGCCAGGGACGATCAGCGTCCACGGCAAGCCCTGCAGGGTCGCGATGTCCGCCAGCCACACCGACAGCCCAGGGCTATTGGGCGTGGTCAGGGCGCGTTGATAAAACACCAGATCCCCGGCAAACAACACGCCGGTTTTCTGGTCGAGAATAGCCAGATCCGCGCCGGTGTGCCCACCCAGACTCAGTAGGCGCAGATCGTGGTTCCCAAAACTGTGCACGCCTGGCGTCAGCCGTTGCGTCGGCAACACCACTTCGGTGCCGCGCATCCAGTCACCCACCAGCCGATACATGTTCTCGGCCATGGCATCACCCTGCTGTCGCAACAGTTCGGTGGTACCGGCCAAGGCACCAATTGGCACGTCGGTGAAAGCCTGATTGCCCAACACATGATCAGGATGGTGATGGGTCAGCAGCACCTGGATCACCGGTTTATCGGTGGTTGCCGCAATCGCTTTGCGCAGGGCCTGGCCATAGCGTTTCGACGGCCCGGTGTCGATGACCACCACGCCCTGTTCGGTGACGATGAACGCAGTGTTAACGATATTGCCGCCATTGCTCTTGGCAAAGTTGTCGGTGCTGCCTTCCAGCAACCAAGTGTCTTCGGCGATCTGCCGGGGCTTGAGTGCGTAATCGGGATCGGCCAGGGCCGACAGGCTCAGACTGATGAACAACAGCAGCATCCAGCGCATCACTCGCTCCTTGTCAGGGAATGGCCGCATCGAATTGATTGCCGCTGTTGTCGCGCAGCACCAGGCGCGTCTGCCCTGCCCCTTCGATATCGAACGCCAGATTGGGGTTTTCGCTGACCGCCGGGAACAACTCCAGGCGCGCCAGCAATTGATCGTTTTGATCGCGCAACTCGGCGTGATTGATGAAGAACTCCGGAATACCGCTGACCATGCCGTTGTCCATCGGATGCGAGACCTGCAAACGCACGCGACTGAACTCGCCACGGGGATAACGGCCACCCAGCATTTCGCCGATATGCTCCTCCCAACCCGCTTGCGTACGCACCACGCTTGGCGCGGTGCAACCGCCGCCTGCCGCATCGATCAGGGTCGAGCCGACATGCCACAGCCCGTCGCGGGTCAGTACCGCCGCACGCAGCGGCGTGGCCTGTTCAACGCGAATGCGGATCGACAGCCACGGCAGCACGCCGGTCAAGGGTTCGAAGTCGACGATTTTCGGCAGCGGATTGAGCTCCGCCCAGGCGAGGATGCGCACCACGTCGCCCTTGAACGCCCGAGCGTCGATTTCCAATGGCACTTGCCGGGCGTCTTCGGCAAATGGCGGCGCGAGCAACTTGACCCGCTCGTCGAACACGAACGGTGCGTCGCCGAGCATTTGCTTGTGATAGAACGCCCACATCACCGACGGCACCGGGTCTTTACCCGGCTCGACGTCAACCGCGTTCGCGGCCAACGGCAACCACCAGGCCAACAGGCAACTCGCTCGCCAGTTCACTATTGATACATCTCAGGCACGTCATACCGCAGGCCGTAACGGGCATAAATGGCTTTCACCGAGCCCTCGCGAATCAATACTTCCAGCGCCTCTTCCACGGCGTAGGCCAGTTGCCGGTTGCTTTCATGCACCGCCATGCCGATCTCCCAAAGCTGTTTGCCCATGTTCGGGTAGGCGTTTTGCGCCAGCGCCACTTGCGGGTCGGCGGCCTGATGAACTTGCCAGTCGATCTCGCCGCGCATGGCCATGACCGCGTCGACTTCACCGGCCTTCATCGCGGCAAACGCCTGGGGCACGCCCGGGTAATGATGGGTCTTGGCGGCGAGCATGCCGTTGAACACCGAGGTCAGGTAAAACGACGGCACGCTGTCGACTTCGACGCCGATCGGGTGTTGCTGGAACACCGCGACGCTGGCCACTGAGTCCAGTCGACGGCGGTCATAGGCCACTTGCCATTGTTCGGTCTGGTACGGCCCGAACATCACCACATGGCCGTTTTCCAGCTCACCCAGTTCATTGCGTTTGAGTGCGTAATCGCGATCGTAGGGCACGCGCATCATCAGGTCGGCCAGTTGCTGATTGTGCAACTGACTGGCCCGCCAGATGTAATCGCGCAGGTCGTCATCGAGCTTTTCCCCGGCGGGTGCCCAGATCAGCTTCAGACGTACCCCCATGGCCTTGGCCAGGGCCTGGGCGAGTTCGACATCGACCCCGCGAGCCTCGCCTGCGCTCTCAAAGCTGTAGGGCGCGAAGTCCTTGTACACCGCGACTTTCAGCTCGGCGGCGGCGATCATTTCGTCATAGGTACGGACCTGCGCCTGTGCTGCCTGGCAACACAGCCACACAACACTGATCAACACCGCGAGCAAACGCATGGGTCACTCCTCGACGCGCACGCTGTCCAGGTAGGTGCGTACCGCCCACAAGGCTTCCTGACTCAGGTAATCAGCCATCTTCGGCATGTACACCCGGCCGTCACGCACGGCGCCATGGCGCACGCGTTCGACGAACCATTCATCACCGGCCTCGTCGGCGTCGAGCATGCGCAAGTCCGGGGCGATGCCGCCGGACTTGGCTTCCAGGCCATGACAGGCCGCGCAGTTCTGGTTGTAGGCCGAAGAGCCGATTTGCACGGCTTTTTCGCGCTCCGGGGAAGAGCGGTAAGGGTTCGCCGCCGCCCAACCATCGGCATCGACTTGCACACCGGCATCCTTGATCGGGGTCAGTCCCTGGGTTTCGATGGCTTGGGGTACCACGTTGCCGTGGGCCCAGACGGCGCCTGCGTTGATGAAACCGGCCAGCAGTCCGGCAACGAGCAAGGCGTTGCGTTTTGTTGTCATTGTTCTGCCCTCAAGATTGCACGCAAAACCTCTTTGAAGAGGCTATGGCACCCATCTTAGGAACGGCTTTGCGCCAACCCCATGCTGCTTTGGTGGCCGCGACCTACTCCCTTGGTAGTAGGGCTTGTGGCGCGGGCCCAATGAATACGGGTTGGGCGCCATGCAGCTTGTCGACGCCGATCAGGGTCAGGATCAGTAAAAACGGCAGGAGCAGTGCCTTGAGAATTCGCATGGTCAATCTCCCCCTTGAATGATGGCCGCTGAAGACCATGCTAAAACCGCGCCGCCCGGGGAGAGTTACTACCTTGGTACTGGCCCATCGGTACTTTCTGCATATTTCCCCCCCCGTCCAGGGTTCCTATGCTGACGCTACCAGTGATGGAGTGCCTTTATGCGCCAGCTCGCCCCTTATGCCTTGATCTACCTGTTGGCGATTGCCTGCGCCGCCGGGGTGGCGACTCAGGTTCAGGCGACGGATGCGCCGCTGCAGGTGCAGATCGGTTACCTGGGCTATCGCCCCGATCCCGGCCCGTTGCTGTCGAACGTCATCCCCGAACCGACCGATGCCGGCCTGCGCGGTGCCGAACTGGCAATCGCCGATAGCAACAGTACCGGGCGCTTTCTCAATCACAGCTACAGCCTGGTCAGCGCCAGCGTCGACCATCCGGATGCGTTGATCGAAGCGGCCAAAGCCCAGCATGAACAAGGCCTGCGCCTGTTTGTGGTGAATGCTCCGGCGCAAACGCTGCGCCGGCTCAGCGCGGTGCTACCCGACAGCCTGCTGTTCAATGCCGGCAGCCCGGATGACAGCCTGCGCAGCACCGATTGCTTGCCGAACGTGCTGCACAGCCTGCCAAGCCGCGTGATGCTGGCCGATGCGTTGGCGCAATTTCTGGTGCTGCGCAAATGGCAGCGGGCACTGCTGATCGTCGGCCCGACCGCGGACGATCAAGCCTATGCCGCCGCCCTGCGCCGGGCGGCCAAGCGCTTCGGCCTGCAACTGGTGGCGGAGAAAGCCTGGAGTTTCGATAACGATCAGCGCCGCAGCGCCCAGGCCGACATGCCGCTGTTCACCCAGACCGCCGAGTACGACGTGGTGCTGGTGGCCGATGAACGCGGCGACTTTGGCGAATACGTGCCCTACCAGACCTGGTACCCACGGCCGGTCGCCGGCACCCAGGGCCTGACCCCGGTGGGCTGGCACAAGACCGTGGAAACCTTCGGTGCCGCGCAGTTGCAGAAACGCTTCGAAGCCCTGGCCGGGCGCTGGATGAATGACCGGGATTTCGCCGCCTGGATGGCCGTACGCAGCATCGCCAGTGCGGTGGGCAAGCTGCGCCAGACCGATGCCATGGCGATTCGCACGCTTGAAATCAGCGATCAATTACCGCTGGACGGCTTCAAAGGTCGCAAGCTCAGTTATCGGCCGTGGAACGGTCAGTTGCGCCAGCCGATCCCCATCGTGCAACCCAGGGCGCTGGTCAGCACCTCGCCGCAAGACGGTTTCCTGCACCCCGTCAACGAAATGGACAGCCTGGGTTACGACAAAGCCGAGGTCCGCTGCCGCTTTCTCTGATCCTTTTTTCACGACAACAACAAGAAGGAATCCGCCATGCGCCGCACCCTGCTCTCCTGCGCCCTGCTGCTCGCCGCCGGGCATGTCGCTGCCAGTACCGCCTGGGTCTCCAACGAAAAGGACAACAGCCTGAGCCTGATCGATATGCAGACCCTGCAAGTCACCGACACCTTGCCTGTCGGCCAGCGCCCGCGCGGCCTGTTGCTGTCCCACGACAACAAGTTGCTGTACATCTGCGCCAGCGATTCGGACCGGGTCCAGGTGATGGACATCGCCACGCGCAAGATCATCAAGGAACTGCCTTCGGGCAAAGACCCCGAGCAATTCGCCTTGCACCCCAACAACCGCTGGCTGTACGTCTCCAACGAGGACGATGCGCTGGTGACGGTGATCGACACCGAAACCTCCAAAGTGCTCGGGCAGATCAGCGTCGGCGTCGAGCCTGAAGGCATGGCCGTCAGCCCCGACGGCAAGTGGGCGGTGAACACCAGTGAAACCACCAACATGCTGCACTGGATCGACACCAGCACCCAGACCCTGGCCGACAACACCCTGGTCGATCAGCGGCCGCGTTTCGTCGAATTCAATCCCGATGGCTCGCAGCTGTGGGCCTCGGCGGAAATCGGCGGCACTGTGACGATTCTCGACGTCGCCAGCCGCAAGGTCCTCAAGACCCTGACGTTCCAGATTAAAGGCGTACACCCGGACAAGGTTCAGCCGGTTGGGGTCAAACTCAGCGCCGATGGCAAATACGGTTTCGTCGCCCTCGGCCCGGCCAATCATGTGGCGGTGATCGACGCCAAGACCTTCGAGGTCCTTGATTATCTGCTAGTGGGCCGGCGGGTCTGGCAAATGTCGTTCACCCCGGATCAGAAGCAACTGCTGGCCACCAATGGCGTCAGTGGCGACGTGTCGGTGATCGATGTCGACAGCCTCAAAGTCAGCAAATCGGTGAAGGTCGGGCGCTATCCGTGGGGCGTGGTGGTGACGCCATGAATGCCCTTGAAGTCAGCGACCTGAGTTTCGCTTACGGCGCGCGGGAGGCCTTGCGTCAGGTGAGTTTCAACCTGGCACCCGGGCGTTTTGCGGCGTTGCTCGGACCGAATGGCGCGGGCAAATCGACGCTGATTGCCCTGCTCACCCGGCTTTACGATGTGCAGTGCGGTGATATTCGGGTGGGTGGTTGCTCCTTGCGCACTTCGGCACGTGCGGCGCTGAAGCAATTGGGCGTGGTGTTCCAGCAAAGCACGTTGGATCTGGACCTCAGCGTCGAGCAAAACCTGCGTTACCACGCCGCATTGCATGGCTTGTCCCGGCGCCAGTCCGAGCTACGGGTCGACGCCGAACTGGCGCGCCAGACCTTGACCGAGCGCCGGGGCGAACGAGTACGCGAACTCAATGGCGGCCATCGTCGGCGGGTGGAGATCGCCCGCGCGTTGCTGCATGAGCCAAGCCTGTTGCTGCTCGATGAGGCCAGCGTTGGCCTCGATCCGGCCAGTCGCCTGGCGCTCAACCAACACATCCGCAGCCTGTGCCGGGAGCACACGATCAGCGTGCTCTGGACCACTCATTTGCTGGATGAGGTGCAGCCCAGCGACGACTTGCTGATCCTGCATCAAGGCCGCTTGGTGGCCAGCGGACAGGCCGATGCCCTGAGCCTGGAACATGGCGGCGACCTCGGTTCGGCCTTCGCTCGCCTGACCACCCCGGCCCCTTCAGGAGCAATCGTCGGATGAACGCTTATTGGCAATGTTTCAGCGGTATCGTGCTGCGTGAATGGCTGCGTTTCGTGTTGCAGCGCACGCGGTTTCTCAGCGCACTGGTGCGGCCGCTGCTGTGGCTGCTGGTGTTCGCCGCCGGTTTTCGCGCGGCGCTCGGCATCGCCATCATCGAGCCCTACGACACTTATATTCCCTACGAGGTTTACATCATCCCGGGTCTGGCCTGCATGATCCTGTTGTTCAACGGCATGCAAGGTTCGCTGTCGATGGTCTACGACCGGGAGATGGGCAGCATGCGCGTCTTGCTGACCAGCCCCCTGCCCCGGACGTTTCTGCTGTGCAGCAAGTTGCTGGCGACGTCGCTGATTTCGCTGTTGCAGGTGTATGCCTTTCTGGCGATTGCCTGGGTGTACGGCGTGCAACCGCCGGCCATGGGTTTGTTGCTGGCACTGCCGGCGTTGCTGTTGGTGGCATTGATGCTCAGCGCGCTGGGCCTGTTGCTGTCCAACGCCATCCGCCAGCTGGAGAACTTTGCCGGGGTGATGAATTTCGTGATCTTCCCGCTGTTCTTCCTGTCGTCGGCGCTGTATCCGCTATGGAAAATGCGCGAGTCCAGCGAGTGGTTGTATTGGCTGTGCGCCTTGAACCCCTTTACTCATGCGGTGGAACTGGTGCGGTTTGCGCTGTATGAACGTTTCAATCCGGTTGCGCTGGCAGTATGCGTGGGGCTGACGCTGGTGTTCGCACTGCTGGCGGTACTCACCTTCAACCCGCAGCATGCGGCGCTGCGCAAAACCAACTGACAGCTCCGACCCGATCGTTCCCACGCTCCGCGTGGGAACGATCAATATCCGGCAATCCAGCACAAAATTACTACTTTAGTACTGGTTTTCCTGTCTATCGTCGCATTCACAATGCACCGCTACTGGCATGTAATGGGTTCATAACTATAAGGACTGAACCCCATGCCCCGTGCACGACGTGTTCTGCTGTGCCCTTCTCTCGCCGCGCTGTCGCTGAGCCTGTTGCTGGGCGCGGCGCAGGCTGAAACAGCGCTGTTTTCCGCCGAGGGTTATCGCATCGGTCTGTACCGCAGCCCGACCCCGACTCAACTCCAGGGCGCGAGTATCATCGACACGCCGACCCTGCAAAACCTGCTCAAGCAGACGCCCCCGCCGCTGCTGATCGATGTCTACCGCCGGCAGTGGCTGCAAGGGCGTTTCATCGAAGACGAACCCCATGAAAACCTGCCCGGCAGCCATTGGCTGGCCAATACCGGTGACGGTGACCTGACGCCCCCCTGGCAGGACTATTTCGTGCGTCACCTGCAGCAATTGACGGCGGGCGACCTGAGGCGACCGTTGGTCTTTTACTGCCGCTCCGATTGCTGGTTGAGCTGGAACGCGGTAAAACGCGCCGCGTCCATAGGCTATAAAACACTGTATTGGTACCGCGACGGACTGGATGCCTGGCAAGCGGCGAATCTGCCCGTGACGCAGGCAAAGCCCGAGCCCTTTCCCTGACGTGAGCGCTTGCGTGTTGTAGCCACACCCGGATCAAAAATAATGAGGTGAAAGGCCATGTACAAAATTTTGATTGCCGACGATCACCCGCTGTTTCGCGAAGCCATTCATAACGTCATCAGCGACGGTTTCCCCGGCAGCGAGGTCATGGAAACCGCCGACCTCGACAGCGCCCTGGCCCTGACCCAGGAACACGATGACCTGGACCTGATCCTGCTTGACCTGAACATGCCTGGCATGCACGGCCTCAATGGCCTGATCAACCTGCGCAACGAGGCGCCGACCATTCCGGTGGTGATCGTCTCGGCCGAGCAGGACAAGCAAATCGTGCTGCAAGCCATCACTTATGGCGCGGTGGGCTTCATTACCAAGTCGTCGCCACGGGTGCAGATGACCGACGCCATCCAGCAGATTCTCAATGGCAATGTGTACCTGCCGCCGGACATTATCCGCACGCAGAAAAGCAGCACTCATCGCCGGATGAATGACACCCCGAGCTTCCCGCCCGAATTACTCCAGGCGCTGACCCGCAAGCAGTTGTTGGTGCTTGAGCGCATGACCAAGGGCGAATCGAACAAGCAGATCGCCTACACCCTGGAAATCGCCGAAACCACGGTCAAGGCCCACGTCTCGGCGATATTGCGCAAACTCAATGTGCACAATCGGGTGCAGGCGATTTTGAGTGCCGGGGATATTGATTTCGGGTCGTATTTGCGGCGTTGATGATCGTTCCCACGCGCTGCGTGGGAATGCCTCAACGGACGCTCCGCGTTCGGCTCTGGAAGAGACGCAGAGCGTCCCGGGCTGCATTCCCACGCAGGGCGTGGGAGCGATCAGACAAACACCAGAAAACTCAAGGCCGACCCAGCAAATGACTCATCGCCGTCTTGAGTTTCATCGGCCGCACCGGTTTGTGCATCAGGGTGTGGCCCAGTTCGCGGATTTGCTGTTTGAGTTCGTTGCTGTAGTTGGCGGTGATCATCATCGCCGGGATCGCTGAAGCACGACGGGCGTTGATCCGGGCCACGGCATCGACACCATTTTGCTCATCATCCAGGTGATAGTCGGCGATCAGCAGGTCGGCTTCGTCGTGATAATTATCCACTTGCCGCGCCAGGTCTTCTTCCGACAGCGCCGTGATCACCCGGCACCCCCAACCTTCAAGCAAGGTGCGCATTCCCGCGCAAATCGCCGCGTCATTGTCCAGCACCCACACCCGCGCACCGCGCAGGCGCTCGAGCATCGGTTCGCTCATCAGCAGGTTCGGCAACGCCTTGGGCGCCGTGGCACTCAACGGCACTTCGACGGAAAACATCGAGCCCTTGCCCGGCCACGAACGCACGTGAATCCGGTGGCCGAGAATGCGCGCGATTTTCTCCACGATCGCCAGGCCCAGCCCCAAACCGCGATCCTGATCGGGACGCTGCACGTCACCGCGCTTGAACTCCTGAAAAATCTCCTCCAGACGGTTTTCAGCAATGCCCATGCCGCTGTCCCAGACTTCAATGGTCAACCGCTGATGATGACGTCGGCAACCGAGCACCACACGCCCACTGTAGGTGTAGCGAATGGCATTACTCAGCAGATTACGCAGGATCCGCGCGAGCAACTGAATGTCACTGCGCACCAGCGCCGAACACGGGATGAAATGCAGCTCGAGGCCTTCGCTGCGGGCCACTTGGGTGTATTCGGCGGCGAGGTTTTCCAGCAGTTCGCTCAGGGCAAAGGGCGCAATATCCGCCTTGATCACCCCGGCATCGAGTTTGGAAATGTCCACCAGCGTACCCAGCAGGTTTTCCACGTCTTCCAGGGAATTGCTCACGTTGCGCACCAGCGTTTCGTTGGCCACCGGCTCCCGGCGTTCGAGCAAGGCGCTGGTAAACAGCCGCGCAGCATTCAGCGGTTGCAGCAGGTCGTGACTGACCGCTGCGAGAAACTTGGTCTTCGACAGGTTGGCCTGCTCGGCCTCGAGCTTGGCCTCGCGCAAGCGTGATTCCACCCGGCGGCGTTCGTCGATTTCACGCAGTAATTGGTCATTGAGAGTCGTCAGTTCGGTGGTGCGTTCGCGCACCCGCAATTCAAGGTTCTGATAGGCCTGATGCAACGCCTCGGCGGTGCGGCGACGCTCGGTGATGTCACGGATCAACACGAAAATCCCCACCACTTCTCCGGTGGCCAGGCGATTGGGCACGTAGGAGCGCAGCATGTAGCGCTCCTGATTGTTGATGTTGGTTTCAGCAAACTCGAAGGTCACGCTCTCGCCGGCCAGGGCCCGGGCCACGTAGGCTTCCAGGCGCTGGTAATGTTGCTCGCTGTGAACTTCGCGCAGGCTCTGCCCGAGCATCACGCCCCGGGGCCAGCAGTACCATTCTTCATAGACCTTGTTAGTGAATTCATAAACCAGATCGGCATTCAGGTAGGCAATCAGCGCCGGCACATGGTCGGTGATCAGGCGAATCCAGCGCTCGCTTTCGCTGAGGGCTTCGGCGTGCTGGTAGCGTTCGGTGATGTCGGTGAAGGTGTTGACGAAACCGCCGGTGGGCAACGGATGGGTGCGGATTTCCAGCACCCGGCCATCGTAGAGGCGCTGCTCGCATTCCTGCACGTGCCGCCCGTTTTGATCGCGACTGGCTGGGGTCAGCAGGTTCAATTCGCTGTCGGCAATCACCTCGGCGAACGGTCGATGGGCCGCCACCGGGGCCAGGCCGCTGAGTTCCAGGAAGCGCCGGTTCCACAGTTCCAGAATGCCCTCGGCGTTGACCATCGCCACGCCTTGGGACAGGTTGTCGACCGCCCGTTGCAACAAGTGCGACTTCTGCGCCACGGCCTGTTCACGGCGCAGGGTTTCGCTGAGTTTGACGTCGGTGATGTCAGTGAACAGAATCACCCGCCCGCCTTCCTGGGTCGGCCGTTCGCTGACTTGCAGCCAGCGCCCGTTGTGCAGGCGATAGAGCAGGTTTTCGTCGGCATGCCCACGGGGTTCTTCGCTGAACAGTCCGGTCGCGGTCATGAGCCGCTTGACCTCGCGCAAGCGCATGCCGGCGTTGATCCGCACCCGACTGTTGCCCCAGAACGCCTTGAAGCGGCTGTTGAACAGCACGATCCGCTGCTTGGCATCGAACAGCACAAAGGCGTCGGAGATGCTTTCGATGGCGTCGATCAAGTGTTGATGGGCCGTTTCGGCCCGCAGCCGCGCTTCGCTGAGCAAATGATTGCCCGCCTTGAGTTCGGCCATGGCCTGGTTCAGGGCATCGGTGCGCTCACGCACCTGTTCGGCCAGCACCACCGAATGCTGGAACGCCGCATACGGGTCGTTACCGCGGGTGATGCCGGATTCGATGCGCTCGATCAGCGCGCCATTGATGCGCTGCAATTTGTGGTTTTCGCGGCGCAGGCTGGCGATTTGCGCCTGAAGGTCAGCGCTGTCCAGGGGTTCGGCCTCGGGCAATGGCAACCCCGGTGAAGGTCTGGTTGATGTGCATGCCATTGAACTGTTCTCCGTAGGTGTTGAAACCCATCACCCGCTGATCCCGCAAAAACCCGCCGATCTGCTCGAGATTGCCGCCGTCTTCCAGTTCCAGACGCCTGAGAAAACAATCGCAGCCGATGGTCAGCAACAGGTCCCCGAGACGCTCCTGCAAACCGTCGAACAGGTTTTGCAGATTCGGCAGCATGGGGCCGGGGGTCATGACGGTGAGGACGATGCCGTTTTCCACTGCGCAGTAGAAACTCAGGCTCAGGTCCGGATGAACCTGCTGGATCGCCCGCACGTAATACTGATCGTTGATGCGCACCGCCAACGGGTGTGCGGCAAAGACCCGATAATCGAGGTCGGCTACCGCCACGCCGATGTGCCGGGCGTACTCTTCGGCGGCGGGTTCGGCATTCAGCTCGAACACCCGGCGCGAGGCGCTGTCGGCAGCGGTGACTACCAGTTTCTCGGCCCTGGGCAGGATGTGGTGGGTGGTGAAGACTTCGAAGTCCAGCCAGGTATTGACCAGCACCACCACCGCCGCGCCACTGTGAAACTCGCCGCCGAAATACACGTGGGTGTGGGTCAGGTAGTTGTCGTCGCCGGCCGAACCGCCGAAATGCGGAATGTCGCCCAGCGCCGCACTCAGGGCTGCGAGAACCATTTCCTCACGACTGGACAGGCCATCGAGCAGGGTCAGGGCAAAGCTGTTGCCCTTGATCGGCGCCAAGGTGTTGCTGCGACAGCCACTGACCAGTCGTTCGACCATTTGCTGGGCATCGATCAGGCTGAAATGCTCCATCTCGTCGATCAGTTCGGTGGAGATGGAAAAGTGCCGATGATCGAAGCCCACCGCCGTCACGCAACTGCGGCCATAACCTTGGGGGGTGATTTCCCCGGCGCTGGTGCAACCCACCAGCCGGATGCCGCCGAAACTTTCCTGCAAGGCCTGGCCCAGCGCCTGTAAGTCGTACTCGGCGGAGCAGAAGAACAGCACAAAGCCCAAATGCGGATGCAAGAGTTGTCGCGCCAGATCCTGCGCCGCTTGCTGGGCATCGGTGGCCTGGGACATGGCGCTGACCACTCCGTCGTTCTGAACCTGCTCCATTGCTCGCCCCTCGCCGGTGCGCCTGTATGAGGCACGAGTGTACGAAGCCTGCGGGCGGGGACGAATGCTACTTGGGTAGTGGGTGGGTGGTTCGATGGGATGAGAGGGGGATTTGCACGATGGCGTGGCGGGAGCTTGTTTGACTGGAGCTTGTG